>JBLIEO010000003.1:0-103253 GCA_047633095.1 Maribacter sp.
ACGAAGAGTTTTGTACCCAGGTGGTTATCTCTGAACCCGACTTTTTAGGAGTTAGCTCAAAAGTGTCTACGGATGGCACACTACTTACTTTGAATCTATCTGGGTCTGATATCTATACCCTTGAGCTGAATGGGACAGCGATTCAGACACAATCCTCGAACATTACCTTAGATTTAAAGAATGGAATCAACGTTTTAAAGGTGTTTACGGACATTCCTTGCCAGGGCATCCATAACGAGCAATTTATACTTTCGAAGGAGCCAATATTATACCCAAATCCATTCACTGACATTGTCGGCGTTTATTTTGGAGGTACTGGAAGTGCGGTAACGATGCGCATTTTTTCTTCAGATGGTAGGTTTGTACAAGGTATGAGCTTACAGGCAAACGCTAACGGAACTCAAATAGATTTAGGGGCACTTGCTAACGGTATGTATTACGTCCAATTTACGGGCGAAGGAATAAAAGGAACTGCTAAAATCATGAAGAAATGACACGGAATATTTTTCTAATTGGTGCTATGTTGTCCTTATTTATCGGATGTAGTAAAAAGGATGACCCCAAGCCTCCCGGTCAGGTAGAATTGGTCTTTCCAGAGCGAAATTCCGAATGTACTACAGGGCAGTCCTTAGGAGCATTTACGAGTCGTGTAACGTTTAGATGGCAAGAAGCGAAAAATGTCAATACCTATGAGTTAAGGGTAGTCAATATAAATACAGGAACTACACAAACAATTAGTACAGCTGCAACCTCTGCAAACCTTCCCATAGAAAAGGGCATTGCTTTTTCATGGCAGGTGCGCTCGCGGAACAACCAAGTGGAACAAAGTATTTCTAGTGTCGCTTGGAATTTTTATAATTCGGGATCTAATACTTCTTTTGCGCCTTTTCCTGCGGATATAATTGGTCCAAGAATGTCACAGAGAGTGTTTAAGGATATTAATAATGAAATTACCCTATCTTGGTTTGCAAGCGATTTGGATGATGATATTGCGAATTTTGAAGTCTATCTTTCAACAGAAAATCCACCTGTAGACTTAGTAGCTGCCTTAGCTCTGGATGTGTTGGAGCAAAAAGTTTCTGTAGCATCGAATACCGTGTATTATTGGAGTGTAATTACAAAGGATAAGGCAGGAAACGCGACCAGTTCAGGGGTATACACTTTTAAGGTGCTATAGTTTTGTGGTTTTTTAAGAATTATTGAATTGATTCATTGTGCGCGCAATGCCTTCCAATACGAAGGAATTAACCACTTCTGTTGATTTTTTAAGGCGTTCCACCATTGCTGAGTTTTCATCTTCGTTCCATTTCCCTAGCACATATTCTACTTGTCTGCCCTTGCCAAAATCTGCCCCTACACCAAAACGGAATCTGTTGTACTTATTACCTTGCAGAAACAGTTGTATGTCCTTTAGTCCATTATGGCCTCCGTCGCTACCTTTCGTTTTTATTCTTATGGTGCCGAACTGAAGGTTAATGTCATCTGTAATAATCAGTACATTTTCTAACGGAATCTTCTCCTTGTCCATCCAATATTTTAGTGCCTTTCCGCTTCTGTTCATATAGGTAGATGGTTTAAGGCAGCGCACACTTCGACCTTTTATTTTAAACATCCCTATATCTCCTAATTTTGCTGTTTCAAAGCTAAACTCCTTTTTAGTAGCTAATGCATCCAAAACCTTAAAGCCAATATTATGGCGTGTTTCTTTGTATTCGTCTCCAATGTTGCCAAGGCCTACGATTAAAAATTTCTTCATGATATCTTCTTCGTTTAAAAAGCTACTTTCTTTTTTGAAAAGGGACTTCAGGAAATTGAGCATAATTATGAAAGGTTCTTGTAGCCCTAAAAATACAAAAGCATCCCGATACTAGTATCGGGATGCTTTATATCAATCTGCAAAAATAACCTCTGGTTATTCTTGTGCTGTTTCTTCATCAGCTCCTTCTTCACCTTCTTCACCTTCTTCATCTTCCGTTAAGACCGCTGTACGTGCCATTTTAACTTGCACAACTATGGTGCTTTCTGGATGTAGAATAGTAAAATCTTCGTTCAATAAAGATTCGACGGTAATATTCTCGCCAATTTTTAATTTGGAAATATCGACATCAAAGAAATCGGGTAATTTGTCTGGGAAAGCTTTAATTGCTAATTTTCTTTTTCTGAACAACAAGCGTCCACCGTCTCTTTCTCCTGGAGAATTACCTTTTAAACGTACAGGAATATTCATGGTAACTTCCTTGTCATCAAATAATTGATAAAAATCGACGTGCATAATCTTATCCGTAACTGGATGAAATTGAATGTCTTGCATAATCGCTTTTAATTTACCATGACCCAAGTCAACCTCTACAGTATGCGCGGCTGCGGTGTACACTAAATCTCTAAACGCTAGTTCATGTGCTGAAAAGTGTAGTGGTTTATCCCCTCCGTATACTACGCAAGGAACCATTCCAGCATTACGTAAGGCTTTTGTTGACTTCTTGCCTACGCTTTCTCTTTCTGATCCTTTAATTGTAATTGACTTCATTGTATATATTAAAAATTAATAATTCTGAATTTGACCTTCGTGCTTACATAAGAAACTTTGAAGAGATGGAATTATTGTGGTGTACTTTATCCATCACTTCTGCAAAAAGATTAGCACAACTTAGTACACGGACCTTGTTGCTTTTTATTTCAATAGGGATTGAATCTGTTATGATTAATTCCGTTAGTTGTGATTTTTCTATTTTCTCGTATGCATCACCGGATAGAAGTCCGTGCGTTGTAATAGCACGCACGCTAATGGCGCCACGCTCCATCATTAAATCAGCTGCTTTTGTTAGGGTTCCTGCGGTATCTACCATATCATCGACCAAAACTACATTCTTGCCCTTTACATCACCAATAAGCTCCATGTGACTGATTACATTGGCTTTTGCTCTTTGCTTATAACAAACCACAACATCACTTCCTAATGCTTTGGAATAAGCATAAGCTCTTTTGGAACCTCCCATATCTGGTGAGGCTATGGTTAAATTATTTAAGCCTAGGTTTTTCAAATAAGGAAGAAAGAGGGTAGACGCAAAAAGATGATCTACAGGTTTTTCAAAGAATCCTTGAATCTGGTCTGCATGCAAGTCCATTGTAATGATTCTTGTTGCGCCGGCTGTTTCTAGCATTTTGGCAACTAATTTTGCTGCAATAGGCACCCTAGGTTTATCTTTTCTATCCTGTCTTGCCCAGCCAAAATAGGGCATAACTGCTGTAATATGCCGTGCGGATGCCCTTTTGGCGGCATCTATCATTAACAACATTTCCATAAGGTTTTCAGCCCCTGGGTGGGTAGAACCGATAATAAAAATACGTGTACCTCTAATAGATTCCTCGAAAGAAGGCTGAAATTCCCCATCACTGTATCGGGAGAAAAGAATTTTACCAAGATTGGTACCGTATGCGTTGGCAATTTTTTCACCCAATTCCATACTTTGTGTACATGCAAAAATCTTTGGTTCTGGAACTTGGTATGCCATAGCTTCGAATGTTGTGTCGTTAGAATGTGAGAAAGTAGTCTTAATACCTCTGATTTCTAAGGAGGTGCAAATTTAAAAATTAAATTGGGTTGCTAAACTATAAATGTCAATAATTTTGTAGCTGTAACGAAATATTTTTTTAATTTTGCAATCCTACTTTAAAAAGCTCGAGTGGCGGAACTGGTAGACGCGCTGGATTCAAAATCCAGTTCTTCGGAGTGCGGGTTCGATTCCCGCCTCGAGTACTAATTAACTATCAAATTGAATCAAAACCCTATAAATGGCAGCATTTATAGGGTTTTTCATTTTCCATGAAGTCATTTGGCATCATCTAAACCTATCTAAAAGGTGTCTAATTAGGGCGCACTACCGATATATAATTTAGTGCGACCGAATTGATTTTAATTATCTTATTTTCAGAATGTTACAAGCTTAACTTTTAGAAATTATTTTCTATATTTAGGTATTGAAAATGAGAAAAATATGCAAGATTTATTATCTGTACTATTTTATATTCGAAAAGCTGGGGCCAGTGACCCTACTCAAGCCACTGTTTATCTTAGAATAACTGTTAATGGTAAAAGAGCGGAAGTTAGTACGATGAGGAAAGTTCCTATTGCCAAATGGGATTCTAAAGCGAACAAAGTTAGTGGATATAGTACAGAGGCAAAACAAACTAATCGACAGCTTGATATTGTTAAAAACAGAATCTATGAGATATATCATAACCTTTTACATGAAGATAAGGAAGGGATATCTGCAATTAGGATAAGGGATGAATTTATAGGTGCAAATAGTAATCGGAAGTTTATTCTAGAGATTTTTGAAGAACACAATGTAAAAATGGAGCAATTAATAGATAAGGATTTTTCCTTTAGGACGCTACAAAGATATAGAACTACAAAGAAGCATCTAGCCAAATACATTAAATCTGACTTTGGTTCAAATGATTACCCGGTAAAGAAGATAGATGTCAAATATCTCAATGGATTTATTTATTTTTTAAAAGCAGAACAAAGCCTTTCATATAATTCATCTTTGAAATATGTCTCTTATTTTAAGAAAATTGTTCGGGTTGCCTATGCGAACGGATGGTTGGAGAAAGATTCATTTTACAATTTCAAACTTCGTCCAAAAACTATCGATAAGGAATTTTTAAATAATGATGAGCTTGTTAGACTCATATAAAGTGATTTTTCTATCCCCAGATTAGAACACGTTAGAGATGTTTTATTTTTAGTTGTTACACGGGTCTAGCTTATGTTGATGTTGCAAAACTTAAGGAAGACGATATTGTTATTGGTATGGATAGTAGATGATGGATAAAAGTGAAAAGAACCAAGACTAAATCTTTAAGTAGTATTCCAATTTTACCAATTGCAGAACAAATTATAAGTAAATATGCCAACCTGCCAAGGACAGATACTAAGCTACTTCCAGTTTATAGTAATCAAAGAACAAACGGGTACTTGAAAGAAATAGCAGACCTAACTGGGATAACTAAGAAATTGACCTTTTATATGGCTAGACATACTTTTGCAACTACAGTAACTTTATCCAATGGTTTTCCTTATTGAGTCTGTCAGTAAAATATTAGGTCATAAATCCTTAAAAACTACGTAGCATTATGCGAAAATTTTAGACCATAAACTTTCGGAGGATATGGCAAAACTTAGATTGCGAATTGAAGGAAAGAGTGTTGCGCAATCTTTGAGTAATGGCATAGTGACCTTTCCCCAAGTAGAAACTAAGGCGACGTTTTAAAACTTTATTGTTGGGAAATTGAACTAAGAATATTTATGTAAAGAAAGGTGACCTTCTGTTTTTCTAGAGTAATTTGTGCCTTTCAACGATATATTACTCGATGTTTATCGAATTTTTCTGCCTTTTTTAAAGAATAGGGAGAAGTTTGGTGAAAATTAAACCCCAGAATATGAAAACAGTTTTATTTGTAATAGAAATCTATTTTGAAACCTTGGTAACTATATTATAAAGCATTCTTTTAAAGCTTTTACGTGGTTCACCATAGCTATGTATGCTGTAGTTCTTTATGCTTTTATTGAAAGAGTTTCTAATGGCTTTGCCTTTTCCAACATTTAAATAGGAATAGGAAAAAGAATCAGGATAATGAGTTGATTATCATAGGCAGCATGTTTTTCATTTCTATGTTGATATTTATTGTGGGGATTACTATAAGATTCTATTAGCCGAATGATTTCCCATCGGAAAAATTCAACTTTAATTGTTTAGAAGAATAGTAATAGTCCTGGTTTAAACCGAAACTTTTCAAAAAATCCCATATTCCAAATGTAACTCACTGGGTGGAATTTAAATTATAACTACAAAATATCAATGCTTATTAGTGCTTAGTAAGATTCTTTCTCATTCTCCACTACTTTTTGCTTACACAAGGAAAAATCACACTATTAATAGTAATTTTTTTTGATGAAACGATGACATATTTTGTCGAGGTCAATATTTACGGTGGGTGAAGGCATCATCAGAAAAAAAAGAGTGATGACATAACAGTATTTGAACTAATGATGAATTATGCGGTGATTACATATCAATGATTCTATGAGGTCAGTTCTATATTAGTGTTACTTTCCACCATTTGCCTGTAAATCGTTTAAGCACAGCGCATTCAATGAAGGGACGGAACCTCCGGTCAACATGTTGAGCAACCCTTCCCCAGTTTCGGCCGTCCAGTACATAAGACAGTCCTCATCCGTACAATGCCTACCATGTTCGGTATCCTGGTGGTCTGTCTGCATAGTGGTCCCCGCATTGACCAGACCCAGTAAGTGTCCTACCTCATGATTTATCACCACTGATTCTAAAGTTGTCAAACTAGGAGCCAAAGGCTGGTTGCTAAATTGCCTTATGGTCTCTTCGAAAATTACAAATGACGTATTGCGATAGGCGACCCCTAGGACCGAGCCGTTTGCGGTATTTTGATCGTATTCCCCATCTATAAATAGGCCACTGACCGCAATGGTTTCTTGGTCATTGAATTTGCTTCGATTGGCATCTTCGATATTCCTTAAATCCTGTATGGAATAAACTTCTTGGCCTTCGTTGTCAATTTGTCTAAGAATTATTTCGATTCCTTGGGGCTTGTTCAAGCGGGCTTCCAGGAATCCCTTAAAATTATCGATAGTTGTAGCAGTCGGGTCAAGTTCACCTACATACAAGATTTCGATGACCAATTTCTCAAAGCTAGTGGATGAAAGAAGATCGTTCGATGAATCCCCTACATTTTTTTTGTTTGCAGAAGTGTCTACTTCGATCGGGTTTCCATCCGCATCTTCAAAGACGGTCGTGTTGTTTTCCGAATCTTTTGAACAAGACATAAGGGTGGCAAACAAAAGAAGAAGAAGTTTTAGACTTTTACTTTTCATGAGAATTGAATTTAATGCCCGGACTTACTAATACCCGTTACAAAGCAAACGCAATTCATTAACTGAAATTGTATGTGCAGCATAATTCAAAAAAGACAATGCAAGATAGGAATCGACAAAAAATTCCTTATCACTCATCAACTCGCATCCTACAAAACGAATCGAACATTTTATAACCGCTGATTCTATTTCGAAAGATGCCCCCTAGTCCTAAATTATTTTAAAGGTTGGAATTGGTTTATTGGAGTAGAAAACAAATGATTAAGCTAACCAAACAGACTTATCAGAAAAATTTTTAAAATTTTTAACACTTTTTGTTTAGGGTAAACCTGTTTTCGACTGTTATATAAATAACAAATCTTAAAAATTAATAATCATGAGATATTATTTGAAAACACTAGCAATCGCTTTGATAACCATATCACTGGTCGCTTCTTGTATTAAGGAAGATGATGGGGATATTAATATGGGGACTGAATCGTATAATACCACTTTCAAAATTACAGATGCCCCTATCGATAACTCCAATGTAGAGGCCGTCTTTGTGACCGTTTCCAACATTAAGGTCGATGGCACTTCTTTAGAGGGCTTCAACAAAACAACATTCGATTTGGCCGCCTTGGTCAATGGCCAGACCAAAACTTTGGGCAACTTACAACTGCAAGCAGGCTCCTATTCAAATATTGAATTGGAACTGGATTATGCAACGGATGCAGCCGGGAATGCTCCAGGATGTTATGTGGAGACGGCCGATGGCGAAAAGGACAAGTTGGAAGCCGCTGCCGACAAAATAGCCATAACAGATACCTTTGAAGTCTTTGCCTCCAATACAAATGAGATAATTATTGATTTTGACCTCAGAAAGACTATTAGGGAAGAGCAGGGGACAGTATCCAGTAATTTTGAATTTGTATCGATGTCGGAACTTTCGGCAGGAATCCGAACGGTAAATGAGGAAACAACTGGTATGATTTCCGGAACTGCCAACGATGCCCAGAATACTTCCGATAAAATTGTGGTCTATGCCTACGAAAAAGGAACCTTTGACGGCGAAGTGGAAACTAAAGGCCAGGGAAATAGTAATGTAACTTTTGCAAATGCCGTTACCAGCTCTGAAGTAGGTGGATTAAACAATGGATATAGCCTGAATTTCTTGGCCGAAGGCGAATATGAACTGGTCTTTGCTTCATACAATGAGGAAGCTGACAGGTTCACCTTCAATTCGCTTTTGGAAGTGGAATCTTTAACAGGTTTGGACATTGGCGCCCTCTCAGTAACTTCCGCCATTCAGCTAAGTGCCAATGTAACGATTACAGGTACCAGATAATTAAACTTAGCATAATTTAAGTAAATAGCCCCTAGGATAACTTGGGGCTATTTTTTTTAATTCAATACGACTGAAAGTAAGTCCATAACACCACATTTTATTTGGATACCCTAATAAAGGTTTCAAAACTAACAACATAAAATTTCCGTTTTTGTCCTATTTTGAAAATGAATTTTGATCCAATGATGACAAATCGATTACACTTTGAATTCAATGTCTTTTAGCGGTTGTGGACATTGTCATCATATCATCAAAAATTTAAGTAAAACTGTCTGGCTATTGAAAGAAAAAATAGTTGTTTTTTGGTCAGTTAGTTGGAGGTTTATTATTCCAAAATTATTAACCGGTTTAATGGAGGTAATCGTTTTGTAATGGCAATTGACATATTTTGGGTTAATCTTAACTTGAAAGTCTTTCCATAGAATTTTCAAAATATGAAATAATAACGACCTACTAGTTACCTAGGAATGAAGAAGACTAACGGAACTAGGACTTGGCATTAGGTAACTTTTATAACCCAATCTTACCTAAAGGATACCTATCCTACTTAAATGGTAACATAGGTGACTGTAATAAAAGAATCCTTTATGCCATAGGCTCTTTAATTTATGGAATAGGTAGGAAGGTAGGTGAAATCTGATATAATAAGCTGGTGAAGAAAAAAACAGTTGAATAGTTTTGCTTTTCAACTAGCGTTTTAAAAAGTAGATGTTATGGTAATCAACTTTATATCGTAATACATCACTCCTGGGAATTTTTTTTCTTCATCAGCGGTACTTAAAAAATAAAAGAGATTGCATCCAAACACAGGTGCTATAACAGTTACCTTAAAAATAGTGCCATAGAATATCAAAAGTAATATTGAAAATTTGGTACTATAAATAGATTTGGTCAATAAGCGCGAGATGTATTTTTGTGGCCACAAAAACAAACTTGCTTTACTCCCGATGCTTGCAAAGTGAATGAAATTGAAGAAAAGTATTTCAAATCAAAAGTAGGGTGCGCCCTACTTTTGATTTTACTTAACGTTTATCTGCCGGAACACTATAAAATCGAAACAGGATCCATGCGCAGTTAAGTCATGGTAAGATTTGGGGTAAATATCTTTTAAGAGTCAGATGTTAAATACTCTTTCTTAACCCAAACAACTTCTTTATTTTAAATCGGTTAATTAAACTATTTCAACATTTTAAACATTCTTAATCTTTTAAGTGAATAAAAAAGCCGACTACTTAAAGTCGGCTTTCCCATTGTACTGGCTGAGATAATAGAACTCTCGAACTGTGGTAGTAGTTGCTAAGTTAGAGCACTCAATATAAATGATAAGATTTGGGGTCAATTTCTTAATTCTTTTTAAAGATAATTAGTCATTTTTCATTCAGAAAATTATGATGTATAAACCCATTTTAATGTGGTCAAAAGTCGAATTTGAGTTGTTTTAAAAAAAGGTAGACAAGTAATTATCGAATCTTAAAATCAAAGAATACATCTTCGACGGGTAGTATCGAAATCTTGATGCTTCACCTACAAATCTTAAATGTTTCACAACATTTTATGGAATTTATAAATCTAATGCACTCGGTACTATTAAGAAAATTCGGAGTAGAAGATAGGGTTTTGTCTTTTACAAATCCAGAAGATGCTTTGGATCATATGCGTTTTCAAAAAACAGATTCCGAACCAATCCTGGTTTTACTTGATATTAATATGCCTCAAATGACTGGTTTTGAGTTTTTGGAATTTATGGTCCTTGAGAATTTTCCAACCAACATAGACGTCATCATTGTTTCATCTTCTTTAGATTATGGAGATAGAATTTTGGCCAAAAATTTTCCGCAGTACATAAAGAATTTTGTATCGAAACCTTTAAAACCAGAAAAATTAGGGGAATTCTTTCAGGAACCTTTAAAAAAGGCGCTATAAGAATTTAATTTTTTGGCTTTTCAATCAGTTAAATCGTATTAAAACTAACACAAAATTATAAAAAAAAGTTAAAGGTTGCAGATTCGGATGCACTCCAATTTTAATTCTTTGATAGGCTTCTATATTAGGCACTTCAAAGGATTATAGGTACTCCCACCTCGGGTACTAAGACTCTTGTTAATCATCTGATTTTCAAGAGTTTTTGTTTAATTACGCTTAGCCCCACTTATATTTTCCAAATCAGTAGGTATAAAATCTATTTAATTAAGGGACTTTAGGTTTAAATTCATGAGCAATCACTTTAAGTTAGTCTAAAGCGATAGCTTTTAGTAATGTAATTGAAGACTTTTTTATTTTATTTTGATATAGTAAGGATATTTTAATTCTTTTTGGAACTTTAATTGAGCTCAGTTCCTTGTTGATAAAATGTGGTGTCCTTGTTCGTTTCTAAATTTCTTTATTGTTTAAAAACCTCTTATAGCCAAACCCATAGCAATAATATCTTTAGAGATTTCTTTAAATGTTTTTGACATAGAAAATAACGTATTCCTAATAGTATGCTAATGGACAAGAAAGGCACATGTATTTTCGCTGTACTTAATTTTTTCTTATAGATTTTCTTACCAGAGTAACCGTTAGCCTTTTAATTGGCTAAATATTTCTTGTAAGGCGCCATCTAACTGTGGTTTTTCACCATTTAAGCGATCCTTAAAATTTTCAGAAATAGGGATGTCCGGTTGAACGCCTGTTTTTTCTAGATTATCACCATCTAAAGTATAGCATCCCCAAGCGGGTAGGCGATAGAACGAACCATCTACTAGCCCTTTGCCAGAGGTAAAAATAATCCAACGATAGGTTTCTGTACCCATAGTTTTTCCTAATTGTAAAGCTTTGAATCCGGCAGCTGTCATTTCAGCATCACTTAAGGATTGTTCGTTCATCAATAGAATAATAGGCTTTATAGCTGGCGCAAAGTTTGGTTGTGGCGCTAAGTAACCATCTCTATATTTCCATTTTAAATATGGTTTCTGAGACAAAAATTGAAGGACTTCATCATGAACATTGCCGCCGGTATTGTAGCGTAAATCTAGGATTAATGCATCTCTATGGTTGGTTTCGGAAACCATTTCCCTTTTAAAATTTTCTAGTTGTCCGCCTCCCATGTCTTTCATATGAACGTAGGCTATTCTATTGTTACTTTTTTTATCGACATAACGCTGATTTTCATCTACCCATTCATCATACAGGAGGCTCCTTTGAGCAGTATTAGCTATGGGGTGTAGGTTTATAGAGATTATTTTTTCTTCTCGCTTAAAATACAATTGTAATTCATCATCTAGCGAGGGCTGATTAAAGTAGAACTCTCTGTTTTTATTGATATCTATTTTCTGCCCGTTTACAGCTACCAAAACATCACCTTTTTGAATGTTCTTTCCAGTAACATTTGCAGGACCGTCTGTTATGATACGCGCTACTGTAAAAGGATTATCGTCTGAAAATTCAATTCCGGTAGCCAAGGTCTTGGTTTTGTAAAACACCTTTTCCTCATCACCATTAGACCTAAAGCCAAAGTGAGAAGTATTGAGCTCGCCTAACATATCGTTAAATAGCAACCGCAGTTGATTACGGTTTGTTAAATAGGGAAGGTATTGCTCATATTTTTTACGAAGAAGCATCCAGTCTTCTCCATGAAAATCACCATCATAAAAATTCTCTTCAAAACCCGCCCATGCTTCATAGAACATTTGACTAAATTCTGTAGATAGATTTCTCCGAAAGGTAAAGTCCATTTCAATTTTTTTGGCCTCATTTTTTTCAATATCAAAGGTGTGCAAATTTCCTTTACTCAACAGGTAATAGGTGTCTTTAGCACTTGCTAATTGATATCCGTCCGATTCAACATCCAATACCTTTTCTATTTTATTTTTTTCAAAAGGAGTGATTACTGTTTTCCAAAGTTTTGTTTTTCCTTCATCATGATTGCTCAAATAAAGCACATGCATAGCCTCATCTTTTTGAATCACATACGGTCTTATTTGTCTTCCAAAAGAGGGACTGATAGCTGTTATTCTTTCCATAATACCTTTTTCGTTGATGTTTATGGTAATGGGCTTTTTAGCTATTTTTTCCTCTCCCTTTTTTTCGCCTTTTCCCTCCTCTTTTTCTTCTTCTTTAAACAATTCCTCATACTTGTCATAAGTAAAAGGTTCCTCATAGTTATCTAAAGGTATTTGGTAAATCTGAGATTCTTTTAGACCATATGGGTAGGAAGGTTTGGTTAGGTTGGAAACCATATATAGGTATTTGCCATCTGGGGACCATACTGGGTCACTCTCTGTTACCCCTGTATTGGTGAGGTTGTTTATTTTTTTATCAGATAAACGAATCACAAAAATATCTGTCTCAAAATTCCGAATCGCATTGTATACAATATGCTTGCCATTTGGGGAAAAGTAGGGTTGTGGGGCATACAGGGCCCAAAATTCATCTTTTAGCAATACCTCACTTTTAAAACTAGACAAATCTAGCAAGCGTAGCTCGTCTCGCCCACTAATGTAAAGCGCTTTACTAAACGCTGGATTCATGGTGATATTGACATTATTCCTTAGGTCTTTGGTACGTTGTTTTTCTGGCGTTTTACCTTCTGCATTAATCGTAAATAGATTGGTGTAGCCTTGGTGTGTACGATTGTACAAAACGGTTTTGTTGTCTTTTAGCCATTGTACCTCTAGTACACGCTCCGTGGGATTAGTAATGATGTGTTTTATGAATTTCCCCTTTAAGTCAGACACAAATAACTCACCTCTTGATACAAATGCCAATTTCTTATTGTCTGGCGATACTGAAAAATTTGTGATTTTTCCTTTTATGTTAAAATCTTGTTTTTTATTTAAAGTTTTATTTTCTGTTATTTTAATAGGTATTTTGACTGATGTTTTAGTGGCAACATCATAGCCATAAATTTGATAATCCTTGCTAAAAACAACCAGTTCACCATTATCGCTAACTTGTGGACGGCCAATAGAGGTGTTAAATTGGGTCAATTATATTTTAGCATTCGTTGCCAATTGATAAAGGTTGTACTCCCCATTATATTGATCTGACACAAAATAAAGGGTTCCGTTTTGATCTAAGGTAGCCCACAAATCCTTTCCGTTATAGCTTGTATATTCTTTATACTCTTTAGTCTTGGGATTGTATGATTTTATGTTGGGATTGTATGCTCCTTTATATCTTTTTCTGTGTGTGAAACTCTTCGCTTCCCAGCTTTCGTTAAAAAAGACTTCTTCTGTTTTTGGGTGAATGGCAATATTGGCTACGGTATTAAAATAATTTTGAAATAGTCGTTTTGGGGTGCCACCTGAGACAGAGACTTCATATCCTGAATAGCGGTTATTTCTAGAGGAAGTAAAATAGATACTGCCAGAATCCCATGCCCAACTATCCATATCATCATTTGCATCATTAAAGGTGAGTTGTTGAATTGAGCCCCCTTCCATTGGCATTAAAAAGATGTCCTTATTGCCAAATTGTGTAGCGCTGAATGCCAGCCATTTTCCATCTGGGGATATACTTGGTAGGGTTTCTTCTCCATCCATAGCGGTAAGTCTCAATGCTGTTCCGCCTTTTGCCGGAACACTCCAAAGGTCAGTATCGTAACTAAAAACAATGGTTTGTGCATCTGGCGAAACCGTTGGATCTATTAAAAAATGAGCCTCTTGGGCGGCAATGGTGCCGGAAAGGAAACCAAATAAAAGAAGGGTATGTATTTTAGCGTTCATGCTGAATATTTTATATCAGCTTAAAAATACAAAAAGAGACGTAAAAGTTTAAAATGAATTTTGACGACGCTGGTTTTTATAGGAAGGACTGGCTTCTTAAGAAAAAATTATATCAACTATAATATTGGAAATTTGTTTGGAAGATCGAATGGATTTAGACCATTAGAAAGGCTCTTGCTAAGCCATTTAGTAACAATGCCATCGACTATCCTCGAGCACTTAGAAAACGACCATTTGAAAGTGTCGTTTTTGTTTTAAACAGTTATTTTTTTTGACACTAAAAAACCTACTTATTCACGCTAATCATCACCGCTTCGCAGCTTTTTAAATCAGAGTTAAGAATAATATTCTCTGACTTAGTACCATCCGAAATTTCTATGGAAACAGTATTGGGAGGGGAAGTTCCCAGATTATGTGCGTACAAAAAAAGGTCGTTAGACTTATTTGAATCCAATTCAATCTTAAACTCTCTTTTGTAATAGGTAAGGTAGTGTTTGCTTACTACAGAGGCACCATTAAGGTATACAGATACAATATCCCCGTCTTGCCTGCCGTGATCCCATATTTTAATAATGATACTAGTGCTGTTGAACACGAGATTCTTTGTGTAGGATATTTTTCTACCTTCAAATTCTTCCCGTGTCTTTTCTGGTTGTGGTGCCTCTTGTACCGTTTTGGTGATATTGTTTTTTTCCTTCTTAATTGCAATATGCGGTGATTTGGTACTCGCTGCTATAGTTGTGCTTATCTGGGTTGTTTTCTTTTCCCGTTCCTTTCGGTTTACTGATTTTTTTTCTTTTGTAGGGGTCGATGTTTGTTGTGCTAGTTCTCGTTTTCTTTTTCGCTCATCCGACTCCTTGTTTACAATCGTAAATAGGGGGCTGATGAATTTAGCAATCTGAAATTTATCTTCTGGGAATAATTCGATACTTACCACCTGGTAACGATCTCCGGAACTAATATTTTTTGCTAGTGCTATTCCTTCTGCAATACCAGAATTTTTAAAGGATCCTAATTCTTGTACCATCATTTCGTCTCTAATGAGAAAAAAACGAGTTGACTTTTTCGAATCGATATTTTTTACAGACCATTCTAATTTCACAAGGTCAGGTATGGACCATATGGTACCTTGGGTGGGCTGGTTTATGGTGATTTCCGATTTTCCGTCCTGTGAAAAACATAAGGAGATACCAAATAGAAAAAAACAGAAATAGTTTGTTAATGGGGATTTCATAGCTGATAAATAGGAGTAAAGATATTTTTTATCAAAAATATACAAATTAGCCTATCATAAATTTAGTTAACGTAAGAATGGTTTAGGGGTAATATAACGCCAGTTATATTTAAATGTTGGACGTCAGAGTTTTTATTGAAATTGTTAATTACTTTAATTGGAAATAATCCATAAAAAAGGAAATAATCCATAAATTAGCTATCCCAAATTTCAGGATAGTAATGAATAAAACCATTTTACACATAGATCTGGACACCTTTTACGTGTCTGTTGAGCGGCTTAATAATCGTTACTTACAAAACAGGCCATTATTGGTTGGGGGTACGGGAGACCGTGGTGTTGTAGCAGCCTGCAGCTATGAGACCAGGGGTTTTGGTGTCCACTCCGGTATGCCCATGAAAATGGCTAAGGCACTATGCCCCGAAGCTTTTGTGATTCGTGGAAATTCAGGCGAGTATAGCAAGCACTCGGATATGGTTACCGAAATTATAAGGGAGCAAGTGCCGCTTTTTGAGAAATCTAGTATCGATGAGTTTTATGCTGATTTAACGGGAATGGACCGCTTCTTTGGGTCCTATAAGTTTTCGGGCGAATTACGTAAGCGTATCATAAAGGAAACCGGACTACCTATTTCATTTGGACTATCGGCGAATAAGGTAGTCTCAAAAGTAGCCACTAATGAGGCCAAACCCAATAACTACCTTAAGGTAGACGAAGGTTTTGAGAAGTCTTTTTTAGCACCTTTATCTATTAAGAAAATACCCATGGTAGGCGATAAAACCTACCAAATACTCCGTAATCTGGGATTACGGCAGGTACGAACGGTGCAAGAAATGCCTATACATGTGATGCAGCGGGTACTGGGTAAAAATGGTGGTATTATATGGAAAAGGTCCAACGGGATAGACAATACGCCGGTGATTCCGTTTTGTGAACGAAAATCTATATCTACGGAGCGTACCTTTACTAGGGATACTATTGATGTGGTGAAATTAAGAGGAATTTTGATTGCCATGACCGAGAATTTAGCCTACCAGCTGCGTAGGGGCGAAAAGCTAACGGCGTGTGTCAACGTAAAGATTCGGTATTCGGATTTCAACACCTACTCTAAACAATTACGTATTCCATATACCAGCGCAGACCATATTTTAATTCCCACGATTCTGGAACTGTTTAAAACGCTATATAATAGGCGTTTGTTGGTCCGGCTGATAGGGGTTAGGTTCAGTTATTTGGTATCTGGTAATTATCAGATTGATCTGTTCGAGGATACTGAAGAAACGCTTAACCTTTATAACGCTATGGATGCCATTAGAAAACGATACGGAGACAAGAGTGTGCTAAGGGCAGCGGGTATGGCTGCCAAGACTATAGGTAGAATAAATAATCCGTTTGATGGGAGACCGCCTGTGGTGTTAGCACATCGGAAACAGTAAAAAAGTCTCGTAATGCTATCTATTTGTGCAAAACAGTTTCCCTTGCTCGCTAGGGGTTAGAGTAGGTCTTTAGCAGGAAAAAGGCAAACATTGCGTATCCAACAGCATCATTAAATAAAAACAAGTCTCATGTCTAAAATTTCAAATCTGCCATCTATCTAAATTGCCATACATATTACAGCTTACGTTACGGGACTTTTTCGGAGGTAGCGCTTTTACAATTGGCCCAAGAAAATCACGTAGGTCAATTGGCACTTACCGATATAAACACTACTTCGGCAGGATTAAATTTTGTACGAAAGGCGCAGGAACTTCATATAAAACCCATTTTAGGAATTGATTTTAGGAATGGGGTAGAGCCCTGTTTTATTGGTGTAGCAATGAATAATGACGGATACCTGGAGCTTAATGATTATCTTTCCAATCACTTACACCATAAAAAAAAATTCCCATCAAAAGCCCCTAGGTTTAATAATGCATATGTTATTTACCCTTTTAAAAAGGTGCTTCAGAATGAAATAATAAATTTTTCTGAATACGAATTTATTGGTGTTTCCATTGCCGATTTAAGACGTTTGCGATTTTCTAGATTAATAGCATTTAAAGAGAAATTGGTGGTGCAGCAACCTGTTACCTTTCGTAATAAACGCGACTTTAACGCACACCGTTTGTTACGAGCTATAGATAACAATACGCTTTTGAGTAAGCTTTGTGTTACAGAGCAGGCAAATCCTGAAGAGAAAATGTTTCCGCTTCAAAATTTGGCTGCAGCATTTTCGGAATATCCTTTTATTCTAGAGAATACAGAGCGTTTTATGAATGCCTGTTCCATTCATTTTGATTTTTCCAAAGGACGAAAACCCCAAAATTTAAAAAACTATCTGGGCAGTCAAGAAGAAGACGAGGCCTTTTTGGAAAAGCTTTGCGCAGAAGGACTTCCGTATCGCTACCCCAAGGTAGATGAAGCTGTACTTGCTCGTTTGGAAAAGGAATTTAGCCTTATTAAGCAAATGGGCTTTGTTTCTTATTTTCTAATCAATTGGGACATTGTAAGCTATGCCCGAAGCCGTAATTTTTTTTACGTAGGGCGTGGTAGTGGCGCCAATAGTATTGTCGCATATCTACTTCGTATTACAGATGTAGATCCTATGGAGCTAGACCTATATTTTGAGCGTTTTATGAATCTGTACCGCGCCAATCCGCCTGATTTTGATATCGATTTTTCCCATCATGATAGACCTATCGTAACCCAATATATTTTTGAGCGTTTTAAAAACGTAGCCCTTTTAGGCACGTATGTAACCTTTAAGTGGCGTGGTATGATACGTGAATTGGGAAAGGTTTTCGGTTTACCCAAAGATGAGATCGATAAACTTTGCGATGGTAATTTTCAAGATTCTAGGCTAGATGGTGTTTCGGTATTAGTAGTCAAATACACAAAACTTTTGGAAGGGATGCCTAATTATTTAAGTATCCATGCCGGTGGTATTTTGATAAGCGATAGGCCGTTACATTGGTTTTCTGCTACCCATCTACCACCCAAAGGCTACCCGACAACACAATATGATATGGTGATTGCAGAAGATGTGGGTTTGTATAAGTTCGATATTCTAGGACAACGTGGGCTTTCGAAAATAAAGGAATCCATCACTATTTTGGAGGCTACAAGACCTGATGAATTTGCCCAGTGGGATATTCATGATATTAAACGCTTTAAAAAGGACCCCAAGATTAATAACCTGATTAAGACTGCACAATGTATGGGCTGCTTTTATGTAGAGTCTCCTGCTATGCGTATGCTACTTAAAAAATTACAGGTAGATACATATTTGGGTCTGGTAGCTGCTAGTTCCATTATTCGCCCGGGGGTAGCCAAAAGTGGGATGATGCGGGAGTATATTTTACGACATCGTAATCCGGGCAGGGCAGAAGAACTGGCACATCCTGTTATGTTGAGTATTATGCCAGAGACGTATGGCGTCATGGTCTATCAAGAAGATGTGATTAAGGTAGCGCATCATTTTGCGGGCTTAGATTTGGGCGAAGCAGATGTGCTGCGTCGCGGTATGAGTGGTAAATTTCGCTCGCGGGCAGAGTTCCAAAGGGTAGAGGAGAAGTTTATTTTCAACTGTCGTGAAAAAGGCTATGATGACGAGCTTATTTTTGAAATATGGAATCAAGTGGCAAGTTTTGCTGGCTATGCCTTTGCAAAGGGACATTCTGCTTCGTATGCTGTAGAAAGCTATCAAACCTTGTTTTTGCGAGCGTATTTTCCACTAGAGTATATGGTAGCCGTACTCAATAACGGTGGTGGTTTTTATAGCGCAGAATTTTATATTCATGAGGCACGTATGTTAGGTGCTATTATTCATGCACCTTGCGTTAACCATGGTGTTGCAGGTAATCACATTTACGACAAAGAGTTGTATCTCGGCTTTATGTATTTAAAGGAGTTGGAGGCCCGTGTAATAGATCGTATGTTGAAAGAAAGATCCGTAAATGGCAAGTATATTTCTTTGGAAGATTTTTTGGATCGCGTGCTCATATCTATAGAGCAGGTAAGTATCTTAATTCGTATCAATGCATTCCGGTTTACGGGAGCCAACAAACATGAACTATTATGGAAAGCACATTTGTTTTTGACCAAGAACGTTAAAATAGACCATCCAAAGCTATTCAAACCTGAACAGCAACATTTTGAAATTCCCAAATTACATACTACGGATTTAGAGATGGCCTTTACGCAACTTGAGTTATTAGGGTTTTGTTTGTGCAGTCCGTATGCGCTATTGGTAACACCTCCCAAAAACACTACAGGAAGCAAAGATTTGGAGCGCTACTTGAATAAATATATAGATATCTACGGTTATATTGTTACCGTAAAGAATACTAAAACACATAAAGGCAAACACATGTATTTTGCTACCTTGGTAGATCAGCAAGGCGCTGTTTTTGACACGGTACTTTTTCCTCCCGTGGCTGTTGTATATCCTTTTCAGGGTAGGGGAATCTATCGTTTTTATGGTAAGGTGGTAAGTGAATTTGGTTTTTTAAGTATAGAGGTCATTAAAATGCAAAAACAGGATTATGTGCAGGATCCTCGCTATGCAGATATGAAGACCAGTGCTAAGGTGTTCGGACCATCAAAAAAGGTGTTAGGGAACTAAAAGGCGGAAAGTATATTTAGGAACTGAAGTTCACTAATGCCTATTTGTAGATTGCAAAAACTTGTTAAACCAAACCCAAATTCGTCCTGAAATACATCCTTCCACTAATTTCTATTTTATCGTACGTAAGCATTTTTAAAATTTTGCTTCTCCTTTCACTGAAGTTCCAAGTCTAAATAGATTCTAAGAATTTTGAAAATTGCACTACACGTATTTTGCTTCTCAATTCGTCATAAAGGTTTCTAGTTGCTCTGGTATACTTATGTTTAATACTCTCTAGTATGCTTTTAGAATTTCAAGTTACTCAATAACTGTTAAAGTATTTTGATTAAATAATTAAAAATGTAATGTTAGTTTATTTAGTTATTCATTTAAATTCTGTGTTTTAACACCTTTAAAAATGGCGTTATGGAGGATTTTAGCGGTCAAAGTATACTAAACTTCATAAAAGAACTGCATGATGACGACGCCTGTAGGGCATATTTGGCAAAGATAAAGAGGCAAGATGGTTTTAACTGTATGAAATGTGGACATCAAAAAGGGTGTCAAAAAGCTGGTTATAGAGACCAATGTAATGGATGTCAGCACGTAGAAAGCTCAACGGCCAACACTTTATTTAATCAGGTTAAGTTAGGTCTTCAAAAGGCCTTTTGCGTAGTTTTTGAGATGCGTACTAGTGGTAAAAGTGTTTGGAGCATACAGATGGGCAAACGTTTTGACATCCGCCAGGGTACGACTTGACATTTTATGCAGAAGCTAAGGAAATCAATAAAAAGCAGTCAGAGATATCCATTGCCCCAACTAATCCACGTAGATGCGTTTACAATAGGTGGAAAAGAAGAAGGGAAACAAGGGAGAAGCTATGATTTCAGGAAGAAGAAAAAAGCCGTTATCGCAGTAGAGTTGAGCGAAGAACATAAAGTAAAAAGGGTATATATAAAGTCTATTGATGATGATTCTACAAAGCCATTAACACCCATTTTTAAGCAACACATTAGTAGGGCGGCAAAATTATTACCGATAAATGGAGGGCTTATGAACCCTTGAAGGAGTCGTTCGATATCGAACAGAAATACAGCGACCAAGGAAAATATTTCAAGGAACTGCATAGTATGATACTGAAATTGAAGTCTTGGCTGAGAGCCATACCAACACACCTTAGCAAATGGCATATTCAAGCTTATTTTGATAAATTCTGTTTCAGGATAAACCGGTCACATAGCAACCAGAGTATATTTAATAAAACAATAGAAAGAATGGTCGAGACAAATGCGATATTTCAAAAAGATTTAAAACAGACGCTAACGGTATAACACTATAAATTTATTTATAAATTAATATTTTTGTATATTAAATTGAGGTTATAAAACACACCTTAATTTAGGTACTGAATTCAAAGATTTTATTCATAGGAAGCCATTTTTCACCTGGTTTGGCAAATGGCAAAGCTTTCTGATAATTCCACATTAACACCTCCCATTCTTGCACTTGGGTATTATTTGCGTCCATTTTACTTTTCTTTTCAAAGGAAAAATCTTCATGTACTTCTATAATCATAAATAGTCTATTTTCAATCCGATATATTTCCATGTTTATAATCCCCGAATTCGTAAGACTGCATAAAACTTCGGGCCACACATTTTTATGGTATTCTTCATATTTAGCTATCAAAGTCAGATTATCTTTCAAATCGAGTGCAAGGCAATGTCTTCTCATTTATCTTTTTTTAACTTATATTTAGTTTAATGTAATTGTTAGACCTGGTACCACTAACATTTAGTAACGAACCCGAAGCTCTTAACTTTTCCGATGAACTAAACACTTAAAACTATTCTCTTAAATTTAGTTGCTTATATGAAAACACTTCACTTTAAAGTCTTTAGCTCTATTTCCATTGGGTGTTGAGATAATAGTTCGGCAGGCGAATAGAAACCTTCCTTATCTTTTGTTTCGTCCCGCACTTTTTTAATCGTTTCAGGTGTAATTACAGAAGCCTTGTTACCAAAAGTGTTTCTTACAAAAGTTAGTACGCTTGCCATTTCTTTATCGTTCAACATTCCGCCATATGGCGTCATAGGTACTTGACCCGGATAGGTTTTCCCCATCAACTCCAGAGGGCCCATAAGACCGTGTAACGTTAATTTTATCAATCGGTCCGCATTACCAGTGACCCATGGTGATTTTGCCAAAGGCGGAAATTGAGAAGCACTCAATCCCTTGCCATCTGGTTGATGACAAGTCACACAAAAACCTTCACGATTGTAAATTTCCTCACCCATAACAAAGAGTTCCTTTTCAACACCCTCTAAATCGGTTTTGGTTCCTTTGGTCTCAGGATCTTGATCTATATTTACATCCTGGATGTACGCTATTGCCGCCTCGTTTGGCTTTTCCATCCATTTATCCAATGCCATTTGACCAGCCTCCTCGATAATAGGAAGACCAATTTTTTTATCTAACCATGATGCTGCTACAAAAGCTTCCAATCGCACCCGTGGGTTGTCATCTTTTACTGCTGCCATTAATAAGTCTGCTTGATTCGGTATTTTATGACCAGAATAACGCAAGACTTTTACTGCCGCTGCTCGTGCTCTAAAATCGGTTGAGCTTAATACTTGGTTCAGCAAATCGGCATCCAATTTGTCCAAGCCCCAAGTTACCCATAATGCTTCCAGAACATAATGTTCGTATTGTGGGTCGTTCTTATCAAGATTAGCAACCCAAGGCTTGATCTTTTCCAATACCTCTTCGGCAACTCGCGCTCGTAATTCCCGCTTCGTTCGATACCGTGTTCTAAATTCGTGAAGTTTCAAATTATCTAGTAATTCTTCGATACTTGCATCTACTACTTTTGCAGGTTCAACTAAAGGTCGAGATGGATACGTAATTCTATAAATTCGCCCGTGCACATGGTCACGTAAAGGGTCTCTGGCATTATGCTGCATATGGCCAACCAAAACATTATGCCAATCAATTAAATACAATGATCCGTCAGGAGCAAACTCCATATCCACAGGTCTAAAGTTGGTATCAGTAGACGTAACTAAATCTTGCCGATGCTTGCTCACATAACCCGAGCTATTAGGGTCATCGACCATTGTATGCTGCTTTGTGCCCAAGAAACCAATAGTATTATTAATAATCAAATCTCCTTGAACTTCATCGGGAAAATGACGACTTGAAATAAATTCAAGTCCCGAAGTAGGTCTTACGCGATGTTCTTTCTGTATCAAATTTTCAGGTAATGGGTTGACTTGCCCATAGCGTGATTTAATCGTTCCTGGTGTCATCCAAGTCATGTCAGGCCCAGAGGTGTGCGCGAAAAAGGGTTGCCCCCAATCATCAAAGGCAATACCCCATGGATTGGGAATAGGAAGTTGCGCTGTTCGTTCTAAATTATGTCGTTGGGGACTGTAGCGATAAAAACCTCCATTAGTTGCGCGAACAGGGCCATAAGCAGTTTCTACATTGGTGTGTAAAAACACACCTTCACCCATGTAAATTGCCCCCGAGGGATCGGCCGCAAAAGCCCCAGCAGTATGATGGGTATCGTGGTCATCGAATCCGCTTAAGATGATTTCTTTTTCATCGGCCTTGTCGTCCCCATCAGTATCCTTTAGCAACACAAGATTGGTTCCTTGAGAAACATAGACCCCTTCAGGAGCGAATTCAAAGCCAATAGTTAAATTCAAATTCTCAACAAAAGTGGTTTGCTTGTCTGCCTTACCATCCTTGTCCGTATCCTCCAATATAATCAATTTGTCTTGGGGCTTACTATCTCCCGGTTTGTAATGGGGGTAGGATGGCATGACTCCCACCCAGAGCCTTCCTTTATTATCAAAGGAGAGTTGAGTGGGATTCGCTAAATCAGGAAAATCTTCTTCCGACGCAAAAAGTTCTATTTTGTATCCAGGAGCAACCTTAATTTTATCCAAAGCCTCTCGTCCATATTTATACCCCTCTTCAACATTCCCCATACCAACGTTGTAATTTGATTTTACAGGAGGAAGTGTTCCTGTTTTTGCATCTGCAGCGGCCAAATCAAAGCTTTTGCCTTGCGCAGTTTCCCATATAGCTGTATCACGAATGGCGGTCATTTGGGTTATTTTCTCTTTCTCAAAAGGATAGTTGTCTGACCCAAAAGGATCATAACGGCGGCCCCAGGCATGAACACCGTTGGGAAGTTTTATTTCATTATGCCAAAACCAGTTTTTTTCCATAACAGCTTCCCGCACCAAGTCACGAGACACTTCGTTCGAAATAGCTACTTTTCCGAAAATCTCGTCAGCCAGTAGGTTGGCGAATTTTCGATACCCTGAATCATTTAATTGAAACCCATCTGCGGTAATCGCGCTTTCTGAATTCATCCATGTTTTACTTGGGGTAAAGGCATCTATAAACACCACCTTATTTTGAAATGCGACCTTTCGCATAGCTTCTGCGTACAATTTCAGGTTTTTATTTTCTTCGATGCCATTTGGCAAATCCATTTTATCAGACAAATCTTCAAAAGCAATGGGCGAAACCAAAACTAATTCTGCTGAATATTTGCCGTTGTATTTTTGTTTTTGGGTGTGTTCGATGAAGGCCTGCAGCTCCTTCTTAAAATTTAGTACTCCTTCTGCCCCTTCAAAGGATTCACTATATCCGAAAAAAGCCAGAATTACATCGGCATTCAAATTGGTCAACCATTCGTCTTCCGAAGGAAAAAACCCGGTACTTCCAGATTTATTTTCCAACTCATTTTGATGAAATTTTTCGGCTCCGGGGAAAGCCCACGGCTCTTTTCTCGAAGAATGCGGTCGAAAACCTGGAGTATTCCCTGGGTCGGCCATATTACGAATGAATAAGGTACTATCAGCATAACGCAAGTGCATTTCAGTCTCGAAATGGCTAAAATTTAACATTCGAGATGCTAAATTATTTCCAATCAGTACAATATGGTCGTTTTTATGTACTTGTAGGTTTCCTTCCTTATTTTCGCTACACCCTATCAACACGAAAGCCAATAAAAACGTTGCTGCGATAAATCCTTTGATGTTTTGCATAGTGTTAACCATTATGATTCTTGTGTTATTGATTGAAGGTAACATGTATCCCTTTTTTTACGGATAATTCACAGCCTTCAATGATTTTTTGACAGGTAATTGCATCCTGTAAAGTTGATAGGGGTTGTTCTCCATTGAGTAAGACCCGATTAATAAAATATGTCGCCGTATTTTTAATCGATTCTGGATAATTTTGATAGGTTTGTGAGTGTGCCCCATTTCTATCGTTAATCACAAAATCGCGATAACTGTATCGCGTACTTCCTTTAGTGCCAATAACTTTTATGATACAGGTCCATGGGTCACCGGCATGATCATCGTTGGCAAAGCTGGCACAAAGATGACTTAGCGTTCCGTTTTGCATTTGAATGTTTGCCATGGCTATATTTTCTTGAGGAGCAATGGTGGCATCTACCGTATTCATTAAACAAGAAATTGTTTTCGGCTCTCCAGCAAGATACAACATCGTGTAACTATGATGCGTCAATATTTGGCGAATAACACCTGGGTATCGAGCCCTTATTTTATCGGCATGATGTATATTGTACATCATATAAAACTGTACAATGTCGCCTAACTTACCCGTTTCAATCATAGACTTGGCCCGCTCAATTCCTGGTTCATAAATGTAATTGTGTACTGGCATACACGTCACACCCGCTTTTTGAATTGCAGCATTCATTTTAGCTAACTCAGCAATACTTGACGCTGCCGGTTTTTCGACTAAAATATGCTTTCCAGCTTCTGCAGCCTTGACCGTATATTCGCAATGCGTTTCCATATTGGTCAATACAAAAACAGCATCTATGTTAGCATCAGCGAGTAGTTCTTCTACCGTCTTATAAGCTTTACAACCGAACTGTTTTGCCTTTGCTTGTCCTTTTTCAGGTGTGCGATTCCAAAGCCCCACCAACTCAGCACCGGCCAAATCATTAATAGCTTCTGCATGCAAGTTGGCGATGTCGCCCGCTCCAATAAATGCGACTCCAAGTTTCTTCATGAAGATGGTGTTGAATATGCTAAGACTCCTTTTTTGGCCATTGTGCTAAACTCCAAAAGTGATTTACGAATCCCTTCCGAAATAGTGGTACGTGGAAGATTTTTAAAAGTACTTGTTATTTTTTTATGGTCTAAGTCACATATAAAAAGATTAGGTGGTGCATTGTTCACTATAGATAGCGAAGTAAAATCACCCATACCCAATTCCTTTGCCTGATAGGCCGCCAACTCTAAAAATGATTTTATCGGAATGGTTTCTCCTTGAATATTAAATACTCCAAAACCATCGAAAGGTTGCACAGATACTGCTGCAAATTGAGCCCCAACATCTTCTACAAAATGATAGTTCTCTCTTCCCTGATAGGGCATTTCAAAAGGCATTACTTCTCCAGAAACAGCACCCATCGCAATTGCTTTTAAGGCATTCGTTGGCGCTGAGGTTTTTCCTTTATCCCTTCCTTTTCCATACGTTGTGTTGAGTCGAAGACAAATCGTGGGTACTTTGGTATTGTCATAAAATAACCGGGCTACATGTTCTCCGGCTAATTTCCAAATTCCGTAATGATTGGGAGGTGCCAAGGGAACATCTTCGGCAATGGTTTCTTGGGAGTACATTGATCGCATGCCATAGACAGCAGCTGAACTTGCAAATACAAACCTTTTCAAATCAGTAAGCTTTTCTGCTGCATCGAAAAGCGCCATCGTACCGCCAGTATTAATTTCCATACCACCGATATGGTCGCGCGAACAATCGGGACTCTGATAGGCACCTAAGTGAATAATATGCGTTGGATTGACTTCAAGCAACACCCGCTGAATTTGATTGTAGTTGGAAACATCTAAGGTCACAAATTCGAGTCTAGAATCTAAGTCTTCCCCAAACCATAATTTTAATGAGTCTACATTGTTGGAGCGCGTGGCAATGACTATTTTATCTACTGCCTCTGACTGTAATAGTTTATAAATTGTAACAGAACCGATACATCCTGTCCCTCCTGTTATGAAAAATTTATTCATTCTTTTTAATTTACTGGGAAACCTCCCATTTAATTCATTTTCACCACTGCCTTCATGTTTTGTGCTTTAATAGAATCTTCAAAAGCTTGGGTCACATCTTCAAAATCATATAGATCTGTGTAGTGTTCGGCTGGAAACACACCTGTGACCATCAACTTCATTGCTGACATATAATCTGCTCTGCACGATCCCATAGAACCTCTAATGTTTAAAGAAGTTCTTGTCAAGTGGGTCGCATTTATAGACACATCTTTCCCATAGGTGGCAATCACACAAATATCACCTTCGGGACGGACCACCTCAATTGCTTCGGTTAGGACGGCAGGAACTCCTGAACATTCAATCAATAAATCTATTTTTCCATTGCTACCAAAAGGAACGCCTTTTTCATCGGTAATTCCATTTTGCAATTGGTAAGTCAAGGTGTTTTCTGGTGAAACTTCCAAAGTGAGGAATCCTCTTTCTTTCGCTTTTTTTAAACGAATACCTCGGTCATGTGCTATACCGGTAACCACGACTCTCGCTCCAGCAGCTCGTGCTACTTCGGCAGACATCAAGCCTATTATTCCGCAGCCTGTTACGACAACATCATCTCCTGGTTTGATATCACATTTGTTATAAAGCGCATTTGTAATGATGGACAACGGTTCGACCAACGCCCCTTGTGCAGGAGTCAAACCTTCCATCAAAGGAACAACGCGGTCAGATTCTAGAACAACATGTTGGCCAAAACCTCCATTTCTATGGAAACCGATAATTTGTTTCTGTGGGCAAAGATTCCATTTTGATACACTGCAAGCTTGGCATTCTTCGTCTTGACACCCTAACATCGCTAGCGGCGTAAAAATATCTCCTACCTTTACATCGCCATGGTCACCTGGCCCTAGTTCTAAAACTTCTGCGCTAAATTCATGACCAATTACTCGGGGGCGTTGAACCCAATCGAAATTTGCTTTGCCAATGGATGCGCTATTGTCAGAACCACAAATTCCTGTATATAATGTTTTTGCCAAAATTTCACCTTCTTTCAATTCTGGAATTTCCATAGCTACAACAGCCGTATTGGCGGTCACATTATCAGCATTCGGATAAATTTTTTCTTTTCCTTGAAGGCAGAAGCCTTTTATTGTTTCACTCATTATTTCGTTGTTGGTTGTTCGTTGTCCGTATGGGGTTAAAAACTGCCTACTGCCACCTAACTCCTGTGTTTTTCCAACTTCTTGATTTTGCCGATTCTAAGACTGCTTCACATACTTTTTGGGTTTCTTGTGCTTCCTTGAAAGTTGGAGAGCAAGGTTTTCCTTCTTCTAACGCCTTTAAGAAATCTGCTATTTGGTGTACGAAACTTTGTTCGTATCCTATTGATAATCCAGGTACCCACCATTTATCCATATATGGATGGTCGCCATCGGTTACATGAATAGAACGCCATCCCCTTTCCATAGATTCATCCCTATGGTCAAAATATTCAAGACGTGATAAATCGTGTAGGTTCCATTTGATAGAAGCATGTTCGCCGTTGATTTCAAAAGTAAACAAAGCCTTATGTCCTCTTGCATATCGCGTCGATTCAAACAATCCTAATGAACCATTATCAAAATGGCAATGGAACAAACAGGCATCATCGATAGTTACTTTTTGTTTCTCACCAGTTTCAGAATGTACACGTTCTTTTATAAATGTTTCGGTCATGGCTGAAACATCTTTAATGCCCCCGTTCAGCCACATTGCCGTGTCAATACAATGTGCCAATAAATCTCCAGTCACCCCTGAACCAGCGGTAGCATTATCCAAACGCCATAGACCTTCACCACCTTGGGGAAGTTCAGGACTAATCGTCCAATCCTGTAAAAAATTCGAACGAAAATGGAATATCTTGCCTAGCTTACCTACATCGATTAATTGTTTTGCTAAACTAACCGCAGGAATACGTCTATAATTGAAGTACACCGTATTCGGAACACCTGCTTTTTCAATAGCATCAACCATAGGTTGGGCTTCGGCAACAGTTCTCGCCAAAGGCTTTTCGCAAAGCACCATTTTACCAGCCTCAGCGGCCGCAATCGCAATTTCCGCATGCATATTATTTGGTGTACAAATATCAATGGCATCGATATCATTACGGGTAACCAATTTACGCCAATCGGTTTCTATGGATTCATAACCCCATTGTTCCGCAAATGCTTTTACACGCGCTTCGTTTCGCGCGCAAACTGCTTTTAATATGGGCTTATATTTTAACTCAGGGAAAAAATCGCCTACTCTTTTATAGCCATTGGAATGTGTGCGGCCCATAAATCCATAGCCAACCAATCCTATTCTTAGTTCTTTTTTATTGCTCATATTTGATGCTAATTTTGTTATCCAGTTTCTATTTTCATTAAGGCTTCCCAAAAAGTTTTCCCTTAATACCTCCAGAGGAGGGAAAGTGTAGCTACTGATATTGAAGCTTCTAGAAAACCGAAACCATTTAATTTTTTAATCTTTTGTAAAAATGCTACTAACGGCTCCCGCCAGCTACTCAATTATTCCAGCCACCCATGCTGTTTGCGAACTTTAATCATCGCACCCAGGATATCATTCCAAGTCTTCGGTTGCGCCATCACATTGTTCGGGAACATACAACCATCCCAGCAGATGTGTTTGAACTTTTTAGTTAGTATTCCGTTTTCATCACGTAGCCAATGTCCAGCATCCACAGCAATATCTAATTTACCATTGGGGTCAGAAGCTTGGCAATGTCTACCTGTTTTGTCATGTGAACCTGCTCCGAAGACGGTTCCATCATTTTGTGCAACATGAAAATCTATCGTCCAAGGTCTAAGTGCAGCGGTTACCGTTTTGAGCCCTTCGGTTAATGAAGCTCGATCACTCCAATCAAAATCTTGAGGTAATATGCGTTCGTCTTCTTTGTTATATCCTAAGAGATATAATAAAGTGTGCGCCATATCTGCTTGAAAGCCAATATTTGGTCTGTCTACAGCTTCTAAGGTATTTAACATGGTTTTCCAACCGTGCATACCACCCCAACAAATTTCGCCTTCAGCTGCTAATGACTCACCATATCCGGCTGCTACATCACAAGCTTCACGAAAAGTTTGGGCAATTAATTTTGTATTACCAACTTCGTCCTTCGCCCAACTTTCAGGATCGATCGATGAGTCGATTCGTATTACACCATTCGGTCGGATGCCCATATCCCTTAATTTTTTCCCGATAACGGCAGCCTTTCTCACTTGGGTTACAAATTTTCCTCGTTCTTCCGCAGAACCCATTGCAGAACCGCCGCCGGTGCCTGCCCAAATAGGTGCTACAAAACTTCCAATTTCCAAATTATAGGAAGTTACTTTATCGACCAACCGTTTCAAATCATCGTCAGACGAATCGATACTGACATGAGGGTCGGCCAAAAATAAATCGATGCCATCAAACTTCTGACCATCAACTTCAGCATTTGCAGTTAGCTTTAGCATGGTATCTAAATCAATGGAGGGTTCTGAATCTGGACCTTTACCGACTACACCTGGCCAAGAAGCATTGTGTAATTTTGGAAAGTTATTTTTTTGCATAACTAAATTTTTAATAATTAAATATCTTCAATCAGTATCCCTTTATATAGGTGAGGTTACATCACATGAACTCGTCTACTATCAAATATAAGCTTTGATGGAATCTTGATTTTCCTGTTTCTTGCTAAAAGATGACACTTTTTTGCTTTAATTTAGTGAATATTCAAAATTAAGAGAAAATAATGACCAGTCCGAATATAGAAAAAACCCTCAATCCTAATGAACTTCTTTTGTTTAAAGATTTAATTAGCCCTCATTTTAATCCTAATTGGCATTTTCATCCTGAACTTCAAATCTCATATATAGTTAAGGGTAGGGGAACACGCTTTGTTGGCGATCATGTTGAATCATTTGAAGAAGAAGATTTAGTCTTAACCGGATCGAACGTTCCCCATCTTTGGAGAAATGACGATATCTATTTTAACCCTAATAGTAAAATGTCCACAAGAGGATTGGTAATTTATTTTAACCAAGAACTTGTAAATAAAAATTTGATTCAAAAAAATGAATACTATTATATCAACAAGCTTATTAAAAATTCCGCTAGGGGTATAGAGTTCTATGGCGAAACTAAAAGAGAAATAAAAATTTTGATTGAAAAAGTTGGTGACGCAAAAGGATTTCAAAGAATCATTCTTTTATTGGAAATCCTTAATGTGCTCTCCCATAGTATGGATTATAACTTATTATCCAGTCCAGCATATACTAATGTATTAAAGGCGGATGATACAAAAAAAATGAGCCTAGTCTATGAATATGTCATAACAAACTTCAAAAGCAAGATAGCTCTTCAAGATATTTCAGATATGTTGAACATGACTACAACTTCTTTTTGTAAATACTTTAAACCACGGGCAAACAAAACATTCACCCGGTTTGTAAATGAAATTCGTATCGGACATGCCCGGAAATTACTTCTTGAAGACAACTTAAATATCTCTGAGATAGGATATGAATGCGGCTTTAGCACCTTGTCTAATTTTAATAAACAATTTAAATCCATAGTTAATATGCCCCCACATGAGTATCGAAGGCTTTTTTTGAAGATTAAAACCCCAATATCATAACTTCAATTGCCTTTAAAATTGATGAATAGTTGCCAAATACTATTGGTAAATGAAATAGTGGTTACATTTTGAGAGGTAAAAAAGTACTGCTTTTTAATAAAATATAGGAATTCTATTTTTTCAATTAGCATTAGCTTTAAGCCATATAGTGTTTGACCTGTTCTTGTAGTTGTATTTTCTGTTAGTTTGCTAAAATGGTATGTTGCAGCTTAGTACCTGAAATATAAAATTTAATTATCTACAAACCTGTTTTGCCTAAGATTTTCCATATAAACAGCAGCTATAATGAGGTCGCATATTTCTGCTGCGGTTATAGATGGTTTATAAAAGTAGTCGAGTATAAAAGCCAAACAAATTGGGGATAGTGGCGCTATAGAGCTTTTGTGTTCATAAATGAAGATGTAATGAAATTTAGGACTTCGGATAAGGGAATTAATGGCAGGCTGCCCCTCTATTAGGATAAGAACATCTCTCTGTGAGCGCAATTTGAATGTATTGACAGGGTGGAGTAATCTTAATGTCTAAGTACTATGCAAGTCAAATAAGGGAATTGATACATTTTCAAAGATCAAAAGGCACTAATTAAAGTTTATGATGGGGTTCTGCTTAAGAAGAATTAAATATAAATAGTATAATTTATGAAAATAGGAATGAACATGCTACTCTGGACAAACCATGTTACGGAGGAACATTTTCCCATAGTAGAAACGCTCAAAGAAACCGGGTACGACGGTATAGAACTTTATATGGGAGATGGCGATACATCCCATTATAAAAAGCTTGGCGACCATTTTTCTGCACTTGGAATGGGCGTTACTGCGGTTACAGGCCTAGGTCCTGATGAAAATATAACTAGTGAAGATCCTAAGGTGCGTCAGGCAGGTCTGGATCGCTTAAAATGGGCAATTGACAATGCCCAAGCCTTAAAAGCCGATACTATTTGCGGGCCTATACATTCTACTTTTGCATTTTTCAGTAGACAACCCCCTATGCCAAATGAAAGAAAACGAAGTGCAGAAATGATGCGAAAAGCCGCAGAATATGCAGCTGAAGCAAATGTACTCCTCTGCCCTGAAGCATTAAATCGTTTCGAATGTTACCTATACAATACCATGGCAGATTTAAAAACACTAGTAGAAGCTGTTGACCATCCTAATTTACAGGCTATGTACGATACGCATCACGGTAATATTGAAGAAAAAAGTCAGTCTGGGGCCCTTAAAATTATAGCCCCTTACCTAAGACATGTTCATATAAGTGAAAACGATCGTGGAACCCCAGGAAGCGGCCAAGTGGCTTGGAATGAAGTGTTTTCAACACTTAAAGAAATTGATTATGATGGTTGGCTGACCATAGAAGCTTTCAGTACAATAATTCCTGAATTCGCGAATGCAATTAACGTGTGGCGCGACTATTCGCCCTCAAAAGAAATATATACCAAGGGATTACAATTTATCAAAGACGGCATAGGTGTTTAACATATTAAGATACAATTTGTATAAAAAAATTAGTTGATCTGTTCATAGTTTTATCTTTTGTAGTCTCTAAAGAAACTAAAACTGAAAAAACAGATTCAGTTCCTAGTGCAGAAGAACCGAAACAATGACTATTTTATGAAGGCTCAACGGAGAACGCCAAGCATATTGCACTAATTTTAGGGGATGATTAATAGCGAACAGTATATGACCTTTGAAAAATAATAAATATAAACACATGAAAAGAATTACGTTATTATTACTAAGCATTACCAGTGTTTTGTTTTGTTCTTGCAATCTAGATTCAGACAATGAAACACCTATTATTGAAAAAATCACAATTGATGATATTACACTGCCAAAAGGTTTTGTTATTTCTAAATTATATGAGCCAACAGATAACGAACAGGGCTCTTGGGTGAGTATTACCAAAGATGACAAAGGAAATTTCTATGCTTCTGATCAATACGGAAGTGTTTATAAAGTGAGAATTAACAATGCTGGAGAAAAAGAGGCGCTTGATGTACAGAAATTAGAGGTAAATATTGGTTTGGCTCAAGGGTTATTATATCATAATAATGAATTATTTGCTTTAGTAAATTCAAATGATAAAAAGATTCAAAGTGGCTTGTATAAAATCATTGATTCTAATGGAGATGGTGCGTTAGATATGGTTAAAACATTAAAGAATGTAAAAGGGAATGGAGAGCATGGGCCACATAATATTGTACTAGCGCCAGATGGTCAGTCTATGTATATGGTTTTTGGAAATCATACGGATATTCCTAGCGATGTTCATGGTCGAGTTCCTGAAGTATGGGATGAAGATAATTTGTTGCCCGTAATTAAAGATCCTAGTGGTCATGCAAATTCTAGAAAAGCTCCAGGGGGTTGGGTCGCTCAAACAGATTTTGAAGGTAAAAACTGGACGTTAGTAACAGTTGGAACTAGAAATACATATGATATTGCTTTTAATCGTGATGATGAATTGTTTGGTTTTGATTCTGATATGGAGTATGATTTAGGAATGCCATGGTATCGACCAATTCGATTAAATCATATGACCAGTGGTGCAGATTTTGGATGGAGGACTGGAACTGGAAAATTTAGAGACTTTTATGCAGATAATCTTTCAGGTATAGCCAATTTAGGGCAAGGTTCACCAACAGGTCTTTTAGATGGAAGAGGATTAAAATTCCCAGCTTACTATCAGAAAGGGTTGTATTTATTTGATTGGAGTTATGGAACGATGTATCATGCAAAACTAACGCCTAATGGTAGTTCGTTTGACGCAGAGGTAACAGAGTTTATTTCTGGGGTTCCTTTACCAATTACCAATGGTGTAGTGGGTGATGACGGTGCTTTTTACTTTTTAACAGGAGGAAGACGATTAGAATCTGGATTTTATCGTGTAAGCTACGAAGGAGAATTAGCCTCTGAAGTATTAGAATTAAAAGAGCGATTTAAAGGTAAAAAACAACGAAAATTAAGACAAGAATTAGAGGCGTTACACGTTGCTCCATCGTCTGATAAGATTTCGTTTATCCTAAAGAATTTCGATCATGAAGATCGTACAATTCGTTTTTCTGCTAGGGTTGCATTGGAGCATTTAGATTTTTCAGATTGGAAAGATGAAATAAAGAAAGAAAATTCTTCGGAAACAACTGTTGGGCTAGCTTTGGCAACAGCGCGTCATGGCAATGATGCCAATAGGTTAGAAGCTTTGAATGCTTTAGTAGGAATTGAATGGCAAGGTTTAGACGAATCTAAAAAATTAGATTTTATAAGAGGAGTTGATTTGCTTTTGTTGAGAATGGATGGAAGTTTACCAAATGATATACATGGAAAAATTAAAGATGCATTTTTACCAGCCTTTATGGTGAGTTCTGAAGCTGTGAATATGGAATTGTGTAAGATTCTAAGTTATTTACAGGTAGAAGAAGTTGTTGAGTTGACATTACAAGAAATGGAGACGAATACTTCTATGGAAGGTATGAAGGAGGTTTACTTATCTGGTGATATTACAAATAGAAGTGATCAGTATGGTAAGGATGTTGAGAATATGCTAGCAAATATGCCAAATCAACGTAATATTAGTTATGCAATGAGTTTGAGTTATCTACAAAAGGGTTGGTCGACTTCTGCAAGAGAGCGTTACTTTAAATGGTTTGGTGATGCACTTCAAAAAGCTGGAGGTAAACAGTATTTGAATTTCATTAGAGCGATTCAAAAAACGGCTTTGGCAAATGTTCCCGAGAAAGAACAAGATTACCTTTCTGAATTAACTGAAATTGCAGCGGCACGCAGACCAAACTATATGAAAGATGTAAAACAACCACAAGGTCCTGGGATCGATTGGACAGTTGAGTTGTTAATGTCTGCCTATGAAAAGAATTACAAATCTGCCAATTTTGAAAATGGAAAGAATATGTTTAGAGCATCTTTATGTATCTCTTGCCATAGTATGAATGGAGAAGGAGGTGCTACTGGACCTGAATTGACTCAAATTGGTTCAAGATTTACAGTTGGAGCGATTGGTGAAGCAATAATCAATCCATCTGGAACAATAGGGGATAGATATCAGTATTCAAATTATCACATGAAAAATGGTTCTGTGATTACCGGAATTGAAGTTGATCAAGATGATGAAAATATTGAAGTAAGTATAAGTGCCTATGCTGTTGATGTTACGACAAAAGTTAGAAAGGATAGATTAGAAAGTATTAAATTATCTAAAGTTTCGCCGATGCCAGCTGGTTTGGTCGATAGATTGAATGAACAAGAAATTACAGACTTAATTGCTTATATGCTTTCAGGTGGAAACAAAAACAAAATGAAAAAATAAACAAGTAATATGAATACCAAAGTAATTTATACGATACTCATGGCAATTATTATTAGTTGCAATATAGTAGGGCAGAAAGGTAGTAAAACGGAGAAGTTGTTCAATGGTAAAGATTTGAGTAATTGGCTAGGAGATAGCCGAGTTTGGTCTGTTGAAAATGGATGTATTAAAGGTGAAACAACGGATAAAGTCGTTATCAAACAGAATACCTTTTTAATTTATGATCAACCTGTTTCTGATTTTGAATTAACATTTAAATATAAAATTATTGGGGGTAATAGTGGTGTTCAGTATAGAGCTAAAATTATAGATAAATATAAGTTTATTATAGGTGGCTATCAAGCGGATATAGAAGCAGGAATTCAACATTCTGGAATTTTATATGAAGAAAAGGGTAGAGGAATAATAGCCAAGCGAGGAGAAGAAGTGGTTATTTCAGAAGATGGAGAGAAAACAGTAAAAAGATTTATAGATGCTAAAGAAGTTCAGGCAGTTATAAATCAAGATGATTGGAATAACTATAAGATTGTAGTAAAAGGGAATCATTTACAACACTATATCAATGGTCAATTGACTATTGATGTAACAGATAATGAAACTGGTAAATTATCTACTTCTGGAGTATTGGCATTACAAGTTCATGCAGGACCTTCAATGCAAGTTTTTTTTAAGAAAATAAAATTCAAAAAGGGATAAAACGTGCTATTATATTCGGAGACCCTTTATAGAAGTTACGCAATATTTAGTAACTTTTAAGTGAGCAAATTGTATAGTTGTTTTGCAACAAATTTAAAGCAGCTAGTTGAACTAGTCTCGCTTTTTCAGCGGTAAATACAGGTTTAACACCTCGTAAGCTTGCTTCGAAAATTGAAAAAGCTATTTTCCTTTTAATGCCTCGTGGTTTTGCCCCGAGGTTTTTTACTAAGAATTTAATGAGTCAAACTAAAAAATAAGAATGAAACTTCACCTGTTGAACCGTTCAAGTATTATGAATGAGTCGCTTACGGTTTCATACAACCAACATTCTCATTTTTTAAGGGTTTGGCACTTTCATCCAGAATTTGAACTTGTCATAATACTGAAGAGTTCAGGAACTCGGTTTATTGGAGATAGTATTCAAAAATTTGAGGAAGGTGAAGTCGTGCTCATCGGGGATAACTTACCACACATGTGGTTAAATGACGAGGAATACTTTAAAGAGAACCCAGTCCTAAAGGCTGAAGCCATAGCCGTACATTTTAATAGAGATTTTTTAGGAACTGATTTTTTTGAAATACCTGAAATGCAATCCATTTCCAATCTTTTGGATAGAGCCAGACTTGGAATCAGGTTTTATGATCCTAAGGTTGGTCTTTTGGATGAAATAAAAAGCTTGGTAGACCTTGGGCCTGCCGCAAGAATATATAAAACCATCGAAATTTTAGATGCTTTAACAAAACACGAACGGTACAAATTATTATCGAGCAATAGTTTTCTCCGTTCGTTCAACAAAACAGAGAACAAACGTCTTGCTAAAATATATGAGTACGTATTCGAAAATTTTAATTCTCATATCAGCTCCGGTGATGTAGCCCAAATAGCGGGAATGAATAAATCTGCATTTAGCAGGTTTTTTAAGGAAAGTCATAGAAAGACATTCACTACTTACTTGAATGAAATACGTGTAGGCTATGCTTCTAAACTTCTTTTAGAAAACAAGGAAAGTATAACCGAGATAGCATACCTATCTGGTTTCAATAATATTTCGAATTTTAACAGGCAGTTTAAAAAGATTCACAACATGTCCCCTTCTTCCTATTTGAAACTACACAAACAAAAGCACTGAGAATCAAAAGAGTTAATTGCAAAAATAGTATAAGTACTGGTATCTAATTGCTTAGTTTTAACCTGCGGAGATACTTAGCTTTGTTTTACAAAACACGACTAATGTCAAAACCAATAATCATAACAGAAGTTATAACCAAGGATATTCGTTTTCCTACTAGTAAGTCACTGGATGGCTCAGACGCCATGAATCCTGACCCGGATTATTCAGCTGCTTATGTTATCTTAAAAACGAACAGTGAAGACGGTATTGAAGGGCATGGTCTCACTTTTACCATAGGTAGGGGAAATGAACTTTGTACACAAGCTATTGAATCTCTATCCTATTTAATCAAGGGAAAATCCTTGGAGAGTTTTACCTCAGATATGGGTGCTTTTTGGAAGATGATTACAGGAGACAGCCAACTACGATGGCTGGGTCCGGAAAAAGGGGTTATTCACTTGGCTACAGGCGCTATCGTAAATGCCGTTTGGGATCTTTATGCCAAAGTTGAGGGTAAACCCTTATGGAAGTTGTTGGCAGACATGTCACCCGAACAGTTGATTTCTTGTATCGATTTTACATATATAACGGATGCTATTACTCCGCAAGAGGCCCTGGGTATAGTAAAGGAAAAGCAAGCTTCCAAACAAGAGCGGATTGCATTGCTAAAGAAAAATGGATATCCTGCATACACAACATCTGCAGGTTGGTTAGGCTACTCCGATGATAAGATGAGAAGACTCTGTAGAGAAGCAAAAGATGCAGGTTTTAATCATATGAAAATAAAGGTTGGTTCAGATTTGGAAGATGATATGCGTCGTGCAGGAATTATCCGAGAAGAAATAGGTCCAGATTTGAGATTGATGATGGACGCCAACCAAAAATGGGATGTTGACGAGGCCATCACTAACATGGCTGCACTAAAGAAATTTGATCCGTATTGGATAGAAGAGCCTACGAGCCCCGATGATATTTTGGGTCATGCAAAGATAGCCGAGGCAGTAGCTCCTATTAAAGTAGCAACTGGTGAACATTGTCAAAACAGGGTGATGTTCAAGCAATTAATGCAGGCCAATGCCATAGGGATTTGTCAAATAGATAGCTGTAGGGTAGGTGGCGTCAATGAGATACTTGCCATATTGCTAATGGCTGCCAAATTTAAGATTCCGGTATGTCCACATGCCGGTGGGGTTGGTCTTTGTGAATATGTCCAGCATTTGTCAATGATCGATTATATTGCGATAAGTGGTTCTTTGGAGGACAGGATAATTGAATATGTAGATCATTTACATGAACACTTTTATGACCCTGTAACCATTAAGAACGGAGCCTATATGCCTCCCCAACTTGCAGGTTATAGTATTACCATGAAAGAAAAGTCCTTGGATACATATCTGTTTCCTAACGGAACATATTGGAAGAATGAAAAAAACAACAAACATGAAATTTAGTTTAAAGCATAAAAACGTACTGGTTACGGGAGGTGGGAGCGGTATTGGGAAGGCCATTTCTATAGTTTTTGCAGCACAAGGAGCTCATGTTCATATTTTGGAACTGCATTTCGATAATGCAAAAGAAACCCTAACAGAAATTAAAAGAACTGGCGGTTTGGCAACTAGCTATGCATGTAATGTAGTGGATCAGAAGGGCGTCAATAACGTGGTGGAAACTATCTTAAAAACTGGAAATATAGATATTTTAGTAAATAATGCTGGAATAGCACATGTTGGGAATATTGAAAATACCACGGAAAGTGATATGGATAATATTTACGATGTAAATATTAAAGGAACGTATAACTGCATGCAGGCTGTAATTGCAGGAATGAAGGAAAATGGTGGTGTTATTTTGAATATGGCTTCGATAGCATCTTCCGTAGGAATTTCGGACCGCTTTGCCTATTCTATGAGCAAAGGAGCTGTACTTACCATGACCTATTCCATTGCAAAGGATTATATAGCCCATGGTATTCGTTGCAACAGTATTTCTCCTGCCCGTATCCATACTCCTTTTGTGGATGGCTTTATAAAGGCGAATTACCCAGGAAATGAGAAAGAGATGTTTGAAAATCTTTCTAAAACACAACCCATAGGGCGCATGGGTAAGCCAGATGAGGTAGCCAATCTGGCTCTTTATCTATGTTCGGATGAAGCTTCCTTTATTACAGGAACTGATTTTCCCATAGATGGAGGATTTATTAAACTTAATGGATAAAATATAAAGAATAATGTATGAAATTAATACGATTTGGAATAGACGGGAACGAGAAACCCGGAATTCAATTAGCTGATGGTAGTTGGATAGATATCTCCGCATTCGGAGAAGATTATGATGAAGCCTTTTTTGGTGAAGGAGGCCTTGCAAGACTAGAAGCCTGGTTGAGGATACATCAAGAAAATTGCCCTATGGTAAACAAGCAGACACGTCTTGGGCCGCCTTTGGTAAGGCCTTCGAAAATTGTTTGTGTGGGGCTGAACTATGCGCAACATGCTGCCGAAAGTGGCATGACGGTTCCTAAAGAACCGGTATTATTTTTTAAGGCTACCTCTGCTATTGTAGGTCCCAATGATGATTTGGTGATTCCAAAAGGAAGCGAAAAAACAGACTGGGAGGTAGAGCTAAGTATTGTTATCGGTAAGAAGGCCTCTTATGTTTCCGAAACAGAGGCATATAATCACATTGCTGGATACGTATTACACAATGATTATAGTGAGCGCGCCTTTCAATTGGAAAAAGAAGGACAGTGGTGTAAAGGGAAGGGTTGTGATACATTCGCCCCTTTAGGGCCCTTTATCGCTACAAAAGATGAAGTAAAAAACCCTAACGCCCTTAACCTTTGGTTGAAATTAAATGGGGAAACTGTTCAGAATAGTAACACCTCTGATTTTATATTCAATATTCAAGAAGTAGTGAGTTATATTAGTCAGTATATGACATTGCTACCGGGAGATATCATTTCCACAGGTACTCCGTTTGGCGTAGGATTAGGATTTAATCCCCCAAAATATTTAAGACCAGGAGATGTCGTAGAACTTGGAATAGAAGGTTTGGGAAGTTCTAAGCAAAAAGTAAAGGCATATCAACCATGAGAGTAGACAGCCATCAACATTTTTGGGACTATGACCCTAACAGGCATAGTTGGATGGATGACACCATGCTAGCGCTGCGCAAGGATTTTATGCCAGATGATCTACGGCTTTTATTACATGAGCAGAGAATTGGTGGTTGCGTAGTTGTACAAGTAGATCAAACCGAAGTAGAAACATCATTTTTGTTAGACTTGGCTGCTAAACATACTTTTGTCAAAGGTGTTATCGGTTGGGTAGACCTACGTTCGGATAACATAGTAGAACGCTTGGCACATTTTTCTAAAAATCCAAACTTTAGAGGTGTAAGGCACATTTTACAGAGTGAACAAGATGATTTTATGTTAGGCGAGGCCTTTTGTAATGGTATTGCCAAATTGGAGCAGTTTGAACTCACTTATGATATTTTAATATTTTCTAAACAGCTAAAAAACACCATTGCTTTTGTAGAAAAATTTCCGAATCAAAAATTTGTCTTAAACCACTTAGCAAAGCCAGATATAAAGTCTGAAAAAATTAAGGAGTGGCAAAAAGAGTTGAATGCACTAGCCCAACATCCTAATGTGTATTGTAAAGTTTCAGGAATGGTGACAGAGGCCGATTGGAGACGTTGGGAAGAAAAGGATTTCGCACCATATCTTGATGTTGTTTTCCAAGCTTTCGGCACCAATCGAACAATGTACGGATCAGATTGGCCCGTTTGTGTTTTGGCCAGTAACTATAACCGTGTTTTAGGCATTGTGGAAAACTACATAAAACAATTCTCTAAAGAGGAACAGCATTTAATAATGGGTAGAAATGCCATTGATTTTTATGGTCTAGATATTTAGCGCACTATTAGTTTTTTAATATAGTAAGGTGAGTATTTGAATTATAAAAAATAGGAAGGAATATTAAAATAAAATGGATTTAAAATTAAAAGATAAGATTATCATCGTTACTGGAGGCTCAGCGGGCATAGGCAAAGGCATCAGCATTTCATTAGCGAAAGAGGGTGCTATACCATATATCGTAGGAAGGAATAAAGCAAATGTCATGGCAACAGTTTCTGAAATAGAGAAGCAGGGAGGCCAATCAGGATACACGTTTGCAGAGTTGACCAAGCCGGAGGAATGTGAAAATGCCGTAGCCGAATGTATAGGTCGTTTTGGACGCATAGATGGTCTTGTGAACAATGCCGGGGTTAATGATTCGATAGGATTGGAAAATGGAAGCTATGAAGATTTTGTGACTTCCATACACAGGAATCTTACGCATTATTATATGATGGCCCATTATGCTTTGCCAGAGTTAAAAAAGAGTAAGGGAGCTATTTTGAATATCGGTTCGAAAGCATCATTTACAGGGCAGGGAGGAACCTCCGGTTATGCTGCAGCAAATGGAGGTAGAAACGCATTAACCCGAGAGTGGGCGGTAGAACTGCTTCCTTATGCTATTCGAGTAAATGCATTGATTGTTGCGGAATGTTACACACCTTTATATGAAAGGTGGATTAACACTTTTGATAATTCAGAGGAAAGGCTGCAAGCAATTAACAAGAATATTCCTTTTGAAAATAGAATGACCACTACAGAAGAAATTGGAGATATGGTCACCTTTCTTCTTTCTGAAAAATCATCACATACTACGGGTCAACTTATATTTGTTGATGGTGGTTACACTCATTTGGACCGATCTTTATAACCTAATTAACCAATCATGCAAGAGAATAAAAAACCACCGGTAGTATCAAAAAAGGTGTTAATACCCTTTGTTTTAATCACCTCTTTATTTGCCCTATGGGGATTTGCTAATGATATTACCAACCCTATGGTATCTGCTTTTAAAAAGATTTTAGAGCTAAACAATACCCAAGCATCTTGGGTTCAGGCTGCCTTTTACGGAGGGTATTTTACCATGGCTTTACCAGCCGCTTTTGTTGTTAAAAGATACTCTTATAAAATAGGCATTATAGTAGGTCTTACCCTTTATGCTATAGGGGCATTATTGTTTTACCCAGCTGCGGCCATGGAAAATTATTTATTCTTTTTATTGGCACTCTACATTCTTACATTTGGTCTCGCTTTTTTAGAAACTACGGCCAACCCTTTTATTATGTCCATGGGAGCTGAAGAAACAGCAACACAAAGATTGAATCTAGCACAAGCATTTAACCCACTAGGTGCTTTAACAGGTTTGTTTGTTGCCCAGGCTTTTATATTGGGTGCATTACAATCTGACGATGTAGATGCCCAAGGCAAGGGTATATATGAAACGCTAACGGGAACAGCCAAAGCTGCAGTTAAAACTTCAGATTTATTAATCATCAGAAATCCATATGTGGCTTTAGGACTGTTTGTTATAGGTATGTTAGTGGTGATTGCCTTGATGAAAATGCCTGATGGCCGAGAACAAGGAAGCAGCAAAGGCATGTGGGAGTCTATTAAAAGGATATTTAAAAAAGAACGTTTCGTAGGTGGGGTTTTAGCCCAATTATTCTATGTAGGTGCCCAAATTATGTGTTGGACCTATATTTATCAATATGCTGAGAATTTAGGTATTGCAAACAACGATGCTGTTTACTATGCCTATGCAGCCTTAATTATTTTTTTACTGGGAAGGTTCTTGTGTACGTATCTTTTGAAATTTATAAATTCAGGAAAACTACTAATGCTTTTATCCATAATGGCTATAGCTTGCTGTTTGGGAACTATTTTTATACACGGTATTGGTGGATTATATTCTTTAGTGCTTACCTCTTTTTGTATGTCACTCATGTTTCCTACGATTTATGGAATTGCGCTAACAGGATTGGGTGATGATGCCAAACCAGCATCTGCCTTTTTAGTAATGGCCATAGTAGGTGGCGCATTAATGCCCGTCTTACAAGGGTTAATTCTTGATATGGGAGGAAGTGCCTACAATGATATTAGCATAATGGGTGTGCCAGAGGTTAACTTTTCTTTTATTTTACCACTACTATGTTTTGTAGTTGTTGCACTTTATGGCTACAGAACTTTAAAAGTATATAAGGTAGGCTAAGGACTATCAAATAAATCATCTCGGCTTATATGTAAAAGACATTGCTTTGCCCTTGACTTAAAGGATGCCCCAAAACTAATTACCGAATACGAGGCATATCATAAAAATATTTGGCCAGAAATTATCGAGAGCATACGATCTGCAGGTATCCAAGTATAAGATATTTAAAGTTTTAGTAATCGCTTATGTATGATTATGGAGACGAATGACACTTTTTCATTTAAAGCCAAACAAAAAGCCGATGCTGAAAATCCGAAGGTAGCAGAATGAGAAGCGCTAATGGGGAAGTATCAACAAGCACTCCAAAAGGCACAACCAGGAGAAAAATGGCTGTTAATGGAACGGATATTTAATTTAGACTAAAGAAGTTGAACATGGAGAACGTTAAAAAGGGATCAAGATAAATACGGCATATCCGGTTGTCCTAGAATGTAAATTTTAATGAGTTTAGTGCTAAAGCCCAACAAAAGGTAAGATTTAATACTATTTGATTGATAGTGGACTGTCGTTAATACGGTTCAAGGATTCTTCAGTTGTATTGATTAACCCTTAAACTGTTGTTTTAGATAGGTGCTTCTTTTGATTTTCACTGAAAATTTACGACTTCCAAATTTTTATTTAACCAATATTCATCCGTCTTAAAGCCAAAGGCAGATGGTTTGTATGTTCCAATTAGTTTAACGTTTGCTTTTTGAGGCACGGGTAAATCCATCGTCCAAAAAACGCCGTTTACTAATAGTCTGCGAACATTCTCATTGAGCATATCCGATGCAGCACCAATGGTTGTTGTAAAAGTTTTCCCTTTTTTTCCATCGGGAATTTGATAGCTTTTGGTCCACGCAATTGGCATCAGAATATCATTTACTTTAACCCCAGCGCTGTTTTCGGTAGCTAGTATTTTATCTGTAGGTTTCATCCCAAAGAATATATCGTTTTCGTCAAATACTCCTTCTCTATTGATGACTTGTCCCAAAACAATAGGCTCACTGTCTCCGGGAAGAGGAAAACGTACGCCATAAACATCTGTTGGCCCCCAAATACTTCCACTTTCAATGCCGTTAGTAATGGGATGGGATGTTGCATCCTCTGCAACAACACCGCGCGTACTCTGATTTTTATGATGACCATGATGGGTATACCATTTTTCTCCAAGTATCAACCGACCAAAACCTTCGGCCCATTCCGTTTTGTCTCCTGAATATCCATTACTGTAGTGGGCAAAATTAGTATCAGCGTCTTTCCCAAAATTAAATGCATGGGTAGCGGTACGAATACCTATTAAGGGCTTCCCTGCCTTTAGATAGTTTTCGAAATACTGCATTTGTGAATCTGGTAGTGCACGAAATCGAGTAAAAATTACCATCATATCAGCCTTTTCCAAGCTTTTTAAACCGGGAATATTTTTTATATAATTTGCGTTAATGATTCCAGGTTTTTCTGGGTCTTGCGCGAACAAAACAGTGCATTTAAAACCATGATGCTTCGAGAGTATTTTGGCTAATTGCGGAAGTGCCTCCTCAGAACGGTATTCTTCATCACCAGAAACAAGTACGATATGCTTTGAATCTTGATTCTTGCCATTAAAAGTCAGCCATTGTTGAGGCTCGTCAATAACCTTTTCAACTTCCTTTTTTTCTAGCTTTTGTCCACATGATATACATATGCTTAAAATAGCTAGTGCAAAAATAGTTCTCAGTTTCAAATACCCCATGTTTCTAATTTGTTTGTTTTTATTTTTACTTGCCTATTTATTGCCATACCAACTAAATTCTTATGATCTAAATTTCTTCAGAAGGAGAATAAATACAAGATACATTAAAGGCATGGGCAAATTCAATAATCACCCTTAATTCACTACAATATATAAAAGTGCGGCCATTTATGTTGAGGACTTAAAAAACAGCTGTTTGTCGGTTTAATGTTTAGTGGCCGCAACCCTTGCTATTACTAATCTATCGAACAATCTTTCACCGAAGTACCTTCTATTACGCTTGCACTGGAACGCGTTTCTGTATAGTTGGCGGTGTTTTTTCTTGATTTTATGATAGGTTTCCGTAAAGGTTCCTTTGGCATTGCTTAGAGTAATATGCACCCATTTTAGTACTTCCTTGGCCGTTTGTTCTTTTGATTTTTCACTGATGCGCAGTTTTGCATAATCGGCAATGTTGATGCAAGAGGTGCTCTTGTCTGTAAAAACTATCTTATGGTCATCATTGATGGACTTCTTGAGGGTCTCGTCCGTTCCCTTGGCCTAATGGTCTGCCAATACCTTGGCCTTGAAGTAGCGGCAGTGCCTTTTCCTCTTTTTGGTATCCAGATTTTCGAGAATCGTACTTTCTGCCATTACAATAATATTCGACTGGTATTGCTGCCACGCTGGGCCTTCTGTGACCTGTTCGCTGGCCTCTATGGTAAAGTAGTCCTCGTCTATATCTATTATCCCTTCCAAAGCGCACCGGTTGTCATAATTCCTCATTGCCTTTCGGAGCTTGTGCACCATGGCCCGAAAGGGCTCGTATTTTTTCAGGACCAGCTGCCGTTGTATCACCTTACTGGAGGACTCCTTTTTCGTGGCACTTAACAAGAAGAGGGTTCTGTACCTTGGCATAAAGGATAGCCTCGAGTTTTCCATTATCGTTCCATTGTGCAAGGAAATTTTAGAGTTACAGGATTTTCACTGATAGCTCCATTTGTTCTGTAGCCAATAGTACTCCCTGCCCTGAGAGCGCTTGCAGACAACGCTTTCTTGTTCCTTGAAATGTTACCTACAGCTCCTTTCATCTGTAAAATGGACCCCAAACGAAAATATATGTTTAGTTAACTATACAGTAACCAATTAAATATAAAATTTTAAACGATTTAGGGGTATTTTCATACATATATTTTTATTATTAAACAAATAAAGTCTGTTAATATTTATTTTGTACCTTTGTTTTTTATCTTCCCCATTTTTATTAATTATTCCACTTAGCATGCAAAAGAACTTTTATAGCATTGCTATGGGCAAATTCAGTTATATAGCTTTTGTTTTTAAACTGACTAGGGTTTGTAAGTCATTTGGTATACAGCACTCATGAAAGGAATCGTAATTACTGAATTTTTAGAGTCAGTCGAAAATAAATTTGGACTAGAGATAGTTCAAAGGATAATTGATGAATGTGGCCTCTACACCAATAGCATTCACACATCTGTAGGTACATATAGCGATAAAGATATGTTTAAAATGGTTGGGAAATTAGCTCAAATAAAGGGAATTTCAGTCCCAGAATGGTTCGCTGTTTTTGGCGAATATTTCTTTGTTAGCTTAAGTAGTGATTGCCAAAAATTTATGGACGGGTCTAACTTGTATGGTTTTATAAAAGATATTAAAAAACAGATTCATCCAGAAGTTTTAAAGCTATGGCCTGATAAAGAGTTGCCTCAATTCAAATTAGAAATAAAAAGTAAAAAGATGCTTGAAATTATCAATAACCCTCTTAGATTAGCCCTTAATAGATGTATTTTGAGTGACTTTAAATAAAAGAGTTTTATTAAACATAGGAATATAATATAGCAAAATGAAAGAAAAGTCGCGCTACGAGAGAACGACCCACTTTTTTGAAACGATTAATTCATTCGGTTCTGAACTAATGAGGACTACTTCAGCAGGAGAGTCTGCTTGGTGTGCAACGAAACATGCTGTTGGAGAGTTGGGATACGTTGATTGCCTTATTTACTTGATTAATGATGATGGAGAACTTTATCAATCTGCAGCTCACGGAAATAAAAATTCCACTATTAAAGATGTTCTGAGCCCTATTAAATTGAAGATGGGTGAAGGTCTTTGTGGACACGTTGCCTTAACAACAATAGGTGAGATTATTCCGGACATTTCAAAAAGCTCAAGATGTATAGTAGATGATAAAGATCGATGTTCAGAGTTAGCAGTGCCTATTCTTTCGGATGGCATTGTGGTCGGAATTATTGATGCTAGGCATCCAGAAAAAGATTATTTTTCTAATCACGACCTAAATATATTTACCACGATAGCTTCTATGCTAGCTTTCAAAATTTCTCAAGAAAAAGCACTTAAAGAACTAGACCTTATTAACAAAGAACTTGCCTATCAAAACGAGGAAAAACAAAAACGAGCAGACGAATTAGCCACGGCTAACAAAAAATATGCCTATCAAAACGAGGAAAAACAAAAACGAGCAAACGAATTAGTCATTGCGAATACAAAACTTGCCTATCAAAACGAAGAGGAACAAAAACGAGCAGACGAATTAGCCATGGCTAACAAAAAATATGCCTATCAAAACGAGGAAAAAGAAAAAAGAGCAGAAGAATTAGTCATTGCGAATACAAAACTTGCCTATCAAAACCGGGAGAAAGAAAAACGAGCAGATGCATTGGCCATTTCTAACAAACAGAAACAAAAACAATCAAGTGAATTAATCATTGCTGACAAAAGGGAACAAAAACAAGCAAATGAATTGAACCTTGCTAACATAGAACATGAATTTCAAAAAAAGCTAAAAAAGAGACGTACCGAAACAGAATCTATTGCAAAGGAATTACGTCAGTTTATTGAAACGGCCAATTCGCCAATTTTTGGAATAGACAAACATGGGTTGGTAAACGAATGGAACCAGACTTCTGAAAAAATCACTGGATTTAAAAAAGAAGAAGTATTGAGTCAAAACCTAGTTAAAACGTATATCGCTGAAAGTCACCAAGAACAAGTAAAAGAATTATTAGGTAAAGCCCTAAAAGGAGAAGATACCGCCAGCTACGAAGTTCCGCTATTTGCTAAAGATGGAAGGCGTGTAATGATATTATTAAACTCATCTACACGTAGAAATTCAGAGGGTGAAATTATTGGGGTGTTTGGTGTAGGACAGGATATCACCATTCTTAACGAATACAAAGAAAACTTAGAATCCAAAGTAAAAACCCGAACGCAAGAAGTTGTAGAGTCCTTAGAACGTGAGAAGGAATTAGGTTTACTTAAAACCAAATTTGTTTCGATGGCATCGCATGAATTCAGAACACCGCTTACTTCCATAAAAGCTACCTCAGATATTATTCTCAGATACTACGATAAGTTGAGCCGAGAGGATATTGATGAGCGTTTGAAAAAAATAAAAAGAGAAGTAGAAGAAATGACCATCATGCTGGAAGATATTTTAATTATTGGGAAATCTGATGCTCAAAAATTAGACTATAATCCAGAACTTTTAGATATTGTTTCTCTAATAAAGGATATTATTTCGGAATATCAACTTAGTGAATCCGAAAACAGACAAATAGTCTATGAAATATCTGACCCTGTAATTTGTGTAGAGGTGGATAGAAAATGGATTAAACACATTGTCCTTAACATTCTTAGTAATGCGATAAAGTATTCTGATGAGGGTAAGGTAATTGAAATAACTATAAAGCAAAGACAAGCAGGAGTTTCTTTTTGTTTTAAAGATTATGGTATGGGCATTCCAAAAGAAGACATTAAACTACTGTTTGAACCTTTTCACCGTGGGGAGAATGTAAAAAATATCTCAGGTACAGGATTGGGATTAGCTGTTTTAAAAAAAGCGGTTGAGTTACACAGGGGAATAATAGAAATTAATAGTGAACTAGGTGAGGGATCCCATTTCAGGGTAATTTTACCTGGGACTAAAGAAAGATGAAAAAATATAGCATATTAGTAATTGAGGATACTAAAAGTATTCGTGAAGAACTTAGAGATATTTTGCTTTTTGAGGGAATGCATGTATTTACTGCAGAAAACGGACAAGAAGGAATCGATAAAGCCAAAGAACATCTGCCTGATCTTATATTATGTGACGTTATGATGCCCGTAAAAGACGGTTTTGAGGTCTTCTCTGAAATTGAAAAAAGCAACAACCTGTCCAACACCCCTTTCATTTTCTTGACAGCAAATGCTACAGTTGAAAACAGGCGGGAAGGAATGATAATGGGAGCAGACGATTATATTACCAAACCATTTGATATTGACTTGCTAGTTAAATCAGTTGTGAGTCGTCTGTATAAAGAGAAAAAAAGGAAACAAGCTGAAAATCTTAAACTAGAGACCTTACAAAATAATATTAGTCATGCCATCCCTCATGAATTACTTACGCCCCTTAATGGGATTATAGGATGTTCAAGCTTATTGAAAGATCCGGATTTGAATATGGATAAAGATGATGTCAAAGAATTGATAGAAGGGATTTTTGATTCTGGTAATCGACTCCTGAGCACTTTGTCAAAATTTATTTATTATACCGAAATTGAAATACTTCTCAATGATGATAAGAAAAAAGCTTTATTAAAAGAAGAAATTACGGAAAGTGGTCAACATGAGTTAGAACAACAAAGTCATATTATAGCCCAAAAATTCAATCGAGAGTCCGACATTGAGTTAAATATTCATCCCTTTAATGCTAAAATAGCTTCTTGTCACTTTGAGATTGTTATTGCCAATATCATAGACAATGCGTTCAAGTTTTCAAACAAAATGGATAAAATTACGGTTACTACAGAATTGGATGATTCTCATGTTTATATTACAGTGATTGATGATGGTATAGGATTTGATCAGGAAACACTAAAAGAAATTGGAGCCTTCGCTCAATTTAACCGATCACAGATGGAACAACAGGGTTTAGGACTAGGATTAATCACCAGTCAAAAACTGATGAACTTCTATGAAGGAGAATTGAGTATTATCGAAAACAAGCCTAAAGGAAGTCGTATTAAGTTATCCTTTGTATTAGCTTAATAAAAGGGTGTTAATCAATATAGTATATGCTGTATGAAGATTTAAAAATAGAGGTTATAGAAATAAATACGATTCAGAATAAGTGGAAAACAAAGTATTCCAAAACGGGAAATACGTATTATGAAAATCTTCAAACAACAAGTTTTTCTTTTAAAATTAATAACATATTTTAATCCTGTATTATGTTTATAATTCTTTTGCGATTTCAAACAGAATTCTATTCCGGTAATGAATTTATGGTCGATGCTACGAGCTGAAATATCTTTGGGTTGATACTTGTGCTCTATATAGTTGGATACATGTTTATACGGAGCCTTATAGCGTTATAAAGCACCTTTGGTAAACCCTCTGCCTAGTAAGCATTCTATTACATCATTGTGCTCTTGAAAAATTTCAAGCACACTATATTCCTTTCCGTCTTTACCTAAAAATATATTCTTTACTATGGTAGCAGAAATATCGAGCCTTTCTTTCAAACAGTTCTCATAAATCTCAAACAAGCGACTTTTGACCTTATCTAAGAATCGATTGAAGTTAACCACCTCTATAGAATAACCTCTTAGCTTAGCACTAGTCGAAGTCCATCGCTGTTCATTCACAGGCCGCTCCAAACTAAACTCACTCTGTTTTACATTGAGAGTTATCCTAGTGTAAAGCCTTACCATTCCGTTACTATTTACTTCAGGTTTTTTAGGATAAAAATAATGTTCATTTTGCCGTACATAGGTGTGGGTTTTAAAACCCACACCTAAAGGTATAAAATAAATGTTAAAAATATATTTGTAAATATCTATTATACAGTGAATTAAATTGATTTGGGTGCGGGTTTTTAGAGGGTCAAAACACCTACTGGATTCCTCACTGTTCATAGGGTATTAGATGGTGACTTTTGCTATGGACTAAAAAGAAAAAAGCCTTATAAATCAATGATTTATAAGGCTTAGCAGAATTGCTTTGCGGTCTGGACGGGACTCGAACCCGCGACCCCCTGCGTGACAGGCAGGTATTCTAACCAACTGAACTACCAGACCGTAGCGTTTAGCGAGTGCAAATATATGGCGTTTATTGAATTGCACAAACATTTTCTTTTAAAATATTTACTTCACTAGAGAAATTTGTCTCGCTCCGTTAAAAATGTATTCAGTGTGGTAGAAAAATCACCCTTTATATCAATATCTATATAGTTGATTCTGTACTGGGCACACTTCAGTTTTATCTCGTTTAAATAGCCCGTAATTCCTTCGTTATAAGCTTCTTTGATGTTGTCTGCATATAAATCTAAGTGCTCACCCGTTTCTACATCTATGTAGCGCTTAGGGGTATTGTCAAAGTTGAAATGCAGTTCGTGTTCTTTATCGAGAAGGTGAAATAACACCACCTCATGTTTGTTGTATTTTAAATGTCTTAGGGCGTCAAACAGTTCTTCATCCGATTTTTGTGTCTGAAACATATCCGTAAACAAGAAAATAAGACTTCGGCGTTTTATTTTTTCAGCGATTTGATGTAGGTAGGTGTAGGTCTCCGTTTCTTTTGTTGGCTCTGTGTCGCAACTTATTTCATTTAGTTTTGCCAATAACATTTGAAAATGGCGCTCGCTTCCTTTTTCTGGCGCGTAGTAATTATAAGTATTCGAGTAAATACTAAGGCCGACGGCGTCGCGCTGTTTTTTCAAAACATTCATTAGAGCAGCGATTGCTAGCACCCCAAAACCTATTTTGTTCAGGTTGTCTATGCCTAGCTCCTTTACTTGCGGGTAGTACATGGAGGCAGAGTTGTCTAGAATCATGTGGCAACGTAGGTTGGTCTCTTCTTCGTACCTTTTTGTGTATAGTTTATCTGTTTTCGCAAATAGCTTCCAGTCTATATGCTTGGTGCTTTCTCCGTTATTATATATTTTATGTTCTGCGAATTCGGCCGAAAACCCATGAAATGGGCTTTTGTGTATGCCACTAATAAACCCTTCCACGACCTGATTAGCCAAGAGTTCTAAATTTTGAAATAGGGATGCCTTATTTAATTCTGATTGTAAATTCACAAGAATAAAGATAGGAAAAGACTACTGTTAAGCAAAGTGGTAGCGTTGAAGTTTGTAAATAAAAAAGAGCCGGTTTTTCCGGCTCTTTTTTATTATCTAAACGATATGTCGCAAAGGATGACTTATAATAGCGCATCAATTGCGTCTGTATAGGCTTTCTTTGGAGAAACACCTACTTGTCTACTTACAATTTCCCCTCCTTTAAATACCAACACGGTAGGGATATTACGAACACCATATTTGGCAGCAAATTCTTGGTTTGCATCTACATCAACCTTACCAACAACAGCTTTGCCTTCATATTCTGAACTTACTTCGTCTATTATTGGGCCTACCATTCTACAAGGACCGCACCAAGCTGCCCAGAAATCTACCACTACGGGTTTATCGCTTTTTAAAACTACCTCGTCAAAAGTAGCGTCTGTTATTTCTAATGCCATTTTAATTTACTTTTATTGATTACACAAAGTTAGTCAATTAATTTAGTTGTTCCTTACGGGGGTTATATATGTTTTGATTATTAGAGTATTGGCTTAGACTATTGGCTTAAGCTATTGGGTTCAGTGTTGTATTTAAGTTGAAGGTCTGGGCTTAAAAAGGGTGTCTATTTTAGTTCAGAATGTTTATAATGAAGGAGGGTTGTTTGTCTGCTTTTTGTAGTATTTGTATTCAAACCGTACTTTGTAAGGATTGGTTTACTTCCTTGTTTAGAAGTTATGGTGTAAGCTAAATTGCAATTGTCCTTTACCCCAGTTTACCGTTTTTTGGTTCATCCAACCCAATTGGACTCGAACTTTGGAGGATAGTACATACCCTAGTCCCATATAAGTTCGGTTACGGTCAAACAACGCAACGTTCTTGCCGTCGCCGATATCGGTCTGGCCATTGATGAAAAGTTCGTTATACAAGGCCAGATATACGGCGTCTTTTTCCAAGGATGTTTTATTGAGGGGTACGTTAAAGAATAACATATAACGATAACGTGTTCTGAAGTCCTGTGACTCAACAAAACGCTGCTCGTACCTAAAGCGATGGGTAAGGTAATACCGAGTTCCTAGTTTTTGAGGGAGTAATGCTTCTTGGTAAATCCTATTTTCACCAGAGGTGTCATTAATCTCTCCAGGAACCCCTGTAGTTATGTTAGCATAACCAAGGGTAAAAAGAATATTAGCTTCCTGAGGTCTAAAGGTGAGTCCGCTACGCAGTAAAAGTTGCTCCATATCGCTAACTCCAGCCCAATCCCGATATTGCAAATCACCCTGTATTCCCCATTGGCTATCCTTGAAAGTGGTATTGTAAAAATACATGTACCAAGCCCCTGTTTGGGATGCATCTACCTGAGCAGTCGTTTTAGGACTTATCGCGATGCAAATCAAAAGGAGTATAAGTCTCTTCATCATAATATGTCTTTACCCCAAATCTATAACTATTAGTAGTAATGTTCAAATAAATTATAATGTGTTTAGAGTAAAGTAGTTATACTATTAATATTTAAATAGGTGATCAGTTTGTTTATGCTAGAAGGCAATAGAAATAGGATGTTTAAAACCGTATAATATGCGTGTTTTAGAATCCATACTAAACTGTATTTAAAATGGTAATGTATACTAACGTTCGTTTTGATGGATTAGGAGTGTCTGCTTAGTTCAGTTTAAAATGTACTTCTTGTTTTTCCAGTTCTTGTAATAACTCACTGCTAATTTGTACTTTTTGTTTTCTACTGGATAGGTTCACCTTAATTTCTTCCTGCATTTCATAAATCACAAAATTTATAGGGTGGTCCCCTTTGTGTAAGGTCAAGGTATCTTTTAATTCATGAATGCCTTTTTCTTCCAACTTATCTATATTTAATTTAATAGTCAGCTTCCGAGCATAGGTTTCCATTACTTCCTGTAAGAGTATGAAACCGTTGAATTGCATTCTTGGGTCCCCTTTTTTGCCGGTATCCCTGTTTACCCATCCTTCTTTGATGAAGATTTTGGCGTACACAAATGAATTAATCATTAAAAAGTGTCTGAATTTCAGGTACTCTTCGCCAAAGATTCTAAATTCAAAAGAATCTGTATAATCTTCCATAGTAAAAGCGGCCCAGCCCTTACCATTCTTAGAGATGCGATGTTGCACATCTGTAATAACACCGGCTACGGTGAGTTCACGGTTAAGGTAACTGTCCATATCGGTAAGGTGTGAAATACCGGCATTACAAAACGCGGTTATTTCAGTCTTAAAATCATCCAATGGATGACCGGAAATATAAATGCCTACTACTTCTTTTTCACGGCGTAGTTTCTCCATTGTACCCCACTCTTCACAAGGTGGTACAACAGGTTCTGGAATTTGTGCTTCACTAATGCCACCGAACATATCCATTTGGGAGGAGTTTTTGTTCTCTTGGTGTTTAGCAGCAGATTTAATAACCTTTTCTAAAAAAGTAATACTGTCGCCTTCTGTATGAAAATACTGTGCGCGATGTGTTGTTCCAAAGGAATCAAAACCACCGGCTACCGCTAAGTTTTCAAAAGCTTTTTTATTGGCCGACCGTAAATCGATTCGCTTTGCTAAGTCAAAAACTGAATGAAAATTTCCATCCGTTTTACGATGTTCCACAATGGTTTCTACGGCTGCACGTCCTACACCTTTTACAGCGCCCATGCCAAAACGTACGGCGCCTTCTTTGTTTACGGCAAACTTGTAGTAAGATTCGTTTACGTCTGGTCCCAATACATCCAAGCCCATACGCTTACATTCCTCCATAAAAAAGGTTACTTGTTTTATATCGTTCATATTGTTGCTCAACACCGCAGCCATATATTCGGCCGGGTAGTGGGCTTTCAAATATGCGGTCTGGTATGCGATGTAGGCGTAGCAAGTAGAGTGGCTTTTATTAAAAGCATAGGCTGCAAAAGCTTCCCAATCTTTCCATATTTTCTCCAATACTTCCGTTGGATGACCATTTGCTGCGCCACCTTCTAAAAATTGGGGTTTCATTTTCTGTAGTACCGAAAATATCTTTTTACCCATGGCCTTACGTAAGACATCTGCATCACCTTTGGAGAAACCTGCCAGTTTTTGCGATAGTAGCATCACTTGCTCTTGGTATACCGTAATACCGTACGTTTCCTTTAAGTACTCTTCCATTTCAGGAAGGTCATAGGCAATTTCTTCACTTCCGTTTTTACGGGCTACGAAACTTGGAATATATTCCATTGGTCCTGGACGGTACAAGGCGTTCATGGCAATAAGGTCGTCAAAAACGGAAGGTTTTAAATCCTTCATATGTTTTTGCATTCCTGGGGATTCATATTGAAAAACACCAACAGTTTCTCCTTTTTGGAACAACTCATATGTTTTCTCATCGTCCAGCGGAAAATCATCAGGAACTAAATCTATATCGTGTTTTGCTTTCACGATTTTTACAGTGTCCTTGATCAGGGTCAGCGTTTTTAGACCCAAGAAATCCATCTTTAAAAGGCCGGCACTTTCCACTACGGAGTTATCGAACTGCGTAACGTACAAATCAGAATCCTTGGCCGTTGCTACAGGAACAAAATCGGTAATATCACTGGGGGTAATGATTACCCCACAGGCATGTATTCCAGTATTCCGAACCGAACCTTCTAGGGTGCGCGCCATTTTTAAGGTTTGCCCTTCTAAGTCGTCCCCATCATGTATGTTTAGGAGTTCATGTATTTTTTCTAAATCTTCTGCGCGGAATTTCTTTTTTAAATCAGCTTCTGACTGACCAAAAATCTTGCCCAGTTTAGACATGGTAGGAATCAGCTTTGCAATCCGATCGGCATCTCCTAATGGAAGGTCTAATACACGGGCAGTATCCCTAATAGAGGATTTTGCCGCCATGGTGCCGTAGGTGATAATTTGAGCTACTTGGTTGGCGCCATATTTATTGATTACGTAGTCCATCACGCGGCCACGTCCTTCATCATCAAAATCGATATCAATATCCGGCATAGACACCCTATCCGGATTCAGGAAACGCTCAAAAAGTAGGTCGTACTTCAGGGGGTCTATATTGGTAATCGTAAGGCAATAGGCCACTACTGAGCCCGCAGCAGAACCACGGCCGGGACCTACCGATACATCCATATTTCGTGCTTCGCGGATAAAATCTTCGGTAATCAAAAAATAACCCGGATACCCTGAATTTTTTATCGTGTCGAGCTCAAAATCTATACGTTCCCGAATGTCATCGGTTAGTTCAGGATAGCGTTTTTTAGCGCCTTCATAGGTGATGTGTCGCAGATAGGCGTTTTCACCACGGTTACCCCCGTCAGCGGAATCTTCTGCATCCTTATACTCATCAGGAATATCAAACTTAGGTAAGAGTACGTCCCTTGCCAATTCATAAGATTCTATTTTATCTACAATTTCCTGAACGTTTAAAATGGCATCGGGAACATCCTTGAAGAGTTCCTTCATCTCCGCCTGTGATTTAAAATAATACTCTTGGTTGGGTAAGCCATAACGGTAACCACGTCCGCGACCTATAGGAGTGGCCTGTTTTTCACCATCTTTTACACAAAGTAAAATATCATGTGCTTCCGCATCTTTCTTGGCGCAATAATAGGTGTTGTTAGCAGCGACCAGTTTTACTTCGTGCTTCTTTGAAAACGCTAACAGTACCTGATTTACACGATCCTCATCTTCCTGTCCGTGGCGCATCATTTCAACATAGAGGTCCTCGCCAAATTCAGCTTTCCACCAAAGCAGTGCCTCTTCTGCTTGGTTTTCCCCAACGTTCAATACTTTCCCTGGTACTTCGCCATACAGGTTTCCCGTGAGTACGATGATGTCCTCTTTGTATTGTTGAATTACTTTTTTGTCTATACGCGGCACATAGTAAAACCCTTTGGTATAGGCAATGGAGGACATCTTTGCCAGATTGTGGTAGCCCTTTTTATTTTTAGCAAGTAATACGATTTGATAGCCGTAATCTTTAACGTTTTTGTTGGTATGGTCCTCGCATACGAAAAATTCACATCCAATAATGGGCGTGATTTCTTTTGCAGTAGGTTCTTCTCCGTTTTCAAGAGCGGTAGCATTCTTTTCTTTCACCCCTTTGTTATGACTACCTATTTCCTTTACAAAGTGAAAGGCACCCATCATATTGGCATGGTCTGTTAGCGCTACTGCTGGCATATCGTTATCGGCCGCAACTTTTACTAATGATTTTATATTGATGGTAGATTGCAGTACCGAGAATTGAGAATGGTTATGAAGGTGCACAAAAGTGGCATCTTCTAGTGTTTTTATGTTTTCCTTGAGTTCATCCTGACTCACACCGCCAGTGTCCTGGTCCCAAAGGGCATCGGCAATTTTTTTTGATGCCTTTTTAAGGTTGATATGTTTTAGACCAATTAGCTGTACCTCCTGAGGATTGGCTTCCGAGAAATTCTTGAAATAGTCGGGTTGCACATCCAGCTGTTCGGTGGTGTATTGTCGTAAACGGACCAGTTCTAAAAAACAACGCGTGGTGGCTTCAACATCAGCGGTGGCATTATGTGCCTCGCCAAAAGGTTTATTAAAAAGATGCTGGTGTAGTTCTGTTAGGGTGGGCAATTTAAACTTGCCGCCACGCCCTCCGGCAATCTGACATAATTTAGCTGTGTGTTCTGTACACGTATCTAGAACAGGGAGTTCCTGTAATGGGTTTTCTACCCCTAAACGATGGAATTCCGCTCCCATAATATTCAGGTCAAATTTCACATTTTGCCCTATAATGAACTTCGTTTTTGCCATAGCGGCATTAAATTTTTCCAAAACGGCACTAAGGGAGATTCCTTTTTGCTCCGCTAATGCTGTAGAAATGCCGTGAATCTGTTCTGCATCATAGGGAATATTAAATCCATCTGGTCGCACCAAATAATCTTCATGTTCAACAAGCTTACCCATCTCATCATGTAATTGCCAAGCAATCTGGATACAACGCGGCCAATTATCGGTGTCTGTATAGGGTGCGTTCCAGTTTTTGGGCAATCCGGTGGTTTCGGTGTCGAATATTAGGTACATGCAGTGGGTTTGAGGTTTCTCTAGGTTCAGGTTTTATATTCTAAAATGTAACACCTGAAAACAAAAAAAGAGAAGTCATTATTGAGTGTATAAAAGTAACCAAAAGTCGCACTTTTAAAAAGAGGAGTTACAAAGAGTTATTAACCTAGCGAGATTTTTAATATTTACTACCTTACCAGAACTAAAGTCAATCTATTTATGAAAAATTATTTATTTGCTATACTACCCTTTACGTTTTTGATACTAGCTTGTTTTCTATTTGTAATTACTGTATACGGACAAGAAGAGGGTAAAAACCCACCCAATTTCATTATCATTTTTGCTGATGACTTGGGGTATGGTGACTTAGGAGTCTTTGGGAACCCCTCTATTAAAACGCCTCATCTAGATAAAATGTCCTTTGAAGGTCAAAAATGGACGAATTTTTATGCTGCGGCTAGTGTATGCACCCCGAGTAGGGCAGGTCTTTTAACCGGAAGGCTTCCTGTTCGGAGCGGGATGGCAAGTAGTACGACTAGGGTGTTGTTTCCGAATTCAAAAAATGGCTTACCCGCTTCTGAAATCACTTTGGCAGAACAACTGAAGGAGGCAGGATATAAGACAGCAGCTATTGGAAAATGGCATTTAGGGCACAAGGAAGAATTTTTACCTACCAATCATGGTTTTGATACCTATTTTGGTATACCGTATTCTAATGATATGGATCATAGCAATAAGATGGGATACCAGAACTATTGGGCGCAACCAAACGATTCAATCAAGACGGAACATTTTAATGTACCCTTGCTTCGGGGAACAAAAATAGTGGAGCGGCCCGCAAATCAGAATAACATTACAAAACGCTACTCCGATGAGGCTGTTACTTTTATTCAGAAGCAGGATGAGACGCCTTTCTTTTTATACCTAGCGCACAATTTGCCCCACATTCCCCTTTTTGCATCCGAAGATTTTAAGGGAAAAAGTAAACGTGGTTTGTATGGTGATGTGGTAGAAGAAATAGACAATGGTGTAGGGAAGATAATTAATGCCTTAAAAGAGAAAGGGCTTGCAGAAAATACAATAGTCGTGTTTACTTCGGATAATGGGCCTTGGCTGCCTTTTAAAAATAATGGAGGTACTGCTGGTTTGTTAAGAGCAGGCAAAGGAACTACGTGGGAAGGCGGTATGCGTGTACCTACTATATTTTGGGGACCAGGTATAATAACGCCAGCAGTGATTTCCGATTTAGGTTCAACGTTGGATTTGTTCACCACTTTTAGTACTATGGCAAATTCTAGTATTCCAAAAGATAGAGTTATAGATGGACTTGATTTAAGTGAAACCTTATTAGAAGTAAAGTCTAGCCCTAGAAAAAACCTGCTCTACTATCGCGGCAGCGAATTGTTTGCAGCACGGGTAGGGGATTATAAGGCTCATTTTATAACTCAAGGTGCCTATGGGGAATTTGGAGAACGCGTTAAACATGATGTGCCATTACTTTTTAACGTAGCCTTTGATGCTAGTGAACGTTTTAATGTCGCAGATGCCCATCCAGAAATTCTTAAGGATATTAGGGAGTTGATTTCCAAGCATAAATCAAAATTGGTTATTGGGAAAGATCAACTGGTGGAACGGGAATAAATGATGTAAAATTGACGATAGCGCTACACATTTGCCGCTTAAGTAGTGCTTGTGGGGTATTTGTTGGTTTTTAGCTGGCCTTAGATATTGGTCTCGAAGAGGAATCATGTAGTGTCTTTATGAATTCGATTTTTCGGACAAAGGAGTCTATTTTAAATACAAGGAAGAGAATATCGTGATATGATGGGTGAAAAAGCAACTAAAAACTACAGTTCTGAAAAAGGTAAGTTTCAAGGCTTGTGCGCTACTGATGTGTAAATCTATGCTTTAAAATATATTAGATTTTTATGATTGGAGGTTTAATGGGTTGGGTAGTGGTTCGTTGAATACTTCAGTTCTTTATTTACTTATATGACATAGTGAACTATTAAATTGAAAGTTATATATTTGCAGCCCTTTAAGAGGGAAATTAAAAAAGAATTAATAACTAAGGGTCGGGGACCCAACAAATTAATGTGATATGCCAGTAAAAATTAGATTACAAAGACACGGTAAAAAAGGAAAGCCATTCTATTGGGTAGTTGCTGCAGATGCAAGAGCGAAAAGAGATGGTAAATTTTTGGAAAAATTAGGAATCTATAACCCTAATACCAATCCCGCTACAATCGAGATAAATGTAGACAACGCTGTACAGTGGTTACAGAATGGCGCACAGCCAACAGATACGGCGAGAGCTATTCTTTCCTATAAGGGAGTTATGTTAAAGAATCACCTTTTGGGAGGTCTACGCAAAGGAGCTTTAACAGAAGAGCAAGTAGAGGAAAAATTTAACGCTTGGTTAGAAGAAAAAGATGCATCCGTAGCTACAAAGGTTGGTGGTTTAGATAAAGTAAAAGCAGATGTCAAAGCGAAAGCTTTAGAAGCAGAAAAGGAAATAAATGATAAGCGTGCTGCTGAAGCTGCCGCTGCCTTAGTTCCTGAACCTGAACCAGAAGTAGAGGCTGCCGCTGAGGAAGCTGTAGCTGAAGAGGCTCCTGTTTCTGCTCTTGATGCCGCTGTTGAAGAGGCAAAAGGAGATGCTGCTGCACCTGCTGAAGAGAAATAAAGTATAAACGATATGCTTAAGTCAACTTGTTTTTACCTAGGCAAAATCGTTTCTAAATACAGTTTTAAGGGAGAAGTTCTTGTCAAATTAGATACGGACGATCCTGAAATATATCAAAACTTGGAATCAGTGTTTGTTTCATTGGGAAACAACTTGGTTCCATTTTTTATTGATAGATGCCGACTTCATAAGTCCGACTTGTTGCGTATAGATTTTGAGGAGGTAAAAACGGAATCCGATGCAGATCGTATCATGGGGTCGTTACTTTATTTGCCCCTTACCATGCTTCCTAAACTAACAGGAGATAAGTTCTACTTTCATGAAATTATAGGATTCACCTTGATGGATGCAGTTCATGGTGATATAGGAATTGTACAAAGTGTAAACGATACTACGCCACAGGCACTTTTCGAAGTCCAAAAGGGAGATACGCAATTACTTATTCCTATTACGGATGAGATTATTACAAAGGTAGATCGCGAAAACAAAACCATTGCTGTTACTACCCCAGAGGGTTTGGTGGACTTGTATTTAGATTCTTAAGTTAAATCTTTAATTTTTTTTATTGGCTTAGCATGTAATGGGGATTGCTCCCAGAATAGCGTGCTTCAAATATTTCAAAACCAACGTAATACATAAGGGAGTCCTATTGAGAAATTGAAATAGAACCTAGGGTATTTAAAGTTTTATCATACGTTGTAAGACATATTTTTTCTCTCGTTAGTTGGCTAATACTTCAAAATATTGCAGTTCATCGTTATTGTTCCCTACTAAAATACCTTTACTAGCACCCACAGAAATGACGGCCATCCGTTTTGCATCTTTGGTTGCGTAAAAGCCTATTTCAGCACCGCGGTTTACGGTAAATGTGCCTTTTCCATCTCCTAAGAGTAGAAGTCCAGTACCGGCATCGTTCCTAGGGGTTTCTATTTCAGATACGTATAGATTTTCTACCGCCAACACATCTAAAAAACCATCCCCGTTAAAATCTTTTACAAGCATATCATTAATATTTGATAATTGCGCTAATGCAGGAAGTACAGATACCTTAAATTCTCCAGCTCCTAAGTTTTCTATATAGGCAGAGGCAAACATATCCGTTTTATAATGAAGCGCGTTTTTGAGCTGATCTTCGCCGTAAACTTCTTTAAGTTCTAGGGAAGCAAAGACATCATATTTTTGAATTTTATCCTTTAAACCTGGTATTTGTTGAGAAGAGCAGGAAAACCCGCGAAGCGGATAGTGCTTTTCATTATTGTAATAGCCTAAAACAATATCTGCGTTACCATTGGCGTCAAAATCGTTATAGTAGATGTCAAACGGCTTTTTTGGGTCTGTTTTGTATTTGTAGTTGAGGCCAAGGTTTCCGGCTATGAAATCCATATCACCGTCGTTATCAAAGTCTCCTTGTTCTAGGCTAAACCACCATCCTTTGGTTTGTTCAAGCGTTGGAATATTGGTTTTTGTTAATGTTCCATTTTCGTTAGCAAAAACGGTAATGGCCATCCATTCACCAGTTAAAATAAGGTCCAGGTCTTTGTCGTTGTCGTAATCGGACCAAATCGCATCTGTGACCATGCCAATATCTTTAAGCTCCTCTGCCAGTTCCTGTGTCTGATTTTTTAATTGTCCGTTATCATTTATGAGTAAGGAACTAGCTGCGGGATTTGGGTATTGATGGGGTAGGTGCCTTCCACCAACAAAAAGATCCAAGTCTCCATCACCGTCATAGTCGGCAGCCTTAACGATAGATCCACTTACTCTATCCCCGTTTAGTATAGCACCTTTTTTAAACCCTCCTAAGCCGTCGTTTAGGTATAACCTATCCGTATAGTGGAAATCGTTTTTAGGGTACGCATTTCCGCCACTAACTACGTATAAATCCTGAAAGCCATCTCCGTTGACGTCTGTAAATAAGGCATCCACATCCTCATACGCTTTTTCCTTGTTCCAAAAGGGAAGCGCTGTGGGTTTAAAAGTACCTGAAGTCCCTTGCAGGAATACGGAAGGACTTTGTCCTGCGGCACCGCCAACGTAAATATCTTCTAGTCCATCATTGTTGATATCACCTACGGCAACAGCGGGGCCAAACTGAGACATTTTATGCGGCAGTAGAATTTGCTTTTTAAAATCATCAAAGGTATTTTCTTGATGTGTAAACGATGCATTAAAATTTTCCGTTGTATCTTGGAATAAGGCTGTGGTAGCATGGGTCAAAAGGGAGCTCTCTAAGTTAACAGCTTTATTGATTGTTAGTTGGAGCGTTTGATTTACGGCTATATTTTTTTGTGTAGTACTAGTTCCATTTGGCCAGTGCACAATAATACTATCTACTTGTGTTGTTTTTCCTAGGCCAAAATGCACCAATGGTTCGCTTGTGGAGTAGATGCCTCGAACGTTTGTGGTTTCCTGTGTCTGTATCCCTTCAGAGGTGTATAAGTTGATTCGGGTGCCGAAGACCGGTTTGTTTTGTGTGTCGGATAGTTGGATTCGTAGATAGTTGTTACTGTCAAGAATTTCAGAATTGTTTTTATAGATAAAAGCTTCTGCATTAATATTATTTACCACCAAATCTAAATCACCATCGTTATCTAGATCAGCATAAGCAGATCCATTAGAGAACGATTCTTCATCCAGTCCCCAATCTGCGGACACTTTATTAAAGCTAAGGTCGCCCATATTTTTATAGGCGTAGTTCTTTAAAGGTTGCGAGGGAATCATGTTTACCGCCGTGTCTAAATCAACGATATCCCAAATACTCTCAAGAGTCCCACCATCCGGATTCTTGGATATATAGTCCATTCTGGTGGTATTGATATAGTTTGCAATCTTTTTATCTGCATCCGTATTTCTAATATCTCGCAGAAGACCGTTGGTGATATAGGTGTCTTTTAAGCCGTCATTATCAAAATCAGCGATGAGGTTAGACCAGCTCCAGTCTGTCGCCGCCATATTTGTATGTTGCGCTATATTGCTAAACGTGCCATTTCCGTTATTTAGTTGTACCGTGTTGTACATGTATTGAAATCCACCGCCATCATCCACTACCTTCCAGAAAGCACTAATATCCATACCGCTCATATTGGATTTTTGGCGAAAGTTGTCTTCGGAAACCATATCCACTACAAAAACATCCAGTAGGGCATCATTGTTTATATCTGCTACGTCTACGCCCATGCTGTAAAAGGAAGTTTGTTTTAAGGCTACTTTTTCGGTACTGGAAAAGGTGCCATCTTGGTTGTTTATAAACAAGAAGTCTGGAGCATCAAAATCATTCGCGATGTAGAGGTCTGTCCAACCATCATTGTTAAGGTCGCTTGCTGAAACGGCATTCGGAAACCCAGTACGTTCCAGTCCAGCTTTTTTAGTAACATCTACAAAAGTGTCTCCTTGGTTTTTATAAAGTTTAAGACTGTATTCTGGAAGTAAAAGATTGTCAGTTGTGAAATATTGAGAAAGGCTGCCAGGGTTGGGAGGCTGCGTAAGGAGGAACAGGTCTAGTAGGCCATCCTTGTTATAATCTAAAAAAGTAGCGTGTCTTGTTCGTTGCTTATTATCGATATTATAGGCCCCTGCCTTTTCTTCAAAAGTGCCATCTCCTTTGTTGATGTATAACAGGTTTTTTCTCCAATCCGAATTTTCATCGTATAGTTCCCTGCTTACATAAATGTCTACATAACCATCGTTGTTTACATCTGCAATGGTGACTCCTGTAGACCATCCTTTGCTATTCAAAATACCGGCTGCTTCTGTGTGATCTTCAAAGACCAAATTGCCTTGATTAAGGTATAATTTATCAGGCACGGTATTTCCGGCAAAAAAAAGATCTTGTAAACCGTCATTATTAAAATCTCCTACACCTACACCTGCGCCACCGTAATAGTTAGCATACAAGAAGATACTTTTGTTTTTGTCATCAGTTACCGTATTGACAAAATCTATGTTTGTTTGGTCTGATGTTAAGAGTGTAAAGCGTTTTATATCCGTTTTTTTAACTTCCTGCTTTTGGTTGCAGGACCCTAGGAAAATAATAGATAGGTATAAGGGAAAGTGATGTAATTTCATCTCCTGTCATTTAATTGCTTTGGAACATGTATAAATGTAATGTTAGCGGCTAGCGCTTTGTCTGCTTGGAACGAATATCTACTACTAAAAAGTTATATTTCAGACGTTCTAAACAAATATAAAGTGATTTTTTCGTAGTACAAAATACGACTTTATATAAAATAATAAAGGAGGGTTTCCCCTCCTTTATAAACTCAATTAAAACTAACTCAAACTTTATAACACTTGTATATAAAGTACTTTAAATACTATTGAACATCCCACCAAACTCGGGTAGTTAAGATATCCGGTCCTTGATTTGATAAGGCTGCTTCGAAATTAGCTGCGTTAACAGCAGACTCGTTTTGATTATACGTAAGCCTTCTTGGAATAGTTCCACCAGTTTCATTACCAGGGAAGTTCGTAGGAACCAATACAGGGAATCCAGTTCTTCTCCAGTTAGCGAAGCTTTCATATTCATTAAGGAATGTAGCTGCCCAGTATTGGGTGTTTATCTGTTCTAATGCATTTGCAGCATCATAAGGATTGTTTACCAAATACGTCGCAATAGCTCCATCCTCAATGGCCGCATCGGCGCTCCACAATGTTAATTGCTTCATTGCAGCGGTAACTCCATTATTGTAATGTGTTGCTGCGTCAACACCTATTCCCCAGCGAACGTTTGCTTCTGCAAGCATTAATTCTACCTCAGCATAGGTTTGGAAAACCATAGGAGCTTCAAAGGCTGCTAAAATGGCCCTATTAGGCTCTGCGTAATTATCCAAGTTTTCCTCACCTGTATCTTCCAGCAACATTGCGTTGTTCAATCCGTTTGGAAAACCAATTAAATCAGCTGGATCTGTACTACCATCTCCTCTTCTAGCTGCAAGTATTGGAAGTCTTGGGTCGTTGCCGTTTTGAAAGAAATCGATAAATGTTTTCGACATTCTCGGATTACCGTCAGCAGCGAATACTTCAGAGATTCCGTTACGGTTGTTAGCATCATGCTGAAGATAAAAAATATCATCATTAGACGTCATAACACCACCGGCAATTGCTTTAGTTACCCAAGCTTGTGAAGCAGCAGGGTCAACTTTTATCAATCTGAAACCCAAACGTAGCATTAATGAATTTGCTAATTTTTTCCATTTAGCTTGGTCTCCTCCGTACATCACATCAGCAGCTCCAAAACCGGAAGTTCCACTACCTAATGCGGCAGCTGATTCTTCTAACTCTTTAAGCATGTCTGGATAGATTTCACTTTGCTGGTCATACTTAGGAAGGAATATACCTTCGATGACCGCTTTTCCTGCTTCGCTATAAGGAACGTCACCGTAAAGATCAGTAAGCCTAGAAAATGCAAATACACGTAAAATTCTAACGATAGCTTTCATTTCTTCTGGTGCTTCTTCGTTGTCCAGTTGAAACTTTAGGTCTTCAATCGTCTTTATAGCATTCCCGTAGTACCTGTCTATTAAGGAAGATGCGTACCCTCTGTTCCAAGTGTATTTATCACCATCCCAGTATCCGGCCGTTGTTGCAAAATGTTGCATCATAGTAGACTGGTAGATCAAACCTGCTCTCCAGTTGTCATACCGTTCACTGGAAATAAATTTCTGCACGGCAGTTAACTTGTTTGCTGCTGCAATTTGTGGCGGTCTAATAGGATTTACGTTTAATTCGTCAAATCCATCATCACAAGCGCCGATTACTAGCGCCATCATTAATAAAAGAATTACTTTTTTCATATTTTTTTTTTAAAATTTTAAACTGACACTCATTCCATAATTCCTAGAGGATGGAACTCCAAAATACTCCAAACCTTGAGAGTTACCAACATTATAGGCACTTTCAGGATCAATATTATCTATACTTCTAGAGATATAGAATAAATTAGAAGCGATTAAGGAAACGTTCACATTAGTAAGGAATACATTTTCTAATGCCTTTTTTGGTAATGTATACCCAATACTTATTTGTCTGAATTTAATATAATCTGAATCTTCTACAAATTCTTCAGCAATGTTACTTATTCTTCCCCAATAACTCTGCAGGTTTTCCGGTGCAACAGTCGTTGTGAAAGGTAAATCTGTAGCATTGTCTATACCAGAAACTACTAAACCTGTTTCCCTTCCTTCAAGTGTGTTTTTATGAAGCCCGTTACCGTAAAGTAAGGTGTTGGTTCCTGAAAATATCTGTCCTCCAAATTTTCCATCGATTAGCATATTTAGATTGAAGTTTTTGTAGGTGAACGAGTTTGTGAAACCGAGAGTGATTGGCGCTACACCTTCCCCTAAAGTCTTACGTTCTCCTTCTACCGCTCTTGGAACTCCTTCGGAATCAATGTCATATTTGATGGCACCACTAGCATCTCTTTCGTAAGACACACCGACAATGGTACCGTATCGTTCACCCACTTGGTGTGTTATTCTAACATTCCTTGTACGTGGCTCGTCCAAGTTAACATCTGAGTCAACATCGTCCGTAGCAACAACAAGTCCTTCATTATATGCTCCGTTCAAGCTAAGGTTCCAGCTAAAGTTTTCCGTTCTAATTGGAGTACCACTAACCAATAATTCAAAACCTTTGTTGGATACTTTACCAAGATTAGCACTCGCACCACCATAACCTGAAGATCCAGAGGTAGCAACATTTACAATATCATTGGTTGTTTCATTGCTATAGTAGGCAAGGTCAAAGGATAACCTATTCTTAAACATACGCAAGTCTAAACCAATCTCCGATTCATTTTTACTGAAAGCGACTAGATTTGCATTTGGCACACTACCGTTACTAATCCTTCCTGTGGGTTGTCCTTGTAACGGATTGCCAAAAATTCCATAGGTTAAGGCTAACTGGTAGGCGTCTTGTGCACCACCAGCAACTTCAGAATAACCACCTCTAAGTTTTAAGAAGTCTATGAAGGCTGGCATTTCAAAGGCATCAGATAAAACTAAACTCGCGTTTATCGAAGGATAAAAATCGTCGTTTGGTGTTTCTTTTCCTGGAAAGGATAGGGTTGAAAACCAGTCATTTCTTCCAGTAAAGGTTACATAAGCCCAACGATCATAGGATAGTTCTACGGAACCGTATACTGCACCAATTTTTCTTTCAGAGACAGAGCGGCTTCTTGATTGTGACACTGTATTTCCTATATCTTCTAATCCTGGAACAATAAACTGACCACCACCTAGGTTAAGGCTTTCATTTTTTATATGGTTGGAATTTGCACCGAACAAAGCGGATATGGCAAATTTATCAGTGATATCCTTATCAGCTGCAAGAATGATATCTGCATCTACTTGATTCGTTCTAATTTCTGTTTCATTAATGCCTCCTAAGGGTGAATATCCAGTTCCAAACGGTGTTACGCTGGTTCTTCTAATCACGTCATTATCAATACCTACCCTACCGGTTAACGATAACCAGTCCGTGAATTCATAACGCAAAGAGGTCGAAGCTATAATTCTATTTCTCTGATCTTCATTGTTAAAACTAAAAGCAGCAAAATAAGGATTAGTAGTGTAGATGTTGTCTGTAAACTGGCGTTCAGCACCATTCTCGTCCACACCTGGGTCCATATCAGTTACATTAAGGTTTCCAGGAAGGAGCCCTACGGAAAAGTTTGCATTACCTGGACTATCTGATAATCTAGGTCTGTTTTTTACCTTTTCAATAATGTATTTGGCGTTTACTTGTTGGGTTAATCTTTTACCCAAAACTGCTGTTGTATTCAAAGAAATTGATTTTCTGTTGAACCCAGCATTTGGTACTATATCTTCGTTAGTCAAATCTGAGACAGAAAACCGATACGTTAAATTTTCTGCAGCATCTGTGATGGCTACCGTATTTATAAACGTAGTTCCTGTTCTGTAAAACCTGTCCATATTGTTTCCAGTATACGAGTAGGGTCTAGATTCTCCATCCCATTGTGGTACAGAAGAACCATCAAAAGCTGGTCCCCAAGAAGCGAATCCTGCTTCCAATGCACTCGTTGTGGTTGCAGGTTTAGCGCCTAGAAGTCCTTGGCCGTAATCTGTTTGGTAATCTTGTAAGGAAGTGTCTACACGATCAAAAGTTACCTGACTGCTAACTTCTACGCCAAAACCTTCTTGACCTTTACCCGTCTTAGTAGTAACGATAATTACACCGCCAGCTGCACGTGAACCATACAGTGCAGATGCTGCACCACCTTTAAGTACGGAAATGGATTCGATATCGTCCGGATTTAAACTGGAAATACCATCACCACCATCAGATCCACCCCATAAACTTGCGGAGCCGTTGTTTCCATTGCTGATGGGAATACCATCTACAACATATAAAGGTTGGTTGCCGCCAGATAGCGAACTAGAACCTCTAATAACAACCCTACTAGAACCAGCGGCACCAGTAGCATTTTGAGAAATACTAACACCTGCAATCTTCCCTTGTAAGGAGTTGATGGCGTTTGGTGTTTTTATTGTTGCGATTTCTTCTCCCCCAACTTCCGTCAAAGAATACCCTAAGGCTTTGGTTGACTTTCGGATACCAAGTGCCGTTACGACTACTTCATCTAGTTGACTTGCATCCTCTGCAAGCGTAGCGTTGATATTAGATTGGCCGTTTACTGCAACGTCTTTGCTTTCATATCCTAAAGAAGAAAAAGCTAATGTGGCATTTTCGCCAATACTAATAGAGTAATTACCGTCAAAATCGGTTGACGTTCCATTCGAGGTCCCCTTTTCAACTACATTAACACCTGGTAGCGGGACTCCAGAAGGGTCCGACACCGTACCGGATACCGTGCTGTTTTGCGCCACTATTCCTTGAAAGAAAAGTAGAGACACAAGTGTCAAAAAATTTAAAATTTGTTTGTTCATAAAAAGTTGAGTTTGTTGTTAATATTGGTAGTTAAGATAAATTTAACACTTAAAAGTGATGAGATGCACACTAACGGTAAAAAATATTCGACTAATAACGGCCCATGTTAGTTAAAGAACACGTTTTCTTAATTATTTTAGTTAAATTATCTTAAAATTCCTGTTTTTAAGACGGGGTGGAAACGTGTAGAATTTACGCGCGGATTCTTGAGTTTTGCTATAGTTTTAGGGAGAAATTTAAAATTTACTACCCCTACCATGTCGGTATGGTTTGCAACCATATTCGGAAGATTTTGCTCGTTCATTTTAATTTTTGGTAGCTTACCTTTTACAGAATTTAAGAATAATGAATTTAGCGCTATCATTACACGTATAGGCTAGTTGTATGGTAGTTCTGTTAAAACTAACTGAGGTAAGCATATAAATCGGATTTACGTGGTAAATACCGCTCATATGTTTGTGGTGACTGTGTGCACATTTACTACGAAGCCTACCATGAGGTTTTTATAAGAAGTGAATAAAATTTACTATGTTTTTTATTTCTGTTCTTTTAGAGGTAAATAGCTAGGAATAGATAATATATTGTTCGTTAGCCATGTGGTACTGTCTGAAGTCGAACACCCTTCCTAAATAGCTTGTTTACGTCTATGAGTGTTGTTATACAATGAATATCATGGGGCATGATAAAAGGATATAATTAAGTATTATTTTATGTAAAACATAAGGTTTTATTCAATTTTTCCGTCATTTTGGCCATACGGAGTTGGTTAAGTGCTGTTTCTGTTTTCATGGGGTAGTAAGTTTAAGACCTTGCCAAACACCGTTCTAAAGTGTAAAAAAAGCTGTCAAAAAGCGGGTATTAACATTTTTTTATTTAATTTTTACCCATTGGGGTGCTTTGAACATCACCACTGTTTTATTTCTGGGGAATAGAAAATGCATTCTCAGCTATTGTTGCGTGGTTAAGAGAACCAACTTTTAGATGGGAATTCTAAAGCTGTCAAAACAAAAAAAAGCGTTAATTTTCAATTTCACACAAAACTAAAAAATGAAATATTATAGGAGAACATCTCCGGAAACCTATTCAGGACGAGCATCCAATAAAAACCTGTACGTGCACGAAAAGGTTTTGTGTGTAGATGTTTCTAGTTTGGAGAAGTCGACTTACAAACGTGTGGCGCTTTTAGGCTATGCATGTGATGAAGGTGTAAAGCGTAATCAGGGTCGTATTGGGTCTATAGAAGGTCCTGATGCCATCAGAAAAAAGCTAGGGAACTTACCAAATCATTTAGATGCTGAAACTGCCTTGCTAGATGTGGGAAATATCCTTTGCTTAAATGCTGATTTAGAAACTGCACAAGACAAACTAGCCCAGCAAGTTCAGCAGCTATTAGAACGGAACCTATTCCCTATCATTTTAGGTGGAGGTCATGATATTGCCTATGGCACCTACAACGGTATCAAAAAGCATTTAGGGAATTCAAAATCTATAGGTATTATTAATTTTGATGCGCATTTTGACCTTCGTTCCAACGAAAATGGAAATACGTCTGGCACCCCTTTTTATCAAATAGCGAAAGACTGCGAAGCATCAGGTACAGCGTTTCATTATCTATGTTTAGGGATTCGCGAAGATGCCAACGATAGTTCACTTTTTAAGACAGCCAAAGAACTAGAGGTAAAATACATCTTACGAGATACGTTTCGAATCGAATTCTATAACGAAATTAATGCTTGGATTAACGCTTTTATACAAAATGTAGACGCTGTTTACGTAACTATTGACTTAGACGGGTTTTCCTCTGCCTATGCCCCTGGCGTAAGTGCTCCGTCCCCTATGGGTTTCACCCCAGATGTAGTGCTAGCTTCGCTAAAAACGATTATTGCTTCTGGTAAGCTTACTGCTCTTGATATCGCCGAGTTAAACCCTACATATGATAGTGACGACCAAACTGCACTGTTGGCAGCATCTTTGACGCATACACTAATTCACAGTCTTTGATTATAGAAAAATTTATTCTGAAAGAATACTGAAATTGAAAATAACGATTCTAAACGATAGGTTTAAAATCTATCAATCCAACAATCAAATACCCGAGTCCATCTATAAAGAAACTGATTCCTTTAAAATCGGTTTGTACGTGTAGTTTAATTTATAGTGGAGTTTTTTGCGATGTTTACAAATAAAAAAACCTACTCAAGTTTATCCGTAAAAATTAACCTATTCGCATATCCATAAAGAGTGGTGGCCGAAAGATAATTGAAAAAGTGATTAAAAGAATTAACAAAAAGCTTCATCAAGCTTTAAACTTTTGCTAAATAAATTTAGGGCTAAAACAAAAAAAGCCTCCCTTTATGGAAAGCCTTTCATTGGTTATGACCGATTAAAATCGATCTACACAATTTGTTCCAAACGTTGTTTGGAACACAACACAACACACCAAAGATAATAAAGGTTTTTAATATTCATCAACTAGGTCTATTTTTTTCTTGCCCGATGAAATATTTCTTTTATCCATTAAATCATGTACCGCGAAAACCTATGTAGGAGACACAAACTATAAAAAAAAGTCCCACAACAAAACCACCTACACTTGCCTTTTTTTATTGTAAATCAGGGATTTTTAGATGGTTGTATATCCGGTGGTCGTATCTTGGAAGCCCCAAATAGATGTGAGACCTTATTTACATGAATTTAAAATTTTATTTTACCGCTTGCATAGCAGCTGTATTCTTCTCCTGCCAGAAGGACCAAGTAATGGACTTGGAAGTATTTGATGTTAAACAAGAGATGCTACTAAATAAACCCGAGGTCAGTGGACCAGAGACTTTAAATGCACCAGTTAAAAATTCGGTGTTAGGGATGTAACATGCTTCAGGACTTCTAGAAAGTGTAGCACACACGAATTTTGTATCGCTCTACGACAATACATTTTTAGCCATCTTTTTTATAAATGAAAATAAGCTAGAAAAAGCGAAAAGGATACTGAACTTTTATCAATCCAAAATGCAAGATCTCTCTAATTAGAATAGTATATTTCTTTACTACTTCTCTTCGCAGAAGTTCCTAAACTCAATTCTGGAATAACTAATAAAGGGGTGTTGGTGTGAAAGGCTACTCTTTTTACCAATGGCTCCCTAGTTAAACGTTCCAATTAACTATGCTGGTACTGTAGTATAGCTAGCTAATTTCTGGACACCGCAACCGCATTTAGAAATCAACGAAGTAGACTGCAAAAATGCTAAATTATATCGACTCTTTGGGCCTAACCCAACATTATGAATCTTTTTTATCTTTCTCCATTTTGGGATGGCAACCCTTTTCATAGCATTAGGAATATGGGTTTGTGAGCGTGAGCTTAAACAAGCCTTATTTTCATCAATCAGGACTCATGGTGCTTTTAATCCTGATGTGGCTAGCACTCTATATTTTTTGGCGGTTGGGCAAACGAAAAGGACGACCTCAAATGGAGTACTTACATAGGTTTATGATGAATATTCTTATGAATAATCAAGTCTTTAAAAAAGGAGAATATTCCGTTAAATAAATTAAACTAATGGAGGAAGCTACAGATTTAATTAAAGACAGAATGGATGTTTCTTTACTAGTATGGGCCTTTTATGTTAAAATTAGAAAAGACATGGTTTTAGGCCCCATATTCAATACGAGTATAACGGACTAGGAAAGCCATCTAGAACTGCTTACCGATTTCTGGAAAACGCAACTTTTCTTAAAACGTAAATACCATGGTAACCCAGTAACAGCGCATCAAAAAGTTGACGAGAAGATGAACCATGCCAAACTTCAGAACACTTTGGGTTATGGTTAAACCTTTGGTTCGAGACCATAGATGAATTATCTACGGGAGAAACCGCATGGATTGCTAAAAATAGGGCTCAAAAAATAGGTGCTATACTGTTTGTGCAATTGTTTGAAAATCGGACTAGATGAGCTTGAATAGGAAGAAAGGCAGCACGTTTTAGATTGGGATAGGTGCTAATTATGCTGCACCTTTCATTGCTAAAATAGTGGTCACCCAAACAATTACGGATGAAAAAAAGATTCCCACCGTATTGGCTGCGAAGGCTCTCTTTTTTTCCATTTTAAATATATAACTAGCAATGCTGCCGGCATAGACACCAGTGCCGGGAACTGGAAGCATTACAAAGAAAATAAGTCCAATAAAACCATATTTCTTTATTTTATCACCTGATCCAACTTTTGCCTTACGAGCAACGTAAATAGCAGATTTTTTGTAGTAATGCCATTTTAGAAGGTATTTATTTATTTTAGTTAAGAAAAAATGCATGATAGGAAAAACAAAGGCATTGGCCAAAAAACAACCTGCAAAGACCAGATAAATGTTTACACCATTTAATAGTCCATAAGGAATCCCAACCTTTGCTTCTCCAAAAGGAGAAAGGCTCCAAAGCATTGCTATGATTAAATCTAACACCAAATTTTTACTTTAATAATTTGCAAAATTACATTCTTCTAATCGATAAACCATTTATTAAATCATAAATAATATCTAAAAGAACACGTTCCGGATTGCACATAAAATCACTATTTTCGTTGGGCTTGGAATACATCCCAGTTTATATTGACTCCTGAAAATGAAAAAAAGCGAATCCAGAAGGTCCTTTCTTAAAAAAGCGTCACTTACTACAGCGGCCATTTCGGCATCACCTTTATTATTTGCAACAAGCCGAGAGGAGAAACTACCACTCATAAGGTCATATTCCGATAGGTCTTATGCTGCGAACGACCATATAAATTTAGCCCTTATTGGCTCTGGTATTCAAGGAATCTATGACACTACTACGGCATTAGGTGTAGCAGGAGTGCAACTAGTAGCCGCTTGCGATTTGTATGAGGGCCGATTAGATCGAGCAAAGGAATTATGGGGAGATTCGATTTTTGTGACACGGGACTATAGAAAAATACTGGAGCGAAAAGATATTGATGCAGTCATTATTGCTACTCCAGACCATTGGCATCAAAAAATCACAATTGAAGCTTTAAAAGCTGGTAAACACGTCTACTGTGAAAAGCCCATGGTTCAAAAATACGAGGAAGGTGAAGCAATTATTAACGCTCAAAAGAAAAGTGGTAAAATATGTCAGGTAGGTAGTCAGGGAATGTCTTCTTTAGGTAATGAAAAAGCCAAAGAATTATATGAAGATGGAGCTATTGGAGATATAGTTATGCTTGATATGTATAATGACCGATATTCTGCTGAAGGAGCTTGGCAGTATCCGATTCCGCCAGACGCAGATCCAAGCACTATAGATTTTGATACCTTTTTGGGTGCGGCTCCTAAAGTCCCTTACGAACTCAAACGCTTTTTTAGGTGGCGAAACTATCAAGACTATGGAACTGGTGTCGCAGGTGATCTTTTTGTACACGCTTTTTCAACGTTAAACCATGTTTTAAGCTCACACGGTCCAAACAGGGCATTGTCCACGGGAGGTCTTAGATATTGGAAAGATGGCCGTGACGTACCAGATGTAACGATTACGCTATATGATTATCCCAAAACGGATACCCATGCCGCTTTTAATGCTGCATTCCGAATTAATTTTATCGCCGGAAATGGTGGTGGTGGTGGATTTAAACTGATAGGTACGGAGGGCGAAATGGAAGTAGGGCAGAACCAAGTAACGTTAAAGCGATCTAAGTTAGGAGAAGGACCAGGCGGTTATTCCTTAATCGCCTATACGGAAGAAACCCAAGAAAAGATAAAGGCAGATTATGTAGAGAATAAAATAGCCTCTAGGGCACAGACTTTAGAAACAGGAACGACAACATGGCAAGCTCCTAATGATTACAGAGGAGGACATTACGACCACTTTAATAACTTTTTTACCGCTATTCGCGAAGAAGGTAGCGTAGTGCAAAACCCAACTTTTGGCTTAAGAGCTGCTGGTGCAGCCCTGTTAGCCAATGAAAGTTACTATAAAAAGCAACCAGTAGATTGGGATCCAATAAATATGAAATTATTATAATGCCTATTTCTTAAAAGTAATCACCGATAATATGGAGTGGTTGGAGACATCTTCGCCAATACTGCCCAAAAAGAAATGGGAAATTCCTTTGCGTCCATGAATGGGGATCCTAATAATATCAGCAAGGATTTCCTTGGCAAAATTCAATACACCGCTTTCTACCAAGTAATCGTTGTAAATGGCAACGAGATGGTCAAAACCAACGGTGTCGCAGAAAGCAACAATGTTTTTTTGAATTTCTGCTGTACTTAGAAAAGCATCGCCAGGTGTATTTACATATGCCAATCTAAGTGCTGTCGCAAAAAATTCGGAGATATATTTGGCCCGCTGAAAAGCATGAATATTTTCTTCTTTTAGGTCACATGCGAACACCATTTATTTTGGTTCAAAATCAGCAGTATCGTCTTTGATAACCAGTACGGGTGCGTCTGAATGCCATACTACCTTTTGTGTGTTAGCGCCAATAAATATTTCTTTAAGTCCTTCGCTACGGTAGCTACCCATTAGGATTAAGTTGGCATTATTTTCTTTGGACACTCTGCTTATTTCGCTAAATACTTTAAAGTGTTTTATTATGGGCACTACCTTGACACCTTTTAAATATGGTTTGTCCAAAAACTCGTTTAACCGCTTCTCGGCAAGCCGAATTAAAAAAACAGTTTGTTGCATTTAAGCTCCTTCATTTGAAGAAATCAACGCCTCGTTCATTTCCAGCATGTGTAAGGCATATAATGTCGCGGTATACTTTTTGGCTATTGATGCCGCTACTTTGAATGCGTATTCTAATTGCTTTAAAAAATCAATTGGTATTACAATATTTTGCATATCAGTTATTTTAATGGTTTTTATTAGCTTAGACCGTCATGTAGAACAATCTTGTGTTGGGAATTTTTTTATGCAATCTTACATCAAAGGCCATGCACACATTACGCACGAAAGACCTTTCTTTTGTGTGACTTTGAGTTGATGTGTATTTATCTCAATAAGACCGTACTGTCTCAGGTTATCTAATCGTTGCAGAACAATGGGCAGATCAATAAAAAAGTATTTATTCATTAAACCAAGAGGTGTCCATGCTACACATAAGATTCAGAATATGGGTACGGATGACTTCATCCTCGGTAGAAAGCATATGCCCCTTGCATACCGGGATTATGTTATTCTCAACTAATTGTTTGTATGCCTCTATATCTTTTATATTCTGGGTAACACCATACCAACTATCGCTAATAATGGATGCACCTAAGCCTATCATTAGTTGGGTTTTAGAGGCTGTTTACCCCATGAAATAATGGTGTAAACGTCCTTTTCCTTTATATCTAAGCTGACCTAATAAGACCTTACCTGTCTCACATTGTTCTCTTTTTAAATCTACAGATGGTAAATCGGAATCCTTGTAACTTCGTTGTCCGTTTCCTTTCATCCAAGGCACATGGGCATAACTATATAAAACCAATCTATCTGGTACTAAGGATTTGGTCTTGGTTACGGTTTTGATTAGGCAGTCTAGGTTTTGATGGGGCAAGCCAAAAATAATATCGTGTCCTATATAAGTATAGCCGATTTCATGTGCCCAATCCGTCATTTTTTTATATTTTCAAAAGGTTGAATTCTATGGATTACCTTTTGCACTCTTTCATTATAATCCTGTACGCCGTAACTTACTCTTCTGATGCCTACGTCATACAATACTTTTAAATGTTCTTTGGACGTATTATTGGGATGCCCTTAAAAGCTAAACTCGTGGTTTTTTGTATTAGGTGCTTTTTCAAAAACGCCATCAATAAGACTTTTTAAATTCTATCGACTAAAGATAGTAGGCGTATCACAGCCGAAATGCAGTTCTTAAATAACAGCTTTCTAAGCAAACAAGGCTACATAAAGTGACCACTCTTTTAATACAGCTGCTATATAGGATTCTTCTACCTCGTGCCGTTTTGTGATTCTTTTGGGGCAATTACAAAACGTGCATATACGTTCACAATAGGGTAAACGAATATACAGGCTTATACCTTCGGTGCTATTGAATTTCGAAAAGTTTTGTTTCACCAAAGCTTCCCATTTTTTACCAGAGAAGGAATCTTTGTCCCAATAGGGTACTGTTGGATAACTAGTGTATCTAGGTCCGGGAACATTATATTTTTGGATAAGGCTACACATGTACTTTATACTTTAATACAAAAGTATGGCCTCCATATGTTTTTTGATATGACAATTGTCATACTATAAAAACACTATCCAGAAAAATCGATGTGTCTTGTTAGGTTTTGTTCTACCGAGATAAATGATTCCACTCCCTTAATTCCTTTGATTGTCAAAATTGAATTCTGATAAATTTCCCGATAGTGAATACTATCTTTCGTATGCAGTTTTATAAAAACATCATACTTACCAGTAACATGATGCACCTTAACTACTTCTTTTACCTGCATAAGATTCTGGATTACCTGTTTATAACGGGTATTTTCGGTAAGATATATTCCTAGAAAAACCGTAAACTTCCATCCTATTAAGGCATAATCCAGATTAAGGGTGGATCCTGTAACTAATCCCATATCCCTCATCTTTCGCATTCTCGCATGAACCGTTCCTGGAGAAATAATTAATTTTTTGGCAACTTCGGTATATGGGGTCTGGGCTTCTTGTGTAAGGATAGATAAAATATCAAAATCCACTTGATCTAATTTATTCTTCACCTTTTAAAAATTAACTTTTTTGTTTAAACGTTTCGTTATATCGTTAAACTAATTTACTCTACTGTAAATATAATTTAACGTTTTTTAATTTATAGATATAATTCTGTAATAAACCTCATGTTTTATTATAAATAACATAATATTTTATATTTCAGATTAGGATAATCATAAAAGTATTTCTCACTACAATATTATCAGATGAACAGATTTTCTAACTAAAAAAATATGAATTAACCATATCAATAGAAAAACAAAAAAAAATTATCTATTTGATGGACTTTAGCCTGTAAAGCTCATTAAAATTTGTATTTCCCAAAGGTTTCCAGTTTTATTATATCCATAACTCTTACTACTATTGTATGTGCTTAAATTTAGATTTAAACAGCTGTTTGAAAGCACAAAAAAAGTGTCCGGAACTTTTTTTTTGCCATATCCCCTAAACAACATTCCTCAGTGTAATGTGCTTTTTGGATTGTGTGAATATTAGATTTTGAGTATTAACTAACTAACCCTCAAGAATTATGAAGAAATTTTTATTGTTATCTCTATTTCTGATAGGCTCAATTACAGCCGTTCGAGCTCAGAGAATAAGCATTGTTGGAAATATTACGGATAAAACTGGTCCACTTCCCGGTGTTAATGTTTTAATCAAGGGTACAACTAAGGGAGTTATTTCCGATTTTGATGGCAACTACTCCATAGAGGCATCAAGTTCAGGAACCCTTATATTTTCATACATTGGATATGGAAAGAAAGAAATTAAAATTGATGGCAAGACCACCATCAATGTAAAACTTGAAGCTTCTGCAGAACAACTCACCGAAACTGTTGTTATAGGTACTAGAGGCCAGGCAAGAACTAAATTGAAAACTGCAGCACCTGTTGATGTAATTAGTATTAGTAAGCAGCAGATAAATATGCCGCAATTAGATGTTGCACAGATGTTGGTTGCTTCAGCGCCTTCATTTACGGCAGTGCGTTCTCAGGGTGGTGACCTTAGTTCAGCTGTTTCGCCACCTTCGTTAAGAGGTTTGGGTCCAAATCAACTTTTAGTCCTTGTTAACGGTAAAAGGCGCCACAGCGGGGCACAATTAATTGGCACAGCAACGGGAGGTACATCAAATTCTGTAGATATGGATTTCTTAGCTGCCGATGGAATCGATAGGATAGAAGTTTTAAGGGATGGCGCATCGGCACAATATGGTTCTGACGCGATTGCTGGGGTAATTAATATAGTTACTAAAAAAGGTACCAACAAGTTTACCGCAAATTACTCAACGGGATTTTATACGAACAGTAATCCTGACTTAGGCGATTCAAACATTAGTGAATCCGATCAAGCATTGCTTGAAGATACAGACGGCCTGGATGGAATAACCCACCAACTTGGAGCTAACTATGGTTTATCCTTTGAAAATGGCGGGTACTTTAATGTAACTGGGATGTATCGCCAAAATGAAGCGGCTATAAGACCGAATATAAGTGGTGCAACCCCTTATGGGAATTCGTACTTAAACAACGAAAGAACAGATACGCAGGGCAATCCTATTATTACCAACCCAGAGCTATTGGCCGCACAGACTGCTGGAGATGCAGCCCTTGCTGCTCAACTTCAGACCGATTCGGGCTTACTGGCTTCGCGTGGTCTTACAGCAAGGGACGTATCTACCTTTGCAGGTTTACCTGTAACCGTGTTAGGTTCCGTCGGCTATAATTTAGAGCTTCCGCTATCCAAAGATTCTGAAACTAGTTTTTATTCTTTTGGAGATTTTGGCTATAAAAACACAGATGGATTTGGCTGTTTTTACCGAAGGTCGGCGCAAACCGATCGTTTCAATTATGATTTATACCCCAATGGTTTTAGACCTCAAATGATTATTACACAAACCAATATAGGCTTTACTGGTGGCGTTAAAGGGAAATTGGGGGATTGGAACTTTGATTTCAGTAATACCTTTGGAACCAACAATCAAAGATATGGTCAGTTCAACACGTTTAATGCTAGTTTACAGTCGGAATCTCCTACGGAAATGGATTTAGGTGCTCATAAATTTTCGCAGAATACGGTCAACTTTGACCTTTCCAAATTTTATCCAGATGTTTTGTCAGGATTGAACATTGCAATGGGAGCGGAGCTGAGGTTAGAAAACTATATTATAGAACGAGGGCAACCTGAAAGTTTTGAAGCTGGGGATGCTGGTGTTTTTACAGCAACAGAAGATAATCAAGAACTGATTGGCCCAGACGGTTTTCCTTTGGAAGATTTGGGTGGGAATCCAATAGTTGGTGAAAATGGGAATGCGTTAGTACTGCCCTACGGTGGTGTCAGTTCTTATCCTGTATTGCAATATAGTCCTAATTGCCAATGTTTTAGAGGATTTGCACCCGAGAACGAAGCAAATCAATTCCGTTCGGTTACGGGTCTTTATCTTGATTTGGAATTAGATGTTACGGATAAGTGGTTTGTAAGTGGAGCACTACGTACAGAACAGTATTCTGATTTCGGTGGCGTTTTCACAGGTAAATTTGCCACCCGGTATTCTATAATGGATAATTTGGCTATTAGGGGTTCTGTAAGTAATGGCTTTAGGGCGCCTTCTTTACAAGAATTGAATTATTCGCACACGTTTACCTTCTTTGTCGACTTAGAACCTTTTGATGGAACGCTTTATCCGAACAATAGTTCTGTTGCTAAAGCTATCGGCATAGACCAACTGCAAGAAGAAAGGTCTATGAATTTTGCCTTGGGTATTACTACAAAACTGTTCAATAAACTAGAACTTAGTATTGATGCCTATCAAATAGATATCAAAGACCGCCTATTTTCGACGGGTAACTTTAGCGCTGCTGATGCTCCCGTGTTAGAACCCCTAATCGGTTCCGGCTTGGCAAGTTTTCGTATCAATGGAGGGGATGTAAGTACGCGAGGGGTCGAAATAGTAGCGAATTATTCCGATAGAGTCGGTGAGGGGATGTTAAATTTAAACTTTGCTGCAATCTTATCGGAAAGAACCTTTGAAGGGGCCAACGTCCCTGATTTGAACACCGCATTATCCGACGAAGACCTTGAAGCCCTTTACATTGATCGTGCCGTAGTAGGTGCATATGAAAAAGGTGTGCCGACTACTAATTTTATAAGCGCTGCAACGTATAGCTTGGGTAAATGGTCGGGGATGTTAAGAGGTACTTATTTCGGTGAAATTTCAAGAATAGATGATGGTGAAGGAAACCTTACCGATGTAAACTTTGCAGGTGCGGGCACTAGAGGGTTTTCAGATCAAGCTTTTTCAGCGCAGTTCACTACAGACCTAGGAATAACGTATGCTGCAACAAAGAACCTATCACTTACTTTAACAGGGCAAAATATTTTTAATAATTATCCTGATTTGTATAGATCTGAAGAAAGAGGTTTTTACCTGTACGGCAATGGACAGCAGGGATCCCTTGGAGCTAACTATTTAGTAAGAGCGACTATAAGTTTCTAACGCATTTAATTGATACATAAAAACAAATATATTATGAAGACCTATATACCACGATTATCCTTAATAGCAGCAGTGCTACTTGTATTCAGTTCCTGTGATCTAGAACGTTTAGAAGCAGAAACAGCTGCCGCCCCAGGCGGTGGAACGCTTACGGAATTTACAGCGTATACTATTGATTCAACAGATCCTGACGGATCAAATGTAAATGGAAGAATTGTTTTTTGGGAAACCAGTCTGGATCAAACACTCGTTCAGATATCTCTGTATAACACCATTCCTGGTCTTTTGCATCCGGCACTTGTTTTAGAGGGAGCCGCTGGATTAGGTGGGCCTACCATGCTTACCCTAGATGAAGTATCCGGGGATACAGGCGAACTGAACGAGAATAAACTTTATCTCATAAGTGATACTGGATTTTATGACACGATAACTACTATGGACTCTCATATCAGTATTTACTTAAGCCCATCAGATGATACGATAGTAGCTACCGGAGATTTAGGCATAAATGCAGAACCAGTAGATTCAAACTAGAAACCTTTAACTTAAATATAGCAAACATGAACACAAATGTAAATAGAAGAGATTGGCTCAAAAGAGGCGTTCTCACCGCTGCTGGCGTTATGGCAGCACCGTATTTGTCCTACGGAGCGTTTCCTACACAACCCATTAACATGGACAGTCAAGGAAATATTCCTTACACTCCTTTTTTTAAAGAATATTTACCTTCTGCACCAGAAGCACCTGTTGAACTTTTGGCAAAATTGAATGCTAATGAAAACCCAATTGGCCCATCGCCAATGGCAGTAGCTGCTATGCAAAAGTATGCAGCAGGAGGAAACCGTTACGCATGGAAGGAGTTGTATGCTTTAATGGATAAAATTGCTCTAGAAGAAGGTGTTAAGCAGGAAAACATTATGATGGGGCCTGGTTCTTCAGATTTGCTAGAAAAAACCGCAATGGTATTTTTCCAAAATGGCGGTAACATTGTTTCTGCCGATCCAGCATATATGTCTTTGATTAAAGTTGCAGAGGCTACTGGCGCAATTTGGAAACCAGTAAAATTGAAAGATGATTGGTCTCACGATTTGGCGGGTATGGAAGCGGCTATAGATGCAGACACTAAATTGGTTTATATCTGCAATCCAAACAACCCTACAGGAAGTATTACAGAACATGAAGCACTTTTAGATTTTTGTTCACGAGTTTCTGAGAAAGTTCCAATTTTTGTAGATGAGGCTTATTTAGGCTTCCTTGGTGAAGGTTTAAAAAAGAGTATGGTCTCTTTGATAAACGAGGGTAAGAACGTTATGATTGCGCGTACTTTTTCTAAGATTCAAGGTATGGCAGGTTTACGTGTTGGATACATGGTTGCACAACCAGAAACTTTGGGAATCATACAAAAAATAACACGTGGTGGGATGGGTATATCTTTACCATCAGTACATGCAGCTATGGCTAGTATGGACGACACTGAGTTCAAAAACAAGACAATTACATTGAACAAGGCCTGTAGAGAATATGTATACGAAAACCTTACAAGAATGGGATTTGAATATGTACCATCTTCTACTAGTTTTATAATTTTTCCTATTGAGATGCAAGGAAAAGCGTTCTTGGAACAAATGACAACTGAAGGAGTAGGTGTACGGGCTTTTGAAATTTATGGTAAAAACTGGTGCCGTGTGAGCATGGGTACTATGGACGAGATGAAGCTATTTACTGCTGCCCTAGGAAAAGTGCTAGTTTAAGTTTGAATTAGCCCTGGAGTTGGATTCCTTAGATAATTGCCTTGAAAATCATCTTTTGTCTAACTCCTTAGGGCTATTCTATACCTAGTTAAAACAAAGAATAACCCCTGAACGTTTATATCTATGAATTTTGCCCTTCAAAAAACATTAGAACTCTTAATCATTATTGGATTGGGACTACTTTTGCAAAAAAAGGTAGCAAAACAAGATTTAAAAGGAGTTAAGGTATTAATACTAAGTGTTGCCTTGCCTGCAACAATTTTTGTAGCCTTGCTCAAAATAGAATTAAAAGGGACATTACTTGTTTTTCCTTTCTTAGCGTTAACCTTTAATTTAATAATGTTACTTGCTTCTAAATATTTTCTTTCGGTATCCCTTCCAAAAAATGAAAATGCCAAGAAACGTACTTTAATGATGCTCTTACCATCTCTTGCTCCAGGATTATCTTGTTTTCCATTTATTGTTGTCTACCTAGGAGATGATTCACTTGCTCTTGCAGCGTTAGCAGATGTAGGGAATAAAATATTTGGACTCATTCTTCTTTATATGTTAGCCATGCATTGGTATCACAAAAGAGCATTAAAAGATACCATAGACTCCTCTAAAAATAAATTAAAGAGTTTAGTCTTAGCCCTAATAAATGAACCTATTAATATAGTCATAGTCCTTGGGCTATTACTTTTAGGATTTGGATGGAACTTAAATTCCTTACCCTCATTTTTACAAAATACCGTGCTTAGCATGAAAGTGCTGATGACACCACTAGTGTTGCTTTTTATTGGTATGGCTGTTCGAGTTAAATCGGGAGAATTTGGAATTATCATTACCATGCTCATCAGAAGGGCTGGTATTGCATTCTGTCTATCTGCGTTTGTAGCTTTTAGTATTCCTTCTCTAACCCCAGCGATGCTCTTGCTATTGGTAGTATTTCCACAGAGTTCATGTAGTTTTTGGCCTTTTGCTCACATGAGCGCAATTAATTCTATGGAAGAAAAAGATGCGCACCCTGAATCTACTTTTGATGTTAATTTTGGTGTAAATATTTTGGCATGCTCTTTACCCTTTTCCACCATTCTCATTATAGGTATATTTTCTTTTAGTGAGTTTTTTATCAATCCAGTTGCTTTATTTGGAATAGGACTTAGCGCACTGGCAGTTTCGTACGCACCTGATATTTTTAAATCGAGAAGTTTTATGATGGATAGGGAAAAAGGAACATTAGATGCCCCACTTAGAAAAGAGTCCGCTCTAAATATTAGAAGAAAATCCACATCAGAGGAGGTAGCTAACGAAGCGAAAGCTAGTTGAAACCGAAACAAAGGTATGACGTTATTTGATTTTTAATTTGTTAAATAATACAGCATATCCTTATTCGCTTCGCAAGTCAGTTAAAAACTGTTATTACAACACTACTTCAATAGGAACACGATAAATAATTCCTTCCACGTAATCACCCTTTTTAACCTCATGAGAATCTATATTTTCCTTTAGATATTTGGCAAGCAGGTCGCTTTCAGTTGCTATTGATAAAATCCTGGCGATACCCTTACCATCGACCGCAATGCGGACTTCGGCTTTTTGTCCTCTAATTTCATTCGGAATCGTATCTTCCCCTAGCATTCCATAAACTTCGCTAGTCAATGCTCTTGTTATCTTTGGTTCTGTTTCTCGAAAATCATTTGCAGAAACAAATGCGGTATTTAAAAAAGTAGCAATTACAATCGCACCTATAAAATTCCTCATAACTTAACTATTTAGCTAACAACTAAATTTATTAATTTGATCATAAAATATATGTTGTAAAAACATTAAATTAGTGTTGTGTAGCATTTTTATTAAGAATCTTAAAGATAAATGCATCAAGATACCTTAGAGGAAAGAAATAGTTGTTAGGTATAGTATAAAATTAGAAACCAAAGGACCACTACTGCGCGACCCTTTGGCTTATATGCTTTAGTATAAAACTCGTTTGTATTTGGATAAACTAAATATTTGTTCGTGTAGTTTTTAATAGAACATTATTTCGCAAATGGGTTTATAATAACTACCAAATCAAATGCAATACATTTAGTATGTTTCTTTCATCCATTCATAAGGTTGACGATTGATCCACAAACCTTGAGTGAAATCAGGAAAATCTTGAGGTTCACCGTTATTATCAATAGATAGCTCAGATAAAGGAGTTACAGCACTCCAAGCGGCAGCGTCGTAAGCATCCATAGGAGGTGCTATGTCAGCCTTCACTGACTCAATAAAAGAGTTCATAACGAAGAAGTCCATGCCGCCGTGTCCAGCACCTAAGGCATATTCACCGTATTTTTTCCAAAGGGGATGGTCATATTTTTCTAACCATTCCGTTGCTTCACTCCATTTATGCGATTCAGATTGGCCCTCTACATATATTCTATTTCCATCTACCTCCCATAAACCATTTGCACCCTGCACCCTAAACCCTAAGGAGTAAGGTCGGGGTAAATTACAATCATGAGTAATAATAATAGTTTCCCCATTTGCAGTATCAATGGTAGTGGTAATTACATCGCCTTGTTTAAATTTTATTTTAGCGTTAGGGTGATCCTTACCTCCTACGCCAGTAATGTAATTATGCAAACCAATCGCCTTACTGGCATGGGAGGTCAGGGACATAAAACGGTTTCCACGGTTCACATCTGCCATAACGGCAACAGGACCTAGGCCGTGTGTTGGGTATACATCAGCATTTCTTTTTACCGAGTGTGCCGTGCGCCATTTGGCTTCGGAAACTCCCTTTTCTCCAAACTCAGCGCCTCTACCATTAGGCGTTTTACCATCGTTAAATTTGACATGGCGTAAATCGTGCTGGTAGCCGCATCTAAAATGTACCAACTCTCCAAAAACGTTTTGTTTTACCATGTTTAAAACGGCGAGTACGTCTCTACGATAATTTACATTCTCCAAAATCATCATATGGGTCCCAGTATCTTCATGCGTATTCACTAAATCCCAACACTCTTCCAAGGTATTAGAAGCAGAGACCTCTACCCCTGCATATTTGCCTGCTTTCATAGCGTCTACCGTCATGCGAGTATGCCATAGCCAAGGTGTGGCAATAATCACGGCATCTACTTCTTTAAGCTCCAACAAATTTCTATAATCGTAATCACTGGCTCCAAATTCCTGTGGTGGTTTAGCGCCTGCTTTTGAAATCAAATCCTTCGCAAGCATAATTCTAGAAGGATCAACATCACAAATAGCGGTAACGTTTACGTCTTTACGTAACAATAAGTTTTGTAAGTGATTTGTTCCCCGCAATCCTACTCCAATCATTGCAACATTGAGCTTGTCTGCCGCACTGTATATATTTTTAGCAAAGCCTGGCACCGCAAATAGTCCTGCGCCAGCAAGGGATGTGTTTTTGATAAAATTACGTCTTGAGCTCATATCAGCATTTTGAATTTATACTTTGAAATTATGAAAAATTTACATCATTACAGAAGTTGTGTTCTATATTATTATTGATATCATCCTATTAAAATACTATACATCTAACTTCCGCTGTATTTTTTAAAGACAATCCTTACTTTTACACTATAAAAATAATAACCATGACATTACTTTTAATGGCTGCTGGAAGCGGTAGCAGATACGGGAAATTAAAACAATTCGATGAGCTTGGTCCTAAAGAGGAGTTCCTCATGGAGTTCGCTATTTATGACGCTATAAAAAATGACTTTAAACAAATCGTGGTCATAACAAAGGCAGAAAATGTTAGTTTTCTAAAAGAGTATTTAAGTGAAAAACTACCGAGCACAATTACGCTAAACGTTTTAGCACAAGAGCTTACTGATTTACCTGCAGGAGTAAAATTTATAGGAGAACGTAAAAAACCATGGGGTACCGCACATGCCGTTTGGACCGCTAGAAACGTAATCAATGGCCCTTTTGTGGTCATTAATGCCGATGATTTCTACGGACAAGTAGCCTATAAGAAGGCAGCCGATTTTATGAAATCTAATGGCAGTGCATACTCTTTATTAGGGTACACCTTAAAAGATACGCTTTCTGAACATGGATCGGTATCTAGAGGCGTTTGCAAAGTATCTGGGGATGATTTATTATCTGTGGAGGAGCGATTAAAACTAGTTCAAAAAGGCAACGTAGTCTTAGACGAGGATACTGGTTTGGAGTTTACCGGCGATGAACAAGCAAGTATGAATTTTTGGATATGCAGAACCTCTATTTTTGCGAAAATAGAATCGGAATTCAAAATTTTCTTAAATGATGAAGACCGAGTTGCCAATAGCGAACTCTATTTACCTTTTATGATACAGGAGATGCTTCAAGCAAAAGAAATAGAGGTTAAATGTATTCCATCTGGCGGAGATTGGTTTGGCGTAACCTATGCCAGCGATAAAGAAACTTCTATGGAAAGTTTACAAGACAAAACCAACCAAGGTCACTATGTTTCTCCTTTATGGAATTAACAAATAGCAAATACACCGCAGAAAAACTTCAAGAACTTGTGCGCTGTTTTGTGATTAAAAAGCAAGAATTTAGCTTTCAGCTTCTTTCAGCGGGCTTAATAAACGATACGTTCTTGGTTTGTAACGAGGAGCAACCTATGTACGTTCTCCAACGTATTAATCATAGGGTTTTCCCCAACGTTAGCGGATTAATGAAAAATGTTTCCAGTGCTTTGGAAGCCTTGAGCGCGAGGGACTATTCCGAAATTAAACTATTAAAAACTACGGACGGGTCTTATTTCATAAAGGCTACATCGGGTTATTGGAGGTTGATGAGTTTTATTGCCGATAGTACTACGTACAACACTACAGAACAACAAAAAACTGCCTTTGAAGCGGGACGCATTATCGGAAAGTTCCACTTACTTTTAGAGGGTGAAACCCCTTTAGGATACATGGATGCCATTCCACGTTTTCACGATTTAAGTTTAAGGGAGCAACAGTTTAAGAGTGCGTTAGCTACTGCAGAAACTTTTAAATTAGAAATCGCCAATGCGTACATAGCTTTTGCTAAAGAAACATTAAACACGTTAAAAGACATACAGTTAGATGGGTTAAAATTGCGCGTATGCCATAACGACACCAAATTAAACAACATCCTATTTTCCAAGCAAACGGGAAAAGGACTATGTCTTATAGATTTGGATACGATTATGAAAGGGTATTTTATCTATGATTTTGGAGATGCTATTAGGACCGTAGTTAATACGGCGCCTGAAGACGAAAAACAATTAAACCACATCTGCTTTAAAGAATATTTGTTTACCTCATTCGTAGAAGGACTTGCCAGCAATCCTTCTTTTTTAAGCAAGGAAGAATTAGAATCCTTGCCCATGGGAGCAGTTTTTATGCCTTTCATTCACGGTCTTAGGGCGCTAACGGATTATTTGGAAAACAATAGGTACTACAAGGTTACGTACGAAAACCAGAATTTAGACCGATGTATAAGCCTGTTTGATTTTTCAAATAAAGCTTTAGATAAAATTCCATTTATGGAAACGGAATTAAAACGTTTGTTTCCAGAAGCAATATAATAGCTTAGAAATACTACCTACCCCTCAATGACCTCCCGAAAGGGTAGGTTTCCTCATCGGACAACAGCAGTGTTGAAACATTCTTTAATATGAAGTGTGCTCCCTCATCATCTAGGCACCATAAAAAATAGCCGCTAAAATGGTTGAAACCAAAAAGAGTCCGGTTATTTAAAACCGGACTCTTTTACGAGAACACTATATGAAAATGGAAAAAGTTAAGTCGTTTTTATTACATAGTAAAAGTACCTTCTTTCTTCCTGTTGTAAAACTTATTGTTGTGAACCTATGAAATTCTGTTGTGAACGAAGGTAATTTTGTTTTAAATGCGTTTCACATTGCTTAGAAGTTGAAAAATTAGAAAATAAATTATCAAATTAAGCATGACCTTAAATAACAAATTAGATGCCACATAAAATTTAAAAACATTTCAGTATATGGTATAAAAAAGCCGATGCTCCCATCGGCCTGTGCTAACTAACTCAAAATATGAACATCTGTTCCATAAGAACATGCCAAAAATAAGTCGTTCATCAGGAGTTGGTGTTAGGTTAACCTAAACAATAGGTTATGTTATTTGAACGCTGGGTATCCTGTAATATCAGCACCCGTAATTAACAGATGTATATCGTGTGTTCCCTCATAGGTTATCACACTTTCTAAGTTCATCATATGTCGCATAATACTATACTCACCTGTAATACCCATGCCACCCAATATTTGCCGCGCTTCACGTGCAATTGTAATGGCCATATCTACATTGTTGCGTTTTGCCATGGAAATTTGAGCCGTAGTAGCTTTGCCTTCATTCTTTAATTGCCCTAGTCTTAATGCCAATAACTGTGCTTTGGTAATTTCAGTAATCATTTCTGCAAGCTTCTTTTGTTGTAACTGAAAAGCTGCAATAGGCTTTCCAAACTGTACGCGTTCCTTAGCATATCGTAATGCTGTATCGTAACAGTCCATGGCAGCTCCTATAGCACCCCAAGCAATGCCATAACGTGCAGAATCCAGACATCCTAATGGAGCACCCAGGCCTGTTTTGTTAGGCAGCAAGTTTTCTTTAGGGACTTTTACATTATCGAAAATTAGTTCTCCGGTAGCCGAGGCGCGAAGCGACCATTTGTTATGTGTTTCTGGCGTAGAAAAACCTTCCATACCCCGCTCAACTATTAACCCATGAATTCTTCCTTCTTCGTTTTTTGCCCAAACAACTGCGATATCAGCAAATGGTGAATTAGATATCCAAAGTTTTGCACCGTTCAAGAGATAATGGTCACCCATATCCTTGAATTTTGTCTCCATACCACTTGGATTAGAACCATGATTAGGTTCCGTAAGCCCGAAACAGCCCATCCATTCGCCACTCGCTAGCTTTGGTAGGTATTTTTTACGCTGTTCCTCTGTACCATAAGCGTAAATAGGATACATTACTAAGGAAGACTGTACAGAAGCTGTAGAACGAACCCCACTATCACCACGCTCTATTTCTTGCATTATAAGTCCGTAACTTATCTGATCTAGACCAGCGCCACCATATTTTTCTGGTATGTAAGGACCAAAAGCACCAATATCCGCAAGACCATTTATAATCTGTTTTGGAAACTCAGCCTTTTGGGCATATTCCTCAATAATCGGAGAGACATCTCGCTTTACCCATTGGCGTGCGGCATCACGCACCAATTTATGTTCATCGGAAAGTAAATCGTCTATATTATAATAATCTGGGGCTTCAAATAAATCAGGTCTCATAAATCGCAATTTTTATCAAAGATAAATAGAAAAAATATAACACTAGAAAGACTAATTGTTATATTTAATATATTGTGTATGTGTTGAAATAACGGTTTAGGCGTTTAAAAATTGCGCCAATAGCTTATGAAAATGGTGTACTCCTTTTTCCCGAGTAGGTGAAAATCTTCCTGCTTTATAAAAATGTGATTGCACACCTTTCTGCACGCTTTCAACCACTTCTTCATCTTCTAACTCCACCTTGTCTAAGCCAGAACCAGCTCCCTTATCTAGTTTGTTCTCCTTATAGACATAACTCATAAATGACACTTTAGTTTTCTTCATATGCAATGGCTGGACCAGATTAACGGATACTCCCCAAGGATAAAAATTGAACATCATATTGGGAAAAACCCAGTAATAGTAAGCCGCTACTTGTTTTCCAAAGTCTGGATGGCCTTCTGGTAATTCAAAAACTGCTTCAGACTCCTTTGCGTAACCAATTTGAAGATTACAATGATTGTACAAAATAGTATCATAACTACCATAATCAAGAGCAGCATCTAAATCTTCATGCACAAAAGGAATATGAAAACCTTCAAGATAATTGTCACAATAAAGAGCCCAATGTGCATTGACCATATATTCTTTGTTTCTGCTCTCATCAAGTTTAAATTCATCTAATGGTAAAAACCCCACACGTTCATTCATGCTATCTATAACATCTTGAAAATCAAAACTTGGGTTTAGACCTGCAAATAAAAAGGGTCCCCATTTACATAATGGAAATTGATGTAAACTATCACATAGTCTTGGAAAATCTTGGGTTTCTTTAAACTCTGGCATATGTTCAAATTTCCCATTAAGTGCGAAACGTCTGCCATGGTATCCACAGACTATTTTTTTTGTTTTCCCAGATTTATTAATTAAAACATTACCTCGATGCGTACAAACGTTAGTTAAGCAATATATAACCTCATCCGTATCTTTAGTTAACAGCATGGGTTCAGTTAAGAAACCATCTAACAAAATAAAAGGATGTGAATTCGAAGTATCCTTTATTTCTTCTGTACTGCCAACCCATTGCCAAGACTTATAAAATATGGATTGTTTTAGCGCTTCAAAAATCTCAGGGTTTCTATAAAAAGAGGACGGCAGTGTTTCTGCTTTGGAAATGTCAGCATCTATATGAAAGCTATCATCCATAACTAATTAATTTGTAGATTAGACCAGTTTCTTTTCAAAAGTAACCAATTATCACATAAAAGAACCTCACAATTAAATGGGTAATGAAACTAAAAAAATAGGTTTATGGACCTGTACTTCGTTAGTTGTAGGGAATATGATTGGAGCCGGTATCTTTTTAATGCCAGCAGCCTTAGCTTCCTATGGGGGTATCAGTATTTTGGGATGGCTTTTTTCTTCAGTAGGGGCTTTATTATTGGCTTCGGTGTTTGGAAAATTAAGTACGCTTGTTAAAAATAAAAATGGAGGCCCTTATGTCTATGCAAAAGAGGGAATAGGAGATTTTGCTGGCTTCTTAGTTGCTTGGGGATATTGGATATCTACTTGGGTTGCCAATGCAGCAATTACTATTGCTTTTGTTAGTGCGCTGAGTGTTTTTTTTCCGGTTCTGGAGACAAACACCCTATATGCCGTGTTAGTAGGACTAATAACTATATGGTTTTTAACATGGATTAACGCTAGAGGTTTACGCGAATCTGGTAAGGTACAAGTAGTAACCACAGTATTGAAATCGATTCCTTTGATACTAGTTATTATTGGCGGTATCTTCTTTTTCAATATTGATAATTTTAGACCATTTAATCCGAGTGGAGAAACTGATATGGTAGCTATTGCCATAACAGCAACCTTAACGCTATTTGCCTATCTAGGCGTGGAAAGTGCAACGGTACCTGCCGGAAATGTGGAAAACCCTGAGAAAACAATACCTAAAGCGACTATGTTAGGAACCATATTCACCACTTTAGTTTATGTGTTAAGCACGGTTGTGATTATGGGAATGATACCAGCGGATATTTTATCAAAATCGCCTGCACCTTTTGCTGATGCGATGCATATAATTGCAGGGGAATGGGGTCAAAATCTAGCTGCTTTTGGCGCTGCAATTGCTGCTTTTGGCGCTTTAAATGGTTGGATATTAATACAAGGTCAAATAGCGATGGCAACTGCGAAAGATGATTTATTTCCTAGAGTATTCAGAAGAGAAAACAAAAATGGAGTTCCTGTTTTGGGAATTATTATAGGGAGTATCTTAACCTCACTGGTCATGTTAATGAACTATTCTGAGGGTTTGGTAGCGCAGTTTAAATTTATAATACTACTCACTACGCTTTGTTGTTTAATTCCATATTTATTCACTGCGGCAGCTTATATTTTAATTTTAGTTGAGCGCAAATCCGCAAACCTTAAATGGTTGCCAGAAGTGACGCTTTCTAGCCTTGCCTTTATCTATTCTTTATGGGCAATATATGGTGCTGGGGAAAAAGTAGTTTATTACGGATTTTTGTTACTGCTTGCGGGTATTCCTTTTTATGTTTGGATGAAATTTAGAAATCGATTAAAAAAGTAAAATATATTATGAAGTATACGAGTCATTCTGAATACCTTCCCTTATATTCCGTTGTTATAAAAACCACTTCTGATGCTTTCATAAATGAGGATAAATTAGAAGACGAATGGGAAGCCCTAAACTATTTAGGCAAACCCGAACTATTAAAATCAAACACTGAATATGAGATTTTTGAAAATATCTTAAAGAATCAAGGTGTTGAAATAATCTATTCTCCTATAGATAGTAATTTATCCTTAGACGCAATTTATTGCAGAGATGCATCTATCGCAACCAATGATGGAATGATTATCTGTACTATGGGCAAACTAGAAAGAGCGTTAGAGCCTGAAGCACAACGAAAAATTTTTCTAGCCAATGGAATTCCTGTTTTAGGAACCATTCAATCTCCTGGCACATTAGAAGGGGGTGATGTAGCTTGGTTAAACCAAAAAACCTTAGCTGTTGGACTCACCTATAGAACCAATCTTGATGGAATAGAGCAATTGATAACCTTACTCGACCCTCAAGGTGTTACCGTGATAACGGTAGACTTACCACATTATAAAGGTGCAGAAGACGTATTTCATTTAATGTCAATTTTTAGTCCTGTTGATAAAGATTTGGCGGTGGTCTATTCTCCATTGATGCCTATTAGATTTAGAAATCTATTATTGGAAATGGATTATAAATTGGTTGAGGTTCCTGAAGAGGAGTTTGATAGCATGGGTTGTAATGTTTTAGCGATTGGACCACGAAAATGTGTTATGGTAGAAGGGAACCCCAAAACAAGGCGAGCACTTGAAAATGCAGGCTGTGAAGTTCTTGTTTATAGCGGGAAAGAAATCAGTGTTAAAGGTGGTGGCGGCCCTACTTGTTTAACAAGACCAATAAAAAGATTAAAATAAAATTACATTTTCAAATAAAACTCTTTCGTTAGCGCACTGTATGCTGCGGTGTATTGATGTCTTTCAACTTCAATGGTCAATTCATCTTTTAAAAGCTCTTTTTTGTTAAACGAAAACTGAAGCAAACTTCTTTTGATTCTAGAGGAAGGGGTGCCTTTTACCCTAGTTATATGTTGAGGGTAAAGCCCTAACTGTGCTGCTAAATCTATAAATTCAAGCTCTTCCTTGAATGGAATAATAACTGCAAAAGAACCATTAGAAGCTAATAATTGTGCTGCGGCTTGGAGTAATTCCTTAAAAGGTAAAGTAGTGTTCTGCCTCGCTAAATCTCTTGAGATATCTCCACTAGAAACGTCCTCGGCGTAAAATGGTGGATTGGAGACAATCAAATCATAGGGTTCGGCCATCTCATCTACCAGTTCGTCTAAGCCAGCATGAAAACAAAAAAGACGGTCTGCCCATGGCGAGGCTTCAAAATTCTCCACACACTGCTCGTAGGCAGCCTCATCAATTTCTATGGCTTCAATATTTTCTGCATCGCAGCGTTGTGCGAGCATAAGTGCAATTAGTCCGGTGCCGGCACCGATATCCAAAATCGTATTCGGCCCAGCTTCCAAAGAAGTCCAAGCACCTACTAGAACACCATCTGTACCTATTTTCATGGCACACTTGTCTTGTTGAACGTTAAATTCCTTAAACTTGAAAAGTTTACTCATTCCAGTTTCCCCGCTTCCCTAGTTTCTGAACCCTCTAGTTCTAGGAGGGAATCTCCTAAACGGGAACGCATATCGTTTGCCAATAATTTTATTTTAGCTACTATTTCTGGATGTTTTGATACTACATTGGACGTCTCGCTTACATCGTTTTGCACATCATACAGTTCTATTTCTTCCATATCTATCATACGGTAGTCTCCTGGTAAGCCATCTTTGCCCAATTCCATTTCGTCCATAGTTCTATATCGGTGCGGAAAGTATAGCTTCCATTTCCCATAGCGTACCCCAAAAAGTTCGTTGACCCTATAGTAAAAGAAATAGGCTTTCTGAGGACCTTTGTCGGTCTCTCCTTTCAATAATTTTAGAACACTCTTGCCATCGATAATATTTTTAGGCAAGCTCGCTCCAGTCTCCTCTGCAATAGTAGGTAGGATATCTATGGCCATGACAGGTTCTACAATCACCCTACCCGGAGGAATTACTTTTGGGTATTTAATAATAAAGGGTTCACGTTGCCCACCTTCCCAAGCGGTTCCTTTTCCTTCACGCAACGGGTAGGCGCTTCCGGCGTGGTTACCATACGAGAGCCAAGGCCCATTATCTGAGGTGAAAATTACGATAGTATTTTCTTCTAGTCCGTTGGCTTTTAAAGCAGCTAAAATCTGGCCTACAGACCAATCTATTTCCATAATTACATCGCCATATAAGCCTCTATTGGATTTTCCTTTAAACTTGTCTGATACAAATAAAGGAACATGGGGCTGGGGATGGGGAACATATAGAAAGAAAGGATTATCCTTGTTTCTATTAATAAAGTCTACACTTCTTTCTGTAATCTGGGTAGTTAACTGAGATTGTTCTTCCAAGGTATCTATAACAGTTTCGTTTTCATATAACGGAAGGTCGGGAAAGTTAAAAACTGGACCTTGCTGTGGGTGGTAGGGCCACATATCATTAGAATACGGAATGCCAAACCACTCATCAAAACCATGACGGGTGGGTAAGAACTCTTTTTGATGCCCCAAATGCCATTTTCCAAATATTGCAGTAGCGTATCCTTGTGTCTTTAGCATTTCTGCCAATGTAGTCTCCGAAGGATTTATACCATGGGTATTTCCAGGCCCAAGGGCATTATGGATGCCTATTCTATTTGGGTAGCACCCTGTAAGTATACCTGCCCGAGAGGCTGAACATACCGCTTGGGCAGAGTAGTAACTTGTAAGCATGGTTCCTTGCTTTGCCATTTGATCTAGGTGTGGTGTTGCAATGTCGTCTGCCCCAAAAACCCCAACATCATTATACCCTTGGTCGTCTGTAAATATGAGCACTACATTAGGGGGTCTACTTTTATCTTCCTGTTCTTTTGTTGCTTCTTTACACCGAGGAAACAAAAATAATATACTTAGAGAAAGAAAAAGGGGAACGTGGGTAATAGCACTTAATAATTTGCTCATCATATGTTAAAATTTGGAAGTATTCTACTTTTCGCCTCGTTTAGGTAGCTTCTGCCGATTGTATATCTTAGACCGCCAACTTCAACACTGTTACCTTCTACCACACTTACCTTATCAATAGCAATCGTATAAGATCGATGTATTCTTAAAAAACGGTTTGAGGGCAAATCATCCGTAAAGCTACTTAGTGTACTATGTATAATATACTTGGAAGTTGGGGTTATAATCCGGATATAGTCCTTGAGACTCTCCACCACCATGATTTCGTCGAGGAATATCTTTTGGAGTTTCTTTTTATCGACTTTTACGAAAATACTGGGCTTCTCCTTTGTATGATTGTCCAAAGCCTTGAGAGCACCTTTTTTTAAACCAAAGACCCGGTCAACCGATTTTAAGAACCTTGGTAATGAAATAGGTTTCACCAAATAGTCTATCGCCTCCAATTCAAAGCTTTTTAATGCATGTTCCTGATGGGCAGTGGTCATGATAACAAAAGGTTTTTTATGTAGTGTTTCCAGAAATTCTAGTCCGTCCAACATGGGCATGTTAATGTCCAAAAATATAATATCCACATCGTTATCCCTTAAAAAAGAGGAGGCATCCATTGCATTTGAAAAGGTTTCTACTAGTTGTAGTTCCTTTACCTTCAAAATATAATTTTTTAATATGTTGATTGCTAGAGGTTCGTCATCTACAGCTATAACTTTTAATATCATATCACTTTAAGTTTAAGTATTACATTAAACATATTGTTCTCCTCAAAAATGTTAAGATCATAATCGCTTTGGTTATAACCTAGTTCTAATCGTTTTTTTACATTAGACAAGCCGATGCCACCTGCCCTTGTTGGTAAGTCTCTAGAAGTATTACCATTAGGGATGGTGTTCGCAATGTTAAAGGTCATAAAACTATTAGTTACTTCTAAATCTATGGTAATGTGCATTTTCCCAATATTTTTACTGGCTCCATGCTTAAAACAATTTTCAACCAAAGGGATAAGCAGCATGGGTGCAATTTTACAGTTGTTGAGCTCCCCTGAAATATGCATATCGACTTTCAACGAATCATCAAAGCGGATACGTTCTAGATCTATATAGTTCTGAATACATTCTATTTCGCTAGTAAGATCTTGTTTTCTTTTTTTAGTAGCATATAAAAGATACCGCATAAGCTCGGATAGTTTTAAGATAACTTCGGGAGCCTTATCCGATTTTTCCAAGGTTAAGGAATAAATATTGTTTAATGTATTAAAGAAAAAATGTGGGGAAACTTGGGACCTTAAAAACCGTAATTCTGTTTGTAGCTGTCTTCGTTCAAGATCATGAAATTTACTACTTTCCTTTAGCCAATCAATAGTCAATTTAATAGCAGTAAAAAAAGAGATGACGTATACCTCCCCAATCATGGTTTGCACTGCGTAACCAAAAGTGAGGGTGTTGGTTTCCTCAGGGCCTTCTGGCCAAACATCCGTACCTACCAGATAATACGTGAGATTATATTTAACTAATAGCATCACAAAAATTGCTAAAACTATACCTAAAGTATATAAAAAATATTTTTGCGTATATACCAGTTTTGGCATAAGGTAGTAGACATTAAAATAGGCTAAAATCATATGTATAGGAAAGCCGATTAGATTTGTCTTTAAGGAATAAATAAAATCATCGTGAATACTGCTCCATCGTAGGATGTTGAAAAGAAAATATAGTCCCCAAAAAACAATATGATGCCAGTATTTTATTCCATAATTAGAGGAAGACCCTGTTTTTCCTAAAAATTCTCCTACACTTTCATTTATCTGCATACCTCAATAATTACACTGACTAATTTGTATGTTTAGCAACGTTACTTTGTTGTTGGTCTAAATTTATTCCTAACCCAACAAAAAACAGCAAAATTTCTATTGTAAAAAATTTAACTCGGAAGTTTATCTCTATTTATTACAACAAGTTACTAAAATACTTAAAAACAATAGAATAAAAATTATTCAAATAGGAAAGAGGTGATTTTGGGGTTTATAGGTTTGAATAAAGAAAAAAATCATCGTTTTTCAAATCATACACTAATCGGTTTTGTTACATTCTATTTATTCCTAAATGAGACATTAAAAATGTTTTTATTGTTCAGTATATGCTTCGAATTAAATTTTAAAATACACCCTAAAGCATCTAAGATAGTGTTGATATGATGATAAAAATAATAACGATACTTAAAGTAATAGATATGTGCGACGCCACACTTCGACATAAGAAAACCGTGGCACTTGCCCTTTTTACCTTGTACCTAGGGTGTATTTCGGTAATGGCGCAAAACATTCCAAGAACTTATGTAGCTTATAACACGATGGAAACAATAACGGTGGACGGCAAAATGACGGAGCTAGCTTGGCAAAAAGTCCAATGGTCTCAGCTGTTCAAGGATATCGAAGGAGAGAAAGCAGCAAGGTACCAAACGAGGGTCAAAATGATTTGGGATGAGGATAACCTTTATTTTTTTGCACAACTAAAAGAACCACAAGTCTGGGCTACATTGAAACAAAAGGATACTGTAATTTTTTACAATAACGATTTTGAAATTTTCATTGATCCAGATGGGGATACACATGATTATTACGAATTAGAAATCAATGCCCTGAATACGATTTGGGACCTTTATTTATCCAAACCGTATCGTAATGGCTCCCATGTTCTTAATAATTGGGATATTAAAGGGTTACAGTCCGCAGTTCAAATCAATGGAACACTAAACGACTCCAGGGATATAGATGAGGGCTGGAGTATAGAAATTGCTATTCCATGGTCTTTCACCAAAGGTCCGGTAGGTAAGACCGTAGTGCCGAAAAATAAATTTTGGCGGTTAAATTTTTCTAGGGTCAACTGGGATTATGAGTTGACCAATCAAAGGTATTCTAGAAAGAAAGATGCCAACGGTAACTACCTTCCTGAATACAATTGGGTATGGTCGCCGCAAGGCGTTATAAATATGCACGAACCCGAACATTGGGGCTATGTCTATTTTTCTTCAGATGCAGCGGGAGTTACTACTAGTTTCGATATCCCTAAAGATGATCACATTAAATGGTATTTATACCAACTTTACCGGGATTACAGAGAAGGTAAGGGCCAAGAGGTTAATTGGAAACCCGTAGGAAATCATTTTATTACAATGCCGAAATCGATTTTAGGAAAACCGATTTCACCTATGTTAGAAACTAACAGTTTTGGTTTTACTATTTGGACCACAAGTCCTTTTACTGGGGATCAACTAATCATACATAATGATGGGAAGTTTGAGCGTATTGCTAAAGAGGAATAATAAAGGTTAAGATGTTCATTTATTACAATTCAAACTTGAGATTTGGTTTGTACTAAATGAACTTCCTGAATATTGCGTTAGGTGATTATTTCAATTGAACAAATCGTCTAAAAGCTCATCTTTCACAATATTGGGTAACGTAACTTTAAGTTCTGGAGTGCGTTTCATTTCGCGTTCTATGGCAAAAATAGCTTCTTTGTTCCGGGCCCAGCTTCTTCGTGATACGCCGTTGTTCACATCATAAAAGAGCATACTTTTTAGTTTTCTACTAGCTTCTTCCGAGCCATCAAGTAGCATCCCAAAGCCGCCATTGATGACTTCACCCCAGCCAACGCCGCCACCATTATGAATGGACACCCAAGTGGCCCCCCTAAAGCTGTCTCCGATGACGTTATGTATGGCCATATCGGCTGTAAATTTACTGCCGTCATAAATATTGCTGGTTTCTCTAAAGGGAGAATCCGTACCGCTAACGTCATGATGGTCCCTTCCAAGAATTATGGGAGCAGAAAGAGCTCCAGAAGCGATAGCTTGATTAAATGCTTCGGCAATTTTGGCACGTCCTTCGGCATCGGCATAGAGAATACGTGCTTGTGATCCAACCACTAATTTATTTTGCTCGGCTTCCGCTATCCATTTGATGTTGTCTTGCATCTGTTGTTTAATTTCAGCTGGCGCAGTTTGTTCTATGCGTTGCATAACTGCCAATGCAATAGTATCTGTCTTGCTGAGGTCTTCGGGATTTCCAGAGGAGCATACCCAGCGAAAAGGGCCAAAACCATAATCGAAGCACATAGGTCCAAGAATATCCTGAACATAACTGGGGTATTTAAAATCGATATTATTTTTTTCCATAACATCTGCTCCAGCGCGAGAAGCTTCCAATAGAAAGGCATTCCCATAGTCAAAAAAGTAAGTGCCTTTTTGTGTGTGATTATTGATAGCATCCATTTGTCTGCACAAGGATTCCTGTACCTTACTTTTAAATGTATCAGTATCTTCGCTCATTATTTTGTTAGATTCCTCAAAGGATAACCCAACAGGATAGTAGCCGCCGGCCCATGGATTGTGCAGCGAAGTTTGATCGGATCCTAAATGGATAAAGATATTTTCTGTATCAAAACGTTCCCAGACCTCTACAATGTTACCTACGTAGGCTAAAGATACTATTTCTTCTTTTTTGATGGCTATTTTAGTACGGTTTACTAGCATATCAATATCCGAAATAAGTTCATCTACCCAACCTTGCTCGTGTCTTTTCGTGGCAGCCACAGCATTGACTTCCGCACAAATAGTGATGCATCCAGCTATGTTTCCTGCTTTTGGCTGCGCGCCACTCATACCTCCGAGTCCGGCAGTCAAAAATAGTTTTCCAGCAGGAGTTTCATCGTTCTTTAATACTTTTCTAAACGCGTTCATTACCGTAATAGCTGTGCCATGAACAATACCTTGTGGGCCAATATACATATAGGATCCGGCCGTCATTTGTCCGTATTGCGTGACGCCAAGCGCATTGTATTTTTCCCAATCATCCGGTTTTGAATAGTTGGGAATCATCATGCCGTTGGTAACCACCACCCTAGGTGCCTCCTTGGAGGAGGGGAAAAGTCCCATAGGGTGACCCGAATAAATATGAAGCGTCTGTTCCTCGGTCATCGTAGCCAAATACTGCAGGGTTAAGAGGTATTGCGCCCAATTTTGGAACACGGCACCGTTACCGCCATAGGTAATAAGTTCCTGTGGATGTTGCGCTACGGCTGGGTCTAAATTGTTCTGAATCATTAGCATTAATGCAGCCGCTTGAAGTGTCTTTGCAGGATAGTTATTTATTGGGCGCGCGTACATTGCGTATTCCGGCATAAACCGGTACATGTAAATCCTACCAAAATTATTTAGTTCTTCAGCAAATTCCTTAGAAAGCTCCGCATGCCACCCTTTGGGAATATAACGCAAGGCATTGCGTATGGCCAGCTTTTTTTCTTCCAGAGATAAGATATCCTTTCGTTTTGGAGTGTGACTCACCTCTTTTGAACGCTCTTTTCTTGGTGGTAGTTCCGATGGTATGCCTTGTAGTATTTGTTCTTTGAAATTCATTTTATTTTATTTTTAAGCCATGCATATCTTTGGCAGCACTTTAAATTCAAGTTTACCGTTTACTTATGCTTATCAAACACCTTAACGCCTCGTTTAAAAACCACACACGGTTTTAAATTACCCTGATTGTACAGTATTTCCTGATAATTACTGGTGTGGAAAAGGCTAAAGTCGGCCAGCTTGCCTTCTTCCAATTTCCCACGATCTTCTAATTTTAGTGCCGCCGCGGCCCTAACCGTAATTCCTGCCAGGACTTCCACGTTTGAAAGCTTTTCAAAAGTACCTAGGATTGCAGCCTGAGTAAGTAAATCGCCCATTGGGGCGGAACCTGGATTATGGTCGCTTGCAATTGCTAACGAACTGCCAGCATCAAGTAATTTTCTAGCAGGCGTGAAAGCGCAACCTAAGCCTATGGATGCTCCCGGTAAGGCTATAGCTATTACAGTGCTTTTAGCTAATAATTCTATTTCTTCATCGGTGCTTACTTCTAAATGATCTGCACTTACCGCACTAAAATCCACGGCAACGGTACTTCCGCTGGTAGAGAACTGATCTGCATGGACCGTGATATCAAATCCCATTTCTTTTGCCTTTTTAAAATAAGGCGCAATCTGCTGGGCCGAAAAGGCGCTGTCCTCAATAAAAGCATCAATGCGATTCGTAAGGTTTTCAGATTTCAATTTTGGAAATAGTTCGTTGCTTATTTCTTCTAAATAATTTTCAGCACTTCCTCTATAATCCTTTGGAAGTATGTGCGCTGCAAGGCAGGTAGTGATGAGATCTGCTGGAATCGCTTCATCAGCCTCCTTTACAGCGTATAGCATTTTTAGTTCTTCCGCTACAGATAATCCGTAGCCACTTTTTACTTCTAGGGTAG
>JBLIEO010000004.1:0-64560 GCA_047633095.1 Maribacter sp.
TATGGTCGCAGAATCTGGAAAATCATCATCCTATTGTACTGGTTGCGCATTGACTTTAGGTCGTTTAGTTGAGCAAGCAACAAGTAAAAACATCGGAGAATTTGCTAAAGAGAACTTATTTGAACCCTTGGGAATCTCGAATTACGAATGGACTTTTGAACCGAATCAGGCTAGTATGAATACTTTTAGTCAAATGTATATTACGCCAAGAGACTTAATAAAACTCGCTAAGTTGTTTAAAGATGGCGGAAAATGGAAAGACAAGCAAATAATCTCTGAAAGTTGGGTCAACAAAACATTTCAAATGGATGAAGGAGATTATGGCTATTTGTGGGAGCATAAGTATTTTGTAATTGACGATAAAAGATATAATTCATATTTAGCATCTGGCAACGGTGGCCAAAAAATTAATATTTGGCCCGAACTCGATATGATTACTGTATTTACTGGCGGAAACTATAATTCTTATCAATTATATGGTAAAAGTACATCACCGAACAAAATGATACCGAACTATATATTAAAATCTGGAGTAAAGCCAGCAGATAATCAAGTGGATGGCTCCGCCATCAAATGACAGAGTACACCCCTCACACCACCGTACGTAAGGGTCTCGTATACGGCGGTTCGCAATCCATCTTTTCAAGCGTTCTTTACACCAATCCAAACTATTCTGTACTTTTTTAAAGGGCTACAGATTTTCTGGGGGTTGGCCATTAACGAAAATCAATGCTCCCTGAATAATTTCCAGAAGGACTGCGTTCAGTCCTTCCCCTCTTGTGAGACCTATGCAGTTTTATGCAACTCGTTTCTCGTGGGTACTATGACATCGGCTGACTTCTCTACGTAACCAACTCCTGGTTGCAGAGACCTCCCCAGGTAAGAGCGTTTTCTTTCTTCTAATGCCTGCCTTAGCTACTATTTCGGTTATCACTTTACGTGTTTTGGACTTTACAATGATGTGCTTGCTTATCCAACCTAATAGCCTAATACAACGTTCCTGTTCGTCAGTACCAGAATTTGTAGTCCTGCTTTCTTCAGATGTAATCTCACGATTACCACCCTTGCAGCTTACTAATGGTTCAAGGCGTTACCCATGACCATAAGGGACGTGCACCCTCTAAATGAATTAGCTACCGTTCTCTAGCTAAAAGAAGCCCATACTGGGCACACACAATAGCTATAACAAATAGGGGAAAAAGTGCCACATTCAAAGGCTTGGGCGTATTTACGAAGACCGCCAAATCTTTTGGTTTGGCTTTTATAAAAATAAGATAAAACAAAATGCAAAAGCTTTGGCTAAGTGATTAAACGGAAATGTAATCGCTTATCAACAGCCCTACTTGCCATAGGTACTGTGTTAAAAAACAAGTTTTTTCTTTAAAATATTAGGAAACAAATTGAGCGATCAATTTGTTATCCTGCGCAGCAGGAGCTTCATGCTTTTGCTGCTTTTTTGTTTCAAACTTCGCATCGTAAACCTGTTCATTTTTCCACAAGTTGTACATCAATACCAACAACCTTCTTTTAGAGATACTGCCCCACACCACAGGTGCATTATCTATGTAGATGGGTTCTATGAGCATCACCATAAAGCAGGGAAAACATACCCCTATTTTGTGCATCACAATCAAAAGCTTCCTTTGGCCATAGCCGGACTTTGAAGCGAATGGCGGAATCCGGAGACCAAAGTACCTTTTCTATTGTGACCACCGCCGCGAACAGCCTTATGCAACATATTCATAACAATCCTAAGCTAAAAGCACCACGGATGCCAGTCATGCTAGCAAAAGGATTAGAAAATGCATGGCTGCACCCCATTATGGATTACGCAGACAAAAAAGGAATTAAAGAACTAATAGCGCGATTGCCAGATGGGGAACTCGCTGCCTACCCCGTAGCGACTGCGAGGAAAGGAATACCAAGGGAATGTGGAGGGTGTTTCAAAAGAAGCATACTACGCAGCCCTTAACGCTTCCTAGCCTCCTTTTTAGTAAAGGAAACTAGCGCGGAGCAAACCCACGAGCCCTTTGTAAAAGAACAATCTTAAAATGTAAAGGCAAGCCTCTGCGCGTTTAAATAGTTATTACCGCATACACTATCAACATAGGTGGTTGAAAACTGTTCTTCGCACAGTAAAAAAATCACACATTAAATCGTAAATTTGCATTTTCCTAACCCGCTCAATACCTAAGCATATATGATTCATTTCTTCGGGGATATCGCAACCAAAGTTTTTGCTGTCCAAACTGCTCAAGAAATCAACCCAACAGACATAGACAAACTAAGCTGGTTGTTTGGCAACAACCCTAAAATAGTAGCGGCGTCAGTAGACGCTTTTTTTATTGGCCCTCGTGCCGCCATGGTGACCCCTTGGAGTACAAATGCTACGGAAATAACCCAAAACATGGGTATTACTGGGATTATCCGAATTGAAGAGTTTAAAGCCACCTCAACAGAAGATAACGCCTTTGACCCCATGCTTTTTCAGAAGTATGAGCAACTGCACCAAGATATTTTTAAAGTAGCCGTGCAGCCAGAAGCGATTCTAAACATTGATGATATTGCCGCCTACAACCAACAAGAGGGATTGGCACTAAGCGATGGAGAGGTGGACTACCTAAACAAGCTATCCAAAAAAATGGACAGACAACTAACCGATTCCGAGGTCTTCGGTTTTAGTCAGGTCAACTCAGAGCACTGCAGACATAAAATATTCAACGGTACCTTTATCATTGATGGGAAAGAGATGCCATCTTCGTTATTCAAACTTATAAAGAAGACCTCTTTAGAGAATCATAACACTATTGTATCTGCTTACAAGGACAACGTTGCCTTTGTAAAAGGCCCTAAAGTGATGCAATTCGCTCCAAAAACAGCAGATAAACCCGATTTTTATCAAGAAACGGAGTTTAATTCGGTTATTTCCATCAAAGCGGAAACACACAACTTCCCAACTACCGTAGAACCTTTTAATGGTGCCGCAACGGGTGCTGGTGGCGAAATACGTGATCGTTTGGCGGGTGGTAAGGGCTCCTTGCCTTCTGCAGGAACAGCGGTGTATATGACCGCACTTTCTAGATTAGAAAAAGACAGACCTTGGGAGAACGGCATGGCAGAGCGACCATGGCTCTACCAGACCCCCATGGATATTTTAATAAAGGCCTCCAACGGCGCATCCGATTTTGGAAATAAATTCGGTCAGCCTTTAATTACCGGTTCGATATTGACCTTTGAGCATGATGAGGCAAACGACGCTAGCCCAGAAGATACCGGAAGCACAAGAAGACTTGGTTACGATAAAGTAATCATGCAAGCGGGTGGTATTGGCTATGGAAAAGCAGAGCAAGCCCTAAAAGACACACCAGAAACAGGCGATAAAATTGTGATTCTTGGAGGGGACAACTACCGTATTGGGATGGGTGGTGCAGCAGTATCTAGTGCAGATACGGGCGAATTTAGTTCGTCTATTGAGCTAAACGCTATTCAACGCTCCAACCCCGAAATGCAAAAACGTGCCGCAAATGCTATTCGTGGTATGGTAGAAAGCGAAATCAATACGATTGTCTCTATTCACGATCATGGGGCAGGCGGACACCTCAACTGCCTCTCGGAACTGGTAGAAGAAACAGGCGGTAAAATAGACTTGGATAAACTTCCCGTGGGCGACCCAACCCTATCGGCCAAAGAGATTATAGGAAATGAATCCCAAGAGCGTATGGGCTTGGTAATCGGTAAAGACGATGTTGCACTACTTAAGCGAATTGCAGACCGTGAGCGCTCCCCAATGTACGAAGTTGGTGAAGTTACCGGTGATGACCGTTTTACCTTTGCATCTGCCACCACAGGAGAAAAGCCGATGGATGTGCACCTTACAGATATCTTTGGAAGCTCTCCGAAAACCATATTGACAGACACCACCATCAAAAGAACGTATAAGGCACCGGAATACGAATTGGAATTTTTCCATGACTATTTGGAACAGGTACTGCAACTAGAGGCAGTTGGTTGTAAGGATTGGCTCACTAATAAAGTAGATAGATGTGTGGGTGGTAAGGTTGCTAAACAACAATGTGCCGGCCCCTTACAGTTGCCTTTGAATAATGTGGGCGTTATGGCGCTAGATTTTAAAGGCAAGGAAGGGATTGCCACAAGTATTGGCCACTCCCCTATTTCCGGACTTATTGACCCAGCCGCGGGGAGTAAAAATAGTATTGCAGAGGCCTTAACGAATATCATCTGGGCACCCATGAAAGACGGATTAAAATCGGTCTCTTTATCCGCTAACTGGATGTGGCCGTGTAAGAACGAAGGGGAAGATGCCAGACTATACAAAGCCGTGCAAGCGATATCAGATTTTTCTATCGCGCTAGGCATCAATGTGCCTACAGGAAAGGATTCCCTTTCCATGAAACAAAAATATAAAGACGGGGATGTTATTGCGCCCGGTACCGTAGTTATTTCCGCAGCCGGAAACTGTAACGATATCACGAAAGTAGTAGAACCTGTATTACAAAAAGATGGTGGGGACATTTACTATATCAATCTATCAAAAGATGCCTACAAGCTAGGCGGTTCTTCTTTTGCACAAGTACGAAACACGATTGGTAACGAAGCCCCTACAATTATAGACGACAGCTATTTTAAAGCTGTTTTTAATTCAATGCAAGGTTTGATACACAAAGGTCAAATCGTTGCAGGTCATGATGTTGCATCAGGAGGATTGATTACAACCCTCTTAGAATTATGTTTTTCGGATACCGATTTAGGTGCTGATTTAGATCTTTTAAGCTTAGGGGAATCCGATACCATAAAGCTCCTATTTTCCGAGAATGCCGGAATCGTTTTTCAATCCAAAGATGCAGCTATAGAGGCTATCTTATCAAAAGATAGTATCGATTTCAAAAAAATTGGAACAGTAACTTCAGAAGGAAAGCTAAGCATCAAAAACAGAGGTATGGAAATGGGACTGAATGTCGCATCGCTTCGGGATACTTGGTTTAAAACTTCGTTTCTACTGGATAACAAACAAACCGCAAACGGACTTGCAAAAGACCGCTTTGATAAGTACAAGGTGCAGCCTTTAAAATATGTATTTCCTACTGATTTTAATGGAACCCTACCAAATAGTACTTCGAACGGCGTAGACAAACCCAAAGCAGCCATCCTTCGTGAAAAAGGAAGCAACTCCGAACGTGAAATGGCAAACGCCATGTACCTCGCCGGTTTTGATGTAAAGGACGTGCACATGACCGATATCATATCAGGCCGGGAAACCTTGGAAGATATTCAGTTCTTAGGTGCCGTGGGAGGCTTCTCGAACTCCGATGTTTTAGGAAGTGCTAAAGGATGGGCAGGCGCTATCAAATACAATGAAAAAGCGAATAAAGTCATTACTAATTTCTTTGCCAGACCGGATACCCTATCTGTAGGTATTTGTAATGGTTGCCAGTTGTTTATGGAGTTAGACCTCATCAATCCAACGCATGAAACCCATGGAAAGATGACCTATAACGATTCTCAAAAGCATGAGAGCATCTTTACATCGGTGAAAATTCAAATGAACAATTCGGTCATGTTATCCAGTTTAGCTGGCACTACCTTAGGGGTATGGGTATCCCATGGCGAAGGGAAGTTTATTCTTCCAAATACAGAAGATAAGTATGATATCGTTGCTAAGTATGGTTATGAGACTTATCCTTCAAACCCTAATGGGAGCGACTTTAATACCGCTATACTTTGTGATGCGACAGGAAGGCATTTAGTTACGATGCCACATATAGAGCGCTCTACCTTCCCATGGAACTGGGCGCACTACCCTACAGATAGAAGGGATGACGTTTCGCCTTGGTTAGCCGCTTTTGTAAATGCGAAAGAATGGGTCTTAAAGCATCGATAAGTGTTGCTGGAGTTTGGGTTTGGGTGTCATTATGCGCTATGTACGCTCGTGGTGCCGCTACTTTTTTAAAAATGAAGTATGTGTTTCCGAACAAGAGTCCCGTCATAACGGGCAATTCACGTGTATAAAAACAAGGCTATCCTAACCGTAGTCCTAACCGTAGTCCTAACCGTAGTCCTTAGGGTAGTTTCAAAGTTGGTAAGTTTCTATCGTTTCAAGCTTCTATTAATTGCATGCCGCAGGCAGGTTTCCACTTCAAAACGCAAAGCGTATAGCATAGGGTATTTATAGTTGACTTTTGTATTTGTATTCGAATAAACGAGTCTTTGAAATCAGTAAACCATCGGTTACTTTTATAACCCTACGTCCTATATCATGCCGTCCTAAGTCCCTCAAAAACTGGAAAAGAAAAATTAAACTGTTAATTCCAAATAGTTTATATCTTGCGTAAGAGTATAAACAATCACTCCTATGCGCAAACTATTTTATCTACTGACCTTAACAGTCATCAGCTATAGCTGCTCCGAAGAAAACAAAACCTTTTTGGCATCGGAAGTCCATATCGTTCCCCGACCTTCGGAACTCATTTTGGGACAAAGTTCTTTCGCTTTTGAGAAGGGACAGACGATAGCTGTACAAGATGCATCACTAGAAGCTACTGCCCATTATTTGATGGGAATTATTTCGGAAACGACCAAGCTCAATTTAAAGAAATCGGATAATGATAGCGCAACTATAAAGCTGACCAAAATGGACGGTTTGGCCCCAGAGGCCTACGAGCTTCATATCAATCCCAAGCAAATTGAAATAAAGGCAAACGATGGTGCCGGCTATTTTTATGCCGTACAATCGCTACGACAATTACTAACTCAGCATCAAACAGCAGCTAATTATAAGACGCAATGGCTATTGCCTTCGGTAGCCATAACGGATGCACCAAAATTTGGCTGGAGAGCATATATGCTGGATGAAGCGCGATATTTTCAAGGGGAAGTTTTCGTTAAACGGATGTTGGACCAAATGGCATTATTAAAAATGAACACTTTTCATTGGCACTTAACGGATGATGCCGGATGGCGCATGGAAATAAAAAAATATTCAAAATTAACGGAAATAGGTTCCAAACGAACCGACTCCGAAATTGGGACATGGAAAAGTGGGAAATTGGCTGGCGAAGCCCATAGTGGCTTTTACACCCAGGAACAGATAAAGGATATTGTGGCCTACGCTACGGCACTTCACATAACCATAGTGCCCGAGTTTGAAATGCCCGGACATGCCAGTTCGGCCATTGCTTCCTATCCTTGGCTGGGAACAGCTGATGCGCCTATAGCCGTTCCCATTTTGTTTGGGAGACACTACGATAATTATGATGTGAGCAAACCTGAGGTAAAACAATTTGTGAAAGATGTTTTGACAGAAATGTTTGAACTATTTCCTTCTGAAGTCATTCATATTGGCGGTGATGAAGTGGGCTACAAAGTTTGGGAAGAATCAGAACATGTAAAGAAATACATGAAGGAAACCAACATTAAAACCCCGGCAGACCTTCAGATTCGTTTTACAAACGATATTTCAAAATTCATAGAACAAAACGGCCGAAGAATGATGGGCTGGAACGAAATAATGGGCGTTAACGTCCATACCGATTTTGAGGAGAAAAAAGATGACATAGCGGCAGAAACAGAGCTGGCCAAGAACGTGGTTGTCCATTTTTGGAAAGGAGAATTAGATCTACTGAGCGCAGCAGCGCAAAAAGGATACGGTATTGTAAACTCCCTCCACAGCAACACCTACTTGGATTATTCCTATGAGAACATTAGCTTGGAAAAAGCCTATAATTTCAACCCTATTCCCCAAGGTCTGGATAAAAAATACCACAGTAATATTTATGGCCTTGGCTGTCAAATGTGGGGCGAATGGACACCGACCACCAAAGAAGTAGAATACCAAACGTTCCCTAGAATAGCCGCTTTTGCAGAAGTAGGCTGGACACAACCCGAACAAAAGGATTTTGAAAACTTTAAAATCGGATTGGGCAAACTACAGGTTCATTGGGATACCTTGGGTATCAACTACGCAAAGGTTTTGGAAAGTACCAAGGGTCAGGAATAAAATCTCGCAAGCATAGCGTACATAGTATATGCAGCATGCATAAAGCCAAGCAATTTCAATTTCATCATTAAATCATCATAGCTATTTTACGTGGCTATCCAAAAAGTTTAACCGCAACCGAGTGCCCTCTGTACGACTTTGGGGAGAACGTTAATTAGGCCATATAAAAAAGTAGTGCTTTTTAAGAGATTAAATGAAAAGCAACTTTTATGTAACTGCGTTCCCTTGGCCAGAAATCCTCTTGTTTTACCCTAATTAAAGAGAACCAAGACGATTTCTACCTTATTATTTTTTTAAACCTTAAGTAGAGCGCATAAATCACCAGACTTTGGTACATAGTTGCCATTTTATGAGCGTTGAATGGAGGTTTTTGATTACCTCAGAAACCTACTAATCTTTTGTTAAAAGCGCATAAAATTAGTGACCCTGTAGTATCTTAGAAAGCATGGAACAGACTATAAGACAAGGGATATGTTCAGAAACACTTATTAAAAATAGCACCTTATGGGCTATTATTTTTATCCTATTTCAGGCCCCGTTTTCTTTTAGTCAACACACGACTACCAAGCCCATATCCAATCTACCCACTGAAAAAATATACCTTCATTTAGATAAGAACTATTATACCGCTGGAGAAGATATTTGGTTTAAAGCCTATGTACTAGATGCAAACACGCATGAACCCTCCATTTTAAGTGGGATTCTTTATGTAGAGTTAATAGACGCAGAAAGAACCATACTAAACAAAAGAATAGTTAAAACAGCTAACGGTTCTGCTGCTGGAGATTTTCAATTATCCTCTAAATTACCTAGTGGCCCTTACACCATAAGAGCATACACGAACTACATGCGTAATTTTGGAATATCCAATTTCTTCACAAAAGAAATTTTTATCAACACCTCCAAGGCTGCAGCAGTTACCAATATATTAGAACCAGAGGAAAATATTAGCTCTTTAGATGTACAATTTTTCCCAGAAGGCGGGTATTTGGTTAACGGATTTTTAAATCCTGTGGGATTCAAAGCGATAGATGACCAAGGAAATAGTATTGCTATTACAGGGAAATTGGTTGATGATACCGGAAAGCGTATTAAGGAATTTAGCTCAACACACCTAGGAATGGGCTTGTTGTATTTTATTCCCAAACCAGGCAGAACTTACAAGGCCATAGTTTCTTACCGCAACCAGGAAAAAAACTTTTCTCTACCTAAGGCATTAAATAGTGGTGTTTTGATGACAGTTTCAAATCAGCCAAAACACTACAAAATTGAGCTTCGTGGAACTACAGATTTAAAAATGAAAGACTTCAGACTTATAGGGAAGCAGCTTAGGGGTACTGTATTTAACCTCATTGTAAATGCAAATAAACAAGAACATACGACTATCGTTAAAATAGCCAAGGACATTTTGGAAGAAGGTATTTTAGAACTGACCTTACTAAACCAAGAAAAAAAGCCAATAGCTGAGCGACTTCTATTTCATGAAGGTAGTAGTAATAGTCCCTTGTCTAAAATCACGACTTCAAAAACTTCCTATGGACAACGGGAATTAGCAGCTATGGAAGTTGAAATAGAAGTAGCCCATTCAAAGGAAATAACAGCTGACATGTCTTTGTCCATAACCAATGTAGTAGTAAACCCAGCAGCGGTTCATACTACAAATATCAAAACCCATCTCCTATTAAGTTCTGTCCTTAAAGGGAAAATAGATCAGCCCGGTTATTATTTCTATTCTAGAGCTATTGACCGACAAAAGAATCTGGATATTTTAATGCGAACCCAAGGATGGCGGCAATATGCCTTGGATGAGCAATTAGTTAAAGAAGACAAATACTTTTTACCCGAAACAGGAATTACCCTTTCAGGAAAAGTAGTCAATGCTCTACGTACTGCAGAGCAACTTACTGGTAGCGTTTCATTGACAGCGAACAGCGCCACAGAAATGATACAAGACAGGGCGAAAACAGCTATGGATGGTAGTTTTAGTTTTAATAATTTAGATTTCACTGATACGACTACCGTCTTACTAAGTGCTAATGTGTATTATCCAAAAAAGATAAGAAACCCTACCCTTAATTATAAAATCATATTGGATTCAATACCCTCACCTCCTGTATTTGGTGCTCGGAATGTAGCAGGTGCTGCTGCAATTAGCGCAAGCAGTAGCGCATCCAAAACGATGGAAAGATTCACAACTGGGTATGAAAAAGCGCAACAAACCACGCTTTCATTTTTATATACCGATAAAACGATACAACTAGATGAAGTTTTTATAGCGGTTAAAAAGAAACCGAAAGCTATGGATAAATTCCAGAGAAAGAGACGGGGTATGCCATACAGAGAGCCATCGCATACCGTAGATTTTGAGGACTTTACAGAGATGGGGTTTACAAATCTTTTAGACGCTTTAAGGGGAAGAATACCTGGACTTACCATCAGAAGATCTGCTAGTGGAGAGGGATTTGCTTATTTAAGAGCGTCTTCAAGTCTAGGTGATGCATTTAGCAGTACAGAAGGGGCTGGTTCTGCCTTGATTCTATTAGATGGGGTGCCAGTGGGAAGCGATATTTTGGAACAAATGTTACCCTCAAATGTAGATTTTATTGATGTACTAAAAGGCCCAAGAGCAGCCATATACGGTTCTAGAGCAGCTAATGGAGTCATTGCGGTGTATACTAAAAATGGTGAAGAATCCTCAGAAAAAGCTAAAAGAATAGGAGGTTCACTAAATTTTAAACATCCAGGGTATGTGTACGCTAGAAAATTTTACAAGCCCAAATATGGAAGTGGCAAACCAGAAAACAAAGAGGTAGACAGTAGAACAACATTGCATTGGCAACCCTATATTCAACTAAATGATGAAGGAAAGGCCCCTATCTATTTTTATACAGGAGATATCCTAGGGGACTATAAAATAACCTTGGAAGGTATTACAACTGACGGTGTTCCAGTTAAAAGCACGACCACTTTTAGTGTGGAATAGGGGAAACAAACAGTGTAACGCTTTTTTATATTTAGATAGGCAGTTACTTCCTAATAAAGAGAAACTGCCTTACCCTTCTTTAATGTTATGCTATTACTTGGTATAATCAGTATAAATAGCCTTCTCAAATGCGTCCCAGTGCTCAGGCTTCATTCGTTCCGGGGTAAAAAGACAAATTCCCGTTGCTCCATTCTCCATAGAAGCTTTTATTGCTGTGCCTATTTCTGAAGGTAATAGCCCATGGTTTTCAGGATCATTTTCTTTTGATTTATTTTCTGGGTTAGGACAAATAAACAATCCACTATAAATTGGTTTTAGCCCATTAACAGATGCCACTTCTTCCTTAACAACCTCCCCTACCCATTCAGGACCTTTTAAATAGAAATCGTTGTAGTTCATAGGGAACACAGCATCCAAGTCCCATGTATTCCATTCTTGACGGACCATTTTTTTTGCCATGGAAGGTCCAGGGAAAACAGCAGCATTAATGGTTTTATCCTGTTCATGCACCACGTTGGCCAAACGCCCTACTATAGTAGTAATCAAATCATACCGAAATTGTTTCCATTCCTGAACCGCTGAAGCATCCGCTACATTATTAATATCAATCCCAGTTTGCTCCTCAAAATCAGAAGTACATTTATCACAATAGCAATAATCGTATTCTGGATATTCCTTGTCCATAACAAGTCCGTACTTATCCCATAAGCCTTCGGCCAAAATCACATCAGGAAAACGAATATAATCCAAATGAATACCGTCTATCTCAGGAACCGCAGCAACCGAACCGTATAAATTAGACAGAAAATCGTAGGTTCCTTCCTTACTGGGACACAGAAAAGTATAATACGGAACATAGGCAGGTTTTTCCAATGCCGATTCTCCGTTACGGTTATGGGCGTACAGGTCTTCAGAAATTTTCAGATTCTTTCCTTGAACCATTGTAGGTATCCAAGCATGGAACTCCATACCTGCCGTTTTGGCTAAAGCCCCTACTCTTTTGTAGGTCTCTGGATCATGTCCGCCATTATATAGGAGTCCGTCTATACCCTTTTCCTTGTACGCCAGAAATCGTTCAGACAACTCTTGGTCGCTTGCGTCCCCAGGACCACCTGTCCAGGCATACACAGGAATTTTAAATGTTTTTTCATTCTTAGATTTCTGCTCACCGCAGGAAATAAAAGCTACTAACACCAAACACAGCAATATGACTTTTTTCATTTGTATCTATTTTCCACTTTGACTATAAAATTAAATAAAAATTAAAAGAAGCTATCTCTTCTTAGCTGTATGACATGGCTATTGATATCAATAACATTTACCTTTCAAAATTAGATGAAGTGTAATTAGTGCCGTATTTATATGGTTATCCATTAGCGCTATTTATGCCTTCCATTAGGATTTTTAAAAAATATTACGCATTTAATTATGAATCTCGTTTTAAATATTGCTGTTCTTTCCCTATTTTGCAAAGATCTAAAAGAAACTCAATATGCAAAAAGTTACCCGCCTTTTCGATTTTCCGTATTATCAGTTGGAGAATTACAACTTAGACAAAGCTCTGGTGAGCAAAAAAAATGGTGAATGGATTGCCACTTCTACGCGGGAATATTTAGACAAAGCAAATGCACTTAGTCGTGGACTTTTGCGTTTAGGGGTTCAACCAAATGATAAAATTGCCATTATCTCCATGACCAACAGAACGGAATGGAACATTTGCGATATAGGTATTTTACAAACGGGTGCGCAAAACGTACCTATATATCCAACCATATCGGAAGATGATTATGAATATGTTTTAAACCATTCTGAAGCTACCTATTGCTTTGTATCCTGTTCTGAAGTACTAGAGAAAGTACTATCGATAAATTCAAAATTAAAAAATATAAAAGAGGTGTTCTCTTTTGATGACTTGGGCAACTGCAAGAGTTGGACCACGGTGTTGGATAAAGGAGCAGATGAAAGTAATCAAACCGAACTGGAAGCTAGAAAAGCAGCCGTACTCCCTGGAGATTTAGCTACCTTGATTTATACCTCAGGAACAACCGGACGACCAAAAGGCGTAATGCTTTCTCACGATAATATTGTGTCTAACGTAATTGCAAGTAAAGAACGAGTCCCTTTTGAGCCCGGAGCAAGCGCATTAAGCTTCCTCCCTGTTTGCCATATCTTTGAACGCATGATTCTGTATCTATACCAATATTGCGGCATCAATATTTATTTTGCAGAGAGCTTGGAAAAAATTAGTGAGAACCTAAAAGAAGTAAAGCCCAATGTGATGACCGTTGTACCAAGGCTTTTAGAAAAAGTGTACGACTCTATTATTACAAAAGGCACTGCATTAACCGGCATCAAGAAAAATCTCTTTTTCTGGGCTGTGGACCTCGGTCTAAAGTTTGAACCTTACGGGCAGAACGGATGGTGGTATGAAAAGAAGTTGGGATTGGCACGCAAGTTAATTTTCAGCAAGTGGAAAGAAGGACTTGGTGGAAATCTAGATACAATGGTTTGTGGAAGTGCAGCCTTACAGCAACGATTGGGTCGTATTTTTGGTGCTGCAGATATTCCAGTTATGGAAGGATATGGATTAACGGAAACCTCTCCAGTTATCTCTGTAAATCAAGTGGAGCGTGGCGGGTGGCGTATTGGATGTGTTGGCAAGGTTATAAATGATGTGGAAGTAAAAATCGCCAGTGATGGAGAAATTCTTTGTAAAGGCCCCAATGTAATGTTAGGTTATTACAAAGATTCCATAAAAACGGCAGAAGTATTAAAAGACGGTTATTTTCATACGGGTGACATAGGAATAATAGACGCTGACGGATTCTTAAAGATTACTGATCGTAAAAAAGAGATGTTCAAAACATCGGGTGGCAAATATGTGGCTCCTCAATTATTAGAAAATCGCTTTAAGCAATCCAGATTTATAGAACAGATTATGATTGTAGGCGAAGGTGAAAAGATGCCAGCGGCTTTGATACAACCAAATTTTGAGTTTTTATATGAATGGGCAGAACGTCATCATATTACCATAAGTGAAAATTCAGATATCGTACTTAATGATAGAGTGATAACTCGTTTTCAGGAAGAAGTAGAACTGGCAAATGCCGATTTTGCGAAATGGGAAAAAGTAAAGCAGTTTAAACTAACACCGGATGTGTGGACCATTGATGACGGGCACCTTACGCCTACCATGAAATTGCGGCGCAAGATTGTAAAAGAGAAATATATGGCCTTGTACAATGATATTTATGGGCATGGTAAAGGATATTAATTCTAAGAGGCAGTACCAAGCAAATTAGAGATTACAAAGCAGAACCGTTTTAGAACCTACTGTATTTTTTTTAGTTGGTGACCACTAGTACGGATTTTAGGTTTTAAAGAACCAAAAGCGTTTAAAATTTCGTTGCTGGTATTCTCCTCTTCTTTTCAATTCTTTATTGAAGTTGGAAGTACATTGACTAACGAAAACAAAAAAGGTTGATTATTTTCTAAATAGATTTACAAATTAATACAAACATTTTGTCCGTTTTAAATAATGCAACAATGTTTAAAGTTTAATGCCTTTTTAAAGAATAAAGTGTTAAGTCAATTTTAATCACTAGGCATTAGCGTAACTTGTCTCCTTTCGAAATATAACTACTTTTTAATGGTAACACGTTTATCCAAGAACACTATCAACCATATAATCGTAAAATGAAGTACTGGCTCAATCTGATAACAATACTAATAGCTTTGAGTTCTTGCTCCAAAACAGAACCTATTTTGAAAATTGGACTAGTAGCAGACCCTCAATATGCCGATAAACCAACTAAAGGAAAAAGATACTATAGCGAATCCTTATTGAAACTGGAAGAAGCAATTGACACCTTTAATTATGAAGATGTGGATTTTGTTCAAAACCTCGGAGATATTATCGAAGTTGAATGGGCAAGTTATGATTCTATAATGCCCATTTACCATAAACTTAAACCGGGTATAGAAAATTATCAATTATTAGGAAACCATGATTTTTCTATTGACAAAACTCGAATGAAAAATTTGCTTGAAAAGTTATCAATGCCTAGTTATTATTATTCATATGTTAAAAACGGCTGGAGATTTCTCGTGTTAGATGCTACTGATTATTCCTATTATTCAAATTCATTACATAATCACGATACCAATCAGATAGATTCATATTATGAAAACACCATTGAGAAATCGAATCATTATCGTTGGAATAGTGCAATAGGCATGGAACAACAAAAATGGCTTGAAGAGCAATTGAATAGTGCCAAAACATTAAATCAAAAAGTCATACTCTTTTCACATTTACCCTTAAGGCCTAAAGGAAATGTACATAATTTATGGAATGATCATGAGATTATTAGTCTAATAGAAAATAGCTCAAATGTAGTAGCATTTATAAATGGACATAATCATTCTGGGGACTATATCTTTAAAAACGGCGTACATTACATCACAATATTTGGAATGGTAGACACTATGATTAGCTCGTATGGAATTCTTGAGATTTATCAAGATAGTTTAATTTTGAAAGGCTATGGAAATCAACAACAAATGGTATTGAATATATTTAGCGATAACTAATTAATACTAATGAATTTTTCACAAACCAATACCGAAGCCCAACTTAGAAAATGGAATAAAATTTTGTTGGGTATGGCGATAGGCATTCTCCTGCTCATGATAATCATAATTGGTAGGTCATTATTTCAAATTTCAGAAGGAGAAAAAAGTATTTGGCTTTCACTAACAGCGCCTTTTATCTTAGGGCCTTTAACAATTATACCACTATTATTTTCTTCCGCTATAAGCAAGGAGCTTAAAAAAAGAAGAGACGCTAATTCATAACACACTCATCTCAAATGTTTTCACTTATATTTGAACTAATTTATTATGCATGCATAATAAATTTTTATTATATTTGATGACGAACTGATAATTATATGAAAGAAATGACCATTGATTATGCACTTCGTGCGACATGGCAAGCAGTAGCCAGAATGTATAATGAAGAGGCGAAAAATTTTGAAACCACAATGGCTATTGGGTTTACAATGTTGAGTATTGATCCTAAGACGGGTACCCCTTCTACAGCCTTAGGGCCAAAAATGGGAATGGAAGCCACAAGTCTATCTAGAATATTAAAAAGTATGGAGCAAAAAGGTCTCATAGAGCGTAAACCTAATCCTGCCGACGGGCGCGGGGTCCTAATTCATTTGACCGATTTTGGACTGGATAAAAGAAAAGATTCAAAAGATGTAGTAATGCGGTTTAACGAGGCGGTAAAACTACAAGTGGACGACGAAAAACTAAATCATTTTTTTGAAGTTACGGAAACCATAAACAAGCTCATTGCAGATAAAAAGATATATATAAAGGATACAACTAATCATTAATATTCGGGTAAATTACATGAACAAGCATATTAAAAAAGTAGCAGTAATTGGCTCTGGAATCATGGGAAGCGGTATCGCTTGCCACTTTGCCAACATAGGGGTAGACGTTTTATTATTAGACATCGTACCCAGAGAATTAAACGATAAGGAAAAGGCTAAAGGCCTTACTTTGGAAGATAAGGTAGTCAGAAACCGAATGGTTAATGATTCCTTGACAGCTTCCTTAAAATCGAAACCCGCTCCTATTTACCATCAAAAATTTGCCAGTAGAATTACTACAGGGAATTTGGAAGATGATATTGCAAAGGTGAGCAAGGTAGACTGGATTATTGAGGTTGTCGTTGAGCGTTTGGATATCAAAAAAATGGTTTTCGAAAACCTTGAAAAATACAGGACTCCAGGAACCTTAATTACGTCCAATACCTCTGGTATCCCCATCAAGTTCATGAGCGAGGGAAGAAGTGATGATTTCCAGAAGCACTTCTGTGGGACACACTTTTTTAACCCCGCTAGATATTTAAAACTATTTGAAATAATCCCTGGACCACAAACTTCACCTGAAGTTTTGGATTTCTTGAACGGATACGGCGAACAGTTCTTAGGAAAAACATCCGTTGTTGCCAAAGACACACCTGCCTTTATAGGTAACCGTATCGGTATTTTCAGCATACAAAGCCTTTTCCATGCCGTAAAGGAAATGGGAATGACCGTGGAAGAAGTGGATAAACTAACCGGGCCGGTAATCGGCAGACCTAAATCGGCCACTTTTAGAACAGTTGATGTTGTTGGTTTGGATACCCTAGTGCATGTTGCAACCGGTATTTCAGATAACTGCAAAGAGGATGAGCGTCACGGATTATTCGCACTACCCGATTTTATTTCCACTATGATGGAAAACAAATGGTTGGGAAGCAAAACAGGACAAGGATTTTATAAAAAATCGAAAGACGCTAAAGGTAAAACCGAAATTCTAACCTTGGATTTGGATACCATGGACTACCGGTCCAAGAAAAGTGCCAAGTTCGCCACACTAGAATTGACCAAGACCATTGATAACGTAGTCGATAGATTCTCGGTTTTAGCAAGTGGAAAAGATAAGGCTGGTGAATTTTACAGAAAGAGTTTTGGACAATTGTTTGCCTATGTATCTCACCGAATTCCTGAAATAACAGACGAATTATATAAGATTGATGATGCCATGAAAGCCGGTTTTGGATGGGAACACGGGCCTTTTCAAATATGGGATGCCATAGGTCTTGATACAGGTTTGGAGTTCATAGGTTCAGAAAATCAAGAAGCTGCTAAATGGGTGTCGGAAATGAAAACGGCAGGCGTTACAGCATTTTATACTATTAAGGATGGTGCAACGTATTTTTATGATATTCCGTCCAAAGAAATGGTGAGAATACCAGGTCAGGATGCGTTTATTATTTTGGACAACATCAGAAAATCCAAGGAAGTATTTAAAAACGCAGGTGTTGTTGTTGAAGATATAGGTGATGGTATTATAAACGTAGAGTTCCAGTCTAAAATGAACACCATTGGTGGTGACGTTTTAGCAGGTTTGAATAAAGCAATCGATTTAGCCGAAAAAGATTTCCAAGGATTGGTTGTTGGTAACCAAGCCGCTAACTTCTCTGTAGGCGCCAATATTGGAATGATATTCATGATGGCTGTTGAGCAAGAGTATGATGAGCTGAACATGGCTATTAAAATGTTCCAAGACACCATGATGCGGATGCGCTATTCATCTATCCCAACAATTGCTGCACCACACGGAATGGCATTAGGTGGTGGTTGTGAACTATCGCTTCATGCGGATAAGGTCGTTGCTGCGGCAGAAACCTATATGGGACTTGTAGAATTTGGTGTAGGTGTTATCCCTGGTGGTGGTGGTTCAAAAGAACTAGCACTAAGGGCATCGGACACATTTAGAAAAGGGGATGTAGAATTGAATATTTTACAGGAGTACTTTCTAACGATAGGTATGGCAAAAGTATCTACATCAGCCTATGAAGCTTTTGATATGGGTATTTTACAGAAAGGAAAAGATATTGTTGTTGTGAATAAAGACCGCCAAATAGCAACCGCTAAGGCGCACGCAAAATTGATGGCAGAATCGGGCTATACGCAACCAGCCGCAAGAAATGATGTGAAAGTTCTTGGTAAGCAGGCTTTAGGAATGTTCTTAGTAGGAACAGACGCTATGGAAGCCAGTCATTACATTAGCGAGCACGATAAGAAGATTGCTAACAAGTTAGCTTACGTGATGGCAGGTGGTGATTTATCTGAACCAACACTAGTTTCTGAGCAGTACCTGTTGGATATTGAAAGAGAAGCATTTCTTTCACTTTGTACAGAAAGAAAAACCTTGGAAAGAATTCAGCATATGTTGAAAACTGGAAAACCGCTTAGAAATTAATGGAGCTTTTAGCCTATCAAAAAATGTAGATATAAATGCTAAAAGCCAAAAGCTGATAGCGAAAAGCATAAATAAACATGAAAACAGCATATATAGTTAAAGCATACAGAACGGCAGTAGGTAAAGCTCCCAAAGGTGTCTTCCGTTTTAAACGGACAGATGAATTAGCAGCAGAAACCATTGAATATATGATGAAAGAACTGCCTGATTTCGATAAAAAACGAATTGATGATGTTATTGTAGGTAATGCAATGCCAGAAGGTTCGCAAGGTTTGAACATGGCACGTCTTATCTCCTTGATGGGATTAGATATTGTAGATGTTCCCGGCGTAACGGTAAACCGTTTTTGCTCATCAGGTATTGAAACTATTGGTATGGCTACCGCTAAAATTCAATCTGGAATGGCCGACTGTATTATAGCTGGTGGAGCAGAAAGCATGAGTTCTGTACCAATGACAGGCTATAAAACAGAATTAAATTATGATGTAGTTAAAGCTGGCCATGAAGATTATTATTGGGGAATGGGAAACACGGCTGAGGCTGTTGCCAATGAATACAAGGTCTCTCGTGAAGATCAAGACGAATTTGCCTATAATTCTCATATGAAAGCCTTACGTGCTCAGGCCGAAGACCGTTTTCAAGATCAGATTGTGCCTATTGAAGTGGAGCAAACCTATATTGGTGCTGATGGAAAGAAGGCTACTAAAAAATATACAGTAACTAAAGATGAAGGTCCTAGAAAAGGAACTTCTACTCAAATACTAAACAAACTAAGACCTGTATTTGCCGCAGGCGGAAGCGTTACTGCCGGTAACTCATCTCAAATGAGTGATGGTGCTGCTTTTGTTTTGATTATGAGCGAAGACATGGTAAAAGAGCTCAATCTTGAGCCTATTGCTCGACTAGTGAATTATGCTGCTGCTGGTGTTCCTCCAAGAATTATGGGGATTGGACCCATTGCCGCAATACCTAAAGTGCTTAAGCAGGCCGGCTTAAAACAAGACGACATCAATTTAATTGAATTGAATGAAGCTTTTGCTTCTCAGTCATTAGCCGTTGTTCGGGAACTAGGTCTTAACCAAGATATCGTAAATGTCAACGGTGGGGCCATTGCCCTTGGCCATCCATTAGGATGTACTGGAGCAAAATTATCGGTTCAACTTTTTGATGAGATGCGCAAAAGAGATATGCAGGGCCAATACGGAATGGTAACCATGTGCGTTGGAACAGGGCAAGGTGCTGCTGGAATATTTGAATTTTTAAATTAAACACTAAAGCTTGCGTACTAAGCTGTCTAAGGAATTGCTTTGTACTTAATATGTTTTACTTAATACCAATATAATATGAGTACAGAGACACTAAAAAAAGAAATACTTCGCGGCGGGCAGTTCCTTGTTAAGGAAACCAAATGTGAAGACGTTTTTACCTTAGAAGATTTAAGTGAAGAACAAAAGATGATGCGTGATAGCACGAAAGAATTCGTGGATAGAGAACTATGGGCACATTGGGAACGTTTTGAACAAAAAGACTATGCGTATACCGAGGAAACCATGCGTAAAGCAGGTGAACTAGGTTTACTAAGTGTTGCTGTTCCAGAATCTTATGGCGGTATGGGTATGGGCTTCGTATCTACCATGTTAGTATGTGATTATATCTCTGGAGCTACAGGATCGTTTAGTACCGCTTTTGGTGCACACACAGGGATTGGCACCATGCCAATTACCCTATATGGTACAGAAGAACAAAAACAAAAATACGTGCCTAAATTGGCATCCGGCGAATGGTTTGGAGCCTATTGCTTAACCGAGCCTGGAGCAGGATCCGATGCAAATTCAGGCAAAACGAAAGCTGTGTTGTCAGATGATGGGAAACACTATAACATCAGTGGTCAAAAAATGTGGATTTCCAACGCTGGTTTTTGTAGTGTATTTATTGTTTTTGCAAGAATTGAAGATGATAAGAATATTACCGGATTTATTGTAGAAAACGACCCGAGTAATGGTATCTCGTTAGGTGATGAGGAAAAGAAATTAGGAATACACTCCTCCTCTACGCGTCAAGTATTTTTTAGTGAAACAAAGGTGCCTGTAGAAAATATGCTTTCCGAGCGTGGAAGTGGTTTTAAAATTGCCATGAATGCGCTAAACGTAGGGCGTATTAAATTGGCTGCTGCTTGTTTGGACGCACAACGCAGAATTGTAGACGAAGCGACTAAGTATGCTAATGAGCGTATACAGTTTAAAACTCCAATCATAAATTTTGGGGCCATTAAGGCAAAGATTGCTGATATGACAACTAATGTTTATGTAGATGAGTCAGCCTCGTATCGTGCAGCCAAAAATATAGAGGATCGTATTGCCATGCGTATCGCAGCTGGTAATACCCACCAAGAAGCAGAATTGAAAGGAGTTGAAGAATACGCTATTGAATGTTCGATTTTGAAAGTTGCTGTTTCTGAACATGTGCAGCAAACCACAGATGAAGGCGTTCAGATTTTTGGCGGTATGGGCTTTAGTGCCGATACACCAATGGAATCTGCTTGGAGGGACGCCAGAATCGCAAGGATATATGAAGGCACTAATGAAATCAACCGTATGTTGGCGGTGGGAATGTTAGTTAAAAAAGCCATGAAAGGCCATGTAGATCTTTTAGGACCTGCAACGGCTGTAGGCAACGAATTAATGGGAATACCTTCTTTTGACGCACCAGATTTCTCAGAACTTTTTGCAGAAGAAAAAGACCTGATTAAAAGGTTGAAAAAAGTATTCTTAATGGTTGCCGGTAGTGCAGTACAAAAATTTGGCGCTAAATTGGAGGAGCACCAACAATTAATGATGGCTGCATCCGATATTTTAATACAGGCGTACTTAGCTGAATCAGCAATTTTAAGAACTGAAAAGAACGCAAAACGTTTTGGTGAAAAAGCACAGGATACACAAATTGCAATGTCCAGGCTTTATTTATATCGAGCCACAGAAATCGTAATCCAAAAAGGAAAAGAGGCTATCATTTCTTTTGCTGAGGGCGATGAGCAACGCATGATGCTTATGGGCTTAAAACGTTTTACGAAATATACGAACAACCCCAATGTTATTGCATTACGCATTCAAATTGCGGATAAAGTAGCTGCGGATAATGGGTACACATTTGACTAACTCAAATGATACTTTTGTTTTTAAACAGAAGAAAAACCGCTCCCAAAAGGGGCGGTTTTTATTTTTATCTCAAGCGTAACGGAAATCGGGGTATTTGGATTCCACTTCAACTACTATTTTTAAAAAGAATATCTAAATTATTATCATGAAACGTTTACATACTTTAGTATTACTAATCCTAGTTACTACAACCTTTCAGTCTTGTAAAAATGAAGCAAATACAAGTTCCAATAAAGAAGCCTCAACGAACACAAATGCTATCGCTGAAGCAGACAAAAACCAAACCTATATTTATAAGTACAATGCTTATATTGCTGTTTGGAATGATGTTAGTCCACGCGTAAAAGGCACCTACGCCACCCTTTTTAACCTCATCAATGATAAAACGGGTAGACCTTTAAAATACCAAGACAGCTATTTTATCCCATCACTTATTGAAAGTAGGGCCATTGTGATGCTTACGGACATAGTTAATCAGGAGCCAGCAATTGAAGAACTAGATGCTTTGGCACCAAGCTTGATTTCATCCTATAGAGAACTACTAGCGCCTCTAAAACAGCTCTCCGAATACTATAAGTTACAATCTTATACCGATGATGATTTTGAAAAAGGATCGGAGCTTTACTTTAAAGTTAGGGAACCTATTAAGAAGTTTATAGCATCTAGCGATATGCTTGGTCCGCTATTACAAGAAATTGATGCTAGACTTTTAATAAAAGCACTGGCAGAGTACAAAGAAAAAGATAAGTTATTACTCTACAATAAAGGAATGCTCGTTCAAAGTATTAAAAAACACTCCGCTTCTTTGTACGACACAAACTTTGAGGAATATAAGAATTTAAATTTGCAAGCCTATGACCAAAATTTAAATGATATAATTAAATATTATACGGATTTTAAGACGCTAGCAAACGATAAGGAGAGACTTAAAAAGGAAATGAATATTAGTCGTTCAACACCTTTCACAATCTATTATCTTACTATTGACACCTACCTCAAAGAAGCTCAAAACCTAAAAAATACGATTTTAGATGCGACAAAAAATGCTTCTATGAAGTCCACGGTCGAGCGTAAGGGCATACGGTATGCAGTCTCTAGTCATTTAAAGGTTACCGCTGCTGGGGAGAAAGTAATTAGCAGCTCCAATGCCTTAAATCGATAGTAGTATATCACTACTCAAAACACTCCTCTTTATGAGTGGTTTTTATTTGTTCATAGTGCTGTAAGTACCTAATTTTAGCAAATGGATAAATCCCTATTGCATACCGTTTACGATTCTGAAATTTTCAGAAAGAAAGGTCATGAACTTATAGACCAACTAGCAGACCATCTTGAAGATAAACTACAACAGAAATCTAGTCATACCATTCACTGGAACGAACCTGGGAAAGAGCTAGCCTTTTGGGAAACCTTTCTCGAGAAAGGGGATAAAAATCAATTATTCTCAGAAATCACCAAAAGGACGACCTACATACATCATCCACATTATATAGGACATCAAGTTACGCCCACAGCTCCTATGACTGCGCTGACAGGCATGATCAGCTCCTTGCTTAATAATGGAATGGCTGTATATGAAATGGGCATGTCGCCTTCTGCTATAGAACGCGTAGTAACCGATGTGCTCTGTAAAAAAATAGGTTTTGATACTACTTCTGGGGGGTTTCTGACCTCTGGAGGTACTTTAGCAAATTTAACAGCATTACTTACTGCACGGAAAGCAAACGTAGCAACGGATATTTGGAACGAAGGCAGCGAACAACCACTAGGTATCATAGTAAGTGAAGAGGCACATTATTGTGTGGACCGTGCCGCAAAAATTATGGGACTTGGGGAACGAGGTATTATAAAAATTCCGGCAACGAATGACTTTAGGATGGACACTTCACTTTTAGAAGAACAATACAAAAAAGCGCAAGATTCAGGCATCCATATCTTTGCAATTATAGGGAGTGCCCCAAGCACGGCTACGGGAATGTTCGATAACTTACAGGAAATTGCTGACTTCGCAAGAAGCAAACAACTCTGGTTTCATGTAGATGGTGCCCATGGCGGTGCCGCTATTTTTTCCCCTAAATACAAGACCCTTTTAAAAGGTATTGATCAAGCGGATTCTGTAGTGATAGACGGACATAAAATGATGATGATGCCAGCCCTTACTACGGCATTACTTTATAAAAAAAGTGCGCACACAAACCTAACTTTTAGTCAAAAGGCAGATTATCTGCTAACAGAATCCGAACTAGAAGATTGGTGTAATTCTGGTAAAAAAACCTTTGAATGTACCAAAACAATGATGAGTATTCATTGGTTTACGATGTTAAAACTTTATGGCGAAGAAGTTTTTGATGCCTATGTAACTCATCTTTTTGATATGGGACAACAGTTTGCTCACATCATCGAACAACATCCACAATTTGAGCTCGCAGTAACCCCAATGTCCAACATTGTGTGTTTCAAATATGTAGACACTAAATTATCTAGCGCAGCCCAAAACGAACAAAACCAAGCTATTCGACAAGCCTTGTTAGAAGATGGCGAATTCTATATCGTACAGACTAAATTAAGAGACATACACTACCTGAGGGTAACAGTTATGAATCCGTTTACCACGGAGACTCATTTTGAAAATCTCCTTACTAAAATCTGTCGTTTAGCGATTCCCGTTTAGCTAATGGACTCCAAAACCTGCTCCTCACTTTCCTTATTAGAAAAGAGCACCGCACACTCTATTAGTGCTAAATGCGAATAGGCTTGTGGAAAGTTTCCTAATAACCTTTTTGTCTTAAAATCAATATCTTCACTAAAAAGACCTAAATGATTACTATAAGATAAAAGTTTATCGAATTGCTTCATTGCTTTTTCCTCTTCCCCTATTTTAAACAGGCTATTAATAAACCAAAATGTACAAATAGTAAATGAAGAAGAAGGCAATCCAAAATCATCTTCGTTTTTATACCGATATAACAAACCATCATTGCTTAGCTCCTTCTCAATGGCTTTTACAGTACTTACAAATTTCGGGTCTTTGGCGTGGATAAATCCGTAAGACTCCATCAATAAGACAGAAGCATCCATATCTGGACTACCATAAGATTGGGTAAACGCGTTAACATCTGGGTTCCATGCATTTTTATGAATATCCTTTTTTATTTCCTGCTCCAAAGCCGTCCACTTTTCAATTTTTGCAGTTTTCTTGAATATCCGTGCTATCTTAAGAGCTCTATCAATAGCAACCCAACAAAGTACCTTAGAAAAGGTAAAGTGTCTGTCTTCGGCCCTAAATTCCCAAATACCTTTATCCGCTTCTTTCCAGTGGTTAGAAACAATCCAAACGATTCCTTTTGTAATCCCCCAGAGTTCTTCCCCATTTTCAGTATCGTTATGATATTTGGACAACTGTTCGTAGATAACATCCATTAGAATACCATAAATATCGTTCTGCTTTTGTTTGTACGCTGCATTTCCTACGCGAACGGGAGCTGAACCTTTATAGCCAGCGAGGTGTTCCAAGGTAACTTCTGTTAATTTCTTTTCTTTATTGATACCATACATAATTTGCAATTTTTCATCCTTATCCGGAATCAAATCCACAATAAATTGTAAGTAACGTTTGGCTACATTCCTATGGCCAAGATCACCAATTACTTTAATAGCCATAGAAGCATCCCGAATCCAACAAAAACGATAATCCCAGTTTCGCACTTCACCAATAGTCTCGGGCAAGGATGTAGTGGCAGCTGCTAATACTGCCCCTGTCTTGTCGTAACTTAATAGCTTAAGGGTAATAGCGCTTCTACTTATTTCCGCATTGTATTTTTTGTAGTTCGGCGTTTTATTACTCCAATTAAGCCAATATACCTTAGTACGTTCCAACTCGGTATACATTTTCCGCACCGTGGGTTGAAACAACTTCTCGTTATAGCCCATTAAAAAGTAACCGTCCTTTTCTAATGCTATATCCCTTCCTTCTATAACAGCATTCTTATTAAAAGAAGTGTACAAAAAACAAGTGTCAAACTTTTCACCATGCGTCAGGCTTACAATAAAATTCTTCTTTATATAGGTGTCCGTTTTACCCATAGCGTATTCCAACTTAGGATTATAGTGCACCTTAAAAACTGGTTTTCCTAAAATATGCTTAAAAAATCGAACCAGCTCTGGAGGTGAATTATACCCATCTTCTTTACGATATCTAGGCATGAAATCTCGTATTTCAAAAATAGCATCGCTAGAAGTAAATCGGGTAACTAAAATTGCGGTATGTTTTTTATAGCTTTGTTTAATGACATAGGAGTCGTCTACCTGAACCTCAAAGCTACCTCCTTTGGTATCATCCAACAATTTTGCAAAAACTGAGGAAGAGTCAAACTCTGGTAAACAGCACCAATCTATAGCACCGGTTTTGGACACCAAGGCCGCACTTCTACAATTTCCTATAATTCCGTAATCTAAATTATCCATGTATTTTTTCTATTTCGTTTCGGGGTTGCTATTTCATTATTGGTAGCCATTTTAAGATCTATATTAGGCTGACAGCAAAAAATAGAGGTGAAAATGCGGTTTCCGTAAAAAACTTTATTCATACAGTCTTTCAATTGCAATTATCCTTCTTTTTCCCGAAATTGAGAGAAATTAAGTTTATAACAAAACAAAATCCGCTATTTATGGCTAAAACTATCATAATCTCAAATAGACTGCCCGTACAATTGCAAATTAGTAATGGAAACATCACTGCGATACCAAGTGTAGGTGGTTTGGCAACGGGAATGAAATCTGTTCACTCTGGCAAAGACAGCCTATGGATCGGATGGAGCGGACTCACAGATGAGGAAATTCCGGAGGAATTAGCCCCGAAAATTGATAAGGCCTTAGCGGAGCATGGTTCCTCTAAAGTGAAATTGACGAAAGACGAAGTAAACGGATTTTATTTTGGCTTTAGCAACAGAACCATTTGGCCTTTGTTCCATTACTTTTTAGAATACTCAGAGTTTGAACTCTCCTATTGGGAAACCTACAAAGCAGTAAATCAAAAATTTGCAGATGCCATCTTAGAAAAGGCAGATGAAAACGATACCATTTGGGTGCATGATTATCAATTAATGTTAGTGCCGGAAATGGTACGCGAGAAACGGCCTAATATTTCCATCGGTTTCTTTTTACATATTCCCTTCCCATCCTATGAAATATTTAGAACACTTCCATGGCGGCGTGAAATATTGCAAGGCTTATTAGGATCGGACCTTATAGGGTTTCATACGTATGACTACGAACGGCATTTCTTAAGTTCGGTACGAAGACTGTTGGGCTTAGAAGTTAGTTTTAATGATATCTACCTAGAGGATAGAGTGATTAAGGTAGATTCTTTTCCTATGGGAATCGATTATAAAAAATTCAGTGAGGCAGCAAAGGAACATTCACAACGGAACGAATCCGAAAAATCGGAGCTTCAAAAACGATTGGATACGCATAAAGAATCGGCTCCTGATGCCAAGTTCTTTTTATCTATAGATCGATTGGACTATTCAAAAGGAATTGCCAAACGATTAAAAGCTTATGAGTACTTTTTAAATAAGTATCCAGAATACAATGAAAAAGTTCGTTTGATTATTCTAGCGGTTCCCTCCCGCTCCAACGTTCCCCAATATAAGCTCCTTAAAAAAGAAATAGATGAATTAGTAGGTCGCATAAATGGAGAATTGTCTACGGTAAGCTGGACACCTATTTGGTATTTCTACAGGTCTATGCCTTTTGAAAATCTAATAGATTTATATACGTCCTGTGATATTGCTTGGTTAACGCCCATACGCGATGGGATGAACTTGGTTGCTAAAGAATACATAGCCACCCGAACGGACAAAACAGGCGTGCTTATATTGAGCGAAATGGCCGGTTCTGCCAACGAAATGAACGAATCACTCCTTATTAATCCAAATAATTTTGAGCAAATAGCAGATACCCTGTTCAAGGCTATAAATATGCCCAAAGAAGAACAGCAGGAACGTAATGGCATACTGCAAAAACGATTGGAGCGCTATAATGTAGAGAAATGGGCGAAGGACTTTATGACCTCCTTGGTCAACCAGAAAGAAAAAGAGGATGTGTATGTGTCCCGTAGGCTGTCTGTTGACCTTATGAATACCGTGATGCAGGACTACATAAAAGCAAATAGGCGGCTGGTATTCTTTGACTATGACGGTACGCTAGCAGGCTTTCATAACGATCCCCAAAAAGCGAAGCCTGATAAGGCACTGTATCAATTACTAGATGATATATCATCCCAACCCAATACCGATATGTATCTCATAAGCGGCCGGGATAAGGAGACATTTACCAAATGGTTCCTACCTAAAAAGTACAATATGATTGTGGAACATGGCGTATGGCTTTCTAAAGGCGGGGAAAATTTTCATATGTTGGAAAACGTTAAAAAAGATTGGATGTCTAAAATACTACCTGTGTTGGAATCTTTTGTAGACCGAACACCAGGTAGTTTTATAGAAGAAAAAAACTACTCTCTAGCATGGCATTACCGCAATACCGACCCCGATTTTGGTCAGAAACGGGCTGTAGAACTCAATACGGTATTGACAAGTTTGATAGCAAATGATGACCTCAGTGTTTTGAACGGGAACAAGGTTATGGAAATAAAGAGTAGCAATGTAAACAAAGGCAGAGCTGCTATGCGGGTGTATGCAGAACAAGACTATGATTTTGTGTTTGCTATAGGTGACGATTGGACAGACGAGTTTATGTTCCAGGAATTACCAGACAATTCTATCACAGTAAAAGTAGGTCGACAAAAAACACAGGCTAAATATTTTGTAGACAATATCAAAAACGTGCGAGATATTCTAGCACGCTTTGCGGAGAAACGGTAGAAAACAGCCACTTAGCATGTATAAATATTGAACTATGAAATATTTTTCTTTTTGGGTTGGATTATTTATGTTCTCCTTGCAAGCTATTTCACAACAGTCCACGGAGATTTATTTGATGGATGTAACAAAGAATGCCGATACAATTCGCCTTTCTGCGCCTTTGAATATTTCAAACAATGAAGGGTATGATAATCAACCTTCATTTTTCGACAACGAAAATATTTTGTTTTCCTCAACTAGAAACAATCAAACAGATATTGCGCTGTATAATATAGGTAAGGGTACCACAACTTGGATTTCCGATACACCCCAAGGAAGTGAATACTCTCCTTTAAAAATTCCTAAAAAAGAAGCAGTATCAGCTATTCGATTAGACTCAAATGGACTACAAAGACTGTATCAGTATGATTTACGAACTGAAGTATCAAAAAAACTGCTAAACGATTTAAAAGTAGGCTACCATGTGTGGTACAATGACCATATTATAGTGTGTACCGTTCTAGTTGAAAACCGGATGGATTTGGTGGTAGCCAATTTAAACGATGGTACAACATATACAGTGCAAAAAAACGTTGGTAGATCTTTACATAAAATTCCTAATACAAATCTGATAAGTTTTATCAGTAAAGAGGGGGAAAATTTAGAAATAAAGTCTTTAAACCCAATAGCCGGAACAATAGAAAAAATTAATACTATTTGGAATGGCAGGGAGGATATTACATGGCTATCACAGCATACAATACTGGCAAGTACAGAAAAAACTATTGCTCAAGTTTCGCTAGATTCTGCAGGTATCTGGGGTTTATTTCACCGATTTGAGCCCTTGGAACTGCATAACATGTCCCGTATAGCGGTAAGTCCTGACCAGAAAAAATTAGCTTTAGTAGCAGAACCAGCACCTGCTAAAATTGTTCAAAAACAAGTAGAATCCTATAACAAGGGAAATTTAGACGCTTTCGTTAATTGCTATGCGGAAAATGTGGTCGTCCGTAATTTTCCAGCCGATACACTTTATGTAGGCCACGAAAAAATGCGGAAGAATTACAGTAGCCTTTCTCCTGACAAAAAGGGATACACTGTAGAAGTGGTGAAACGAATTACGATAGGCAACAAAGTTATAGACCAAGAAAGGGTAACCAGAAATGGTGAAAGTAAGATGCAAGTGGCGCTGTATGAAGTCGTTAATACTGCTATATCGAGCATGACCTTTATTTTTGAAGATACCAAAGTTTCGAATCCGGAACCCATTGTGCAACAACAATTAGATGCCTATAATGCTAGGGATATAGATAGTTTCTTAAAAACATATTCCGAGGACATAGGGGTTTATAATTTTCCGGCAGAAATAAGGACGCAAGGTCAAAAGGATATGCGGAAAGGCTACGGAAATTATTTTAAGAATACACCAGACCTCCATGCAGACATAAAAAATAGAATTGTTATTGGCAATATCGTAATTGATAAGGAGTTCGTGACAGCAAATGGCAATACGTTTAGCGCCGTAGCTATTTATGAGGTTGAAAATGGGAAAATTTCCAAAGTAACCTTCGTTCGATAATACTCATTTGGCACAAAAAAAATACATACTTCCCACGATTATCCTAGCACAGTTTACCTGTACATCTCCATGGTTTGCCGGGAATGCTATTATTGATAAACTCCTGCTTAAAACAGGTTTAGGTGTTGAACTCGTAGGTTATGTCATTTCCTCGGTCCAGTTTGGGTTCATAACCGGGACTTTAGTTTTTGCTTTATTGATGGTAGCTGACCGCGTCTCCCCTTCTAAAGTATTTTTTATTTGTGCGCTAATGGCCGCATCGTGTAACCTTTATCTGTTATCCGATGTTATGACTACTAGGGGCTTAGTACTCGCGCGATTTGGTACAGGATTCTTCTTAGCGGGAATTTATCCGGTAGGTATGAAAATTGCAGCAGACTATTACGAAAAAGGGTTAGGTAAGGCGCTGGGACTTTTAGTAGGTGCACTTGTGCTAGGCACCGCATTCCCTTTTGTGTTAAAGGGGACAAATTTGAACGAAAATCCAAATATCATTATTGGTACCATTTCCATACTAACATTTCTGGGTGGGGCTTTTCTATTCTTTTTAGTACCCAATGGGCCCTTAAGAAAAAAGAGTTCGCACTTGCGGCTATCGGCAGGTTTTGGACTATTCAAAATAACTAATTTTAGAAAGGCAGCATTTGGGTATTTTGGACATATGTGGGAACTCTATGCCTTTTGGGCTTTTACGCCTTTTGCAATTCAGAGCTATAACAGCCTATCAGGGGCAGTGATTTCCGTTCCGTTATGGACAGGAATCATAATTACTTTAGGAGCTATTTCCTGCGCTCTCGGCGGAGTACTTTCTCAAAAATACGGCAGTAAGACAGTAGCGTTTTTAGCCCTTTTAGTTTCAGGGATATGCTGTCTTACTTCTCCTCTTTTTTTTCAATCAAACTCCCATCTTTTCTTAGGCGGATGGTGTTTGTGGGGTATGGCGGTATCGGCAGATTCTCCGCAGTTTTCTAAGCTTATAGCCACTGCGGCACCGGCCCAATTAAAAGGTACTGGGTTAACCTTGGTCAACTGCATAGGTTTTGCCATTACGATTGGGAGCATTCAGCTCTTGGCTACATTTAGTCAGGCGATATCACCGCAGTATACCTTCCTTGTTTTAGCCCTAGGTCCACTATTCGGATTATGGCAGTTATCTGGTCATAAAAACGATTAATTTTAATACATTGTACTATCAAATAAAAAATAAAATGAAAAAAATACTGCTAGTAGTTTTAGTACTTTCAGTCCTTCCCATGACTGGGCAAACTGACCAACGTATTTATGATATTATCGACGCGGTCTCCGCAGAACGCATAGCGAAAGACATTACTACCTTAGCAAATTTTGGTACTAGGCATACCCTAAGCGATACCGTTTCGCAGACCCGAGGTATAGGGGCAGCAAGGCGATGGATAAAATCTGAATTTGAAAAGATAGCTGCAGCCTGTGCTAATTGCCTAGAGGTTATATATCAGAAAGATTTGGTCAAAAAAGGAGCGAACGCACGTATTGTAAAAGAAGTAGAAATTGTGAATGTCTTGGCGATGCAGCGCGGCACCACATATCCTAATCGCTTTATCATCATGAGTGGTGATATCGATTCTCGTGTGAGCGACCCTACGAATTATACGGACGATTCACCCGGAGCAAACGATAATGCTAGTGGTATGGCGGGAGCAATTGAAGCCGCCCGAGTCTTATCCAGATACACGTTTGAGAATAGTATTATCTACATGGGTCTTTCCGGAGAAGAGCAAGGTCTTTTTGGTGGTGGTGGCGTTGCTGCTTATGCCAAAGAACAAGGCTGGGAAATCATTGGGATTTTCAATAATGATATGATTGGAAATATAACAGGGGTTGATGGTATTACCAGTAGTACGGATTTTAGAATTTTCTCAGAACCTGTTCCCGCAACAGAAACGGAAAAAGAACGTAATGCCCGTCGTTTTTATGGCGGCGAAGTGGATGGCATATCACGGCAATTGGCGAGATACGTGCACAAAACCACCAAAACCTATATGCCGGACATGAATCCCATGATGATTTATCGGTTGGACCGCTTTGGGCGTGGTGGACACCACAGGCCTTTTAACGATGCTGGTTTTGCGGGTATCCGTATTATGGAAGCGCATGAAAATTATACACAACAGCACCAAGACATTCGAGTGGAAGATGGTATTGCCTATGGCGATGTTCTGGAACATGTCGATTTTGATTACGCAGCTAAATTAACCGCCGTAAATGCCATTAATATGGCATCCTTGGCATGGGCACCACCAGCGCCTAAAAAAGTAGAAATTGGCGGTATTGTAGAACCCTCAGCCAAATTTAAATGGAGTAAAGTAGCTGGCGCAACGGGTTATAAAATTTATTGGCGAGACACCACTTCCCCTACTTGGGACAACAGCAGATATGTAGGAGATGTGACCGAGTTTACCTTAAAAGGAATTGTCATAGATAACTATTTCTTTGGAGTTTCTGCTGTTGGTGCAGATGGGTTTGAGAGTCAAGTAGTATTTCCAAACGCCGTATTTAGATAACATAATTTTAAAATACAAATGAAAAAAAAAGTACCCCCCTTTTTTAGCTCATTTTACCTCTTATTTATCATTTTAATTTTAGTAAGCTGCGGGGGTTCCGATGCCCCTGAAATAGAGACGCCAGTCCGCTTAAACGCAGAAGAATATGTGCATTTTGAAGCTGGTAACATTCCGCTTATTTTAAGTGTACCTCATGGAGGTGAACTGAAACCGAGTAAAATTACAAATCGCACCTGTAACGATGCCGTGAGTGTCATGGACGAATTTACTATAGAATTGTCCCAAGCTATTATGGCAGAGTTTGCCAAGGTCGGGCAAAAGCCCTATTTGATTGTAAATAAGATGCATCGTTCCAAGATGGATGCCAATAGAAACAGGGTAGACGCTACGTGTGGTGACACTAACGCCCAAGCCGTTTGGGACCTTTTTCATGGTCAGATTGAAACTAGTAGAACTGAAGTAAAAGCCAAATTCCAAAAAGGCTTGTTTATCGACCTTCATGGACATGGTAATCCAAAACAACGGGTTGAACTGGGATACCTCCTATTTGAAGACGAACTCGCCCTACCGAATGAAACCCTTAACAGTCCTGCACTCTTGGAAGTAAGTTCCATTCAAAATTTGGCGAGGAATAATCTCTCAGGAGTAGTACACACAGAACTTCTAAAAGGCGACAATGCCTTTGGTAGCCTGCTAGATCAAACTGGTTTTGCGGCCGTTCCATCTAGCGCAGATCAAGTTCCACTTGCTCCAGATAATTATTTTAGCGGAGGCTATAATACCGCGAATTACAGTTCTTACAAAGGTGGAAGCATAGATGGTATACAAGTGGAGTGTAATCGTGCAGGACTTAGGGATACCGCAGCCAATAGACAGGCTTTTGCTGTAGGTTTCGAAAGTGCAGTAACAGCATATTTGGAGACACACTATTTCAATGAAATTCCGGTACAAGAATAATTATCTATCTTTTATGGGTAAGAAAGCTCCACTCTTGAGTATTGGATAACCCGAAAATACGGACGCGTCTGTTTATAGAAATAGCTGTATTTTTAAAGTCGATTAAGTCGATTAAGTCGAAAACTAGTATAATATAATGATATCGCAAATGAATAAATCCAAATCGCTAGCGTTGCTAACAATCCTATGCTTAACTGGTACCCTACAAGCCCAGTTACAACAAGAAAAAAGAGCGTTCACGGAACAAGACACACTTAGAGGTAGTATTACTCCAGAGCGCGTTTGGTGGGACCTGAATTACTATCATTTGGATATTGAGGTAAAACCGGATGAAAAGTATATTACTGGTAAAAACACCATTCGCTATCAGGTGTTGGAAAGTCAACAAGTATTACAAGTAGACTTACAACCACCCCTGAAAATTGAAAAAGTAACTCAGGATGGTCTGCCTTTAGCAGTCAAATCCAACGGCAATGCTCATTTTGTAACACTGACCAAGCAACAGAATACTGGGGATTTCAATGAAGTTGTAGTACATTATTCCGGCAACCCAAAGGAAGCGATACGTGCTCCTTGGGACGGCGGTTTTTCCTGGAAACGGGATGACAACGGCAAACACTTTGTTGCCACATCGTGTCAAGGTTTGGGCGCCAGTGTCTGGTGGCCCAACAAGGACCACATGTACGACGAAGTAGATAGTATGCTTATTAGCGTAAAGGTGCCTAGAGGGCTAACCAATGTAGCAAACGGCAGGCTGCGTAAACTAGACACTGTAACAAATACCTCACATTGGTTTGTATCCAACCCTATAAATAATTATGGAGTAAACGTAAACATAGCGGATTATGTCCATTTTGGAGAAAAATACAATGGAGAAAAAGGAGTCCTCGATATGGATTATTGGGTCCTTCGGGACGACCTAGAAAAAGCCAAAGAACACTTTAAGGACGCACCTAAAATGATGACTGCTTTTGAGCACTGGTTTGGTCCTTACCCCTTTTACGAAGACAGTTTTAAACTGGTACAAGTCCCTTATTTGGGTATGGAACATCAAAGTTCCATCACCTACGGTAATCAATGGAAAAAAGGCTATCTGGGCAAGGATTTGTCCGGAACCGGATGGGGACTGAAGTTCGATTTTCTGCTGATTCACGAATCCGGACACGAATGGTTCGCTAATAACATCACGTACACCGATATTGCAGATATGTGGGTGCATGAAGGCTTTACCTCCTATTCGGAAAATCTATTCCTAGACTACCATTATGGCAAAGAAGCTTCCGAAGCCTACGTTCAGGGATTACGGCAAAATATAAAAAATGACAGACCTGTCATTGGTACGTATAATGTGAATTCTGAAGGCTCTGGGGATATGTATTATAAAGGTTCCAACCTATTGCATACTATACGACAGTTGGTAAAGGATGATGAAAAATGGCGACAAGTGCTAAGAGGATTAAATAAAGATTTTTACCACCAAACCGTAACCACAGCACAAATAGAAAACTACATCGAAGGAAAGACGGATTTAAAACTAAACAAAGTTTTTGATCAGTATTTAAGAACCACCATGATACCCGTTTTAGAGTACACCATCGATGGAAAAGAACTAAAGTACAGATATACGAATGTAGTTGATGGCTTACATATGCCCATACGCGTATTCATAAATGACAAAGCAGTCTGGCTCAACCCTACTACAATATGGAAAAGAGCAGCCAAGTACCGAAGGAACGCAACTTTTGAAGTAGATTCTAATTTTTATATTGATGTGAAGGAGATGTAGTTGCGTTTAAATTTTTAGAAGTTTATGATGCTAGTAGAAAAAAATAGCTACACCAATTAGTTACTTTACACAAGGGGTAAAAGCAAGATAAATTAAATCAAACCATGAAAATAAAAGCTCTTTTTTTTATAACATTATCTTGTTTCTTATGCTATTCTGCGGTAAGTTTTGCACAGCAAAAACCCCGGCCGAATGTGATTATAATCATGACCGATGACCAAGGTTACGGAGATCTTGGTATTACAGGAAATCCACATGTACGCACACCAAATATTGATGGGTTTGCAACAGAGAGTACACGCTTCAACAACTTTTTCGTATCCCCTGTCTGTGCTCCAACCCGTGCAAGCCTTATGACTGGTCGCTATTCGTTGCGTACAGGTATAAGAGATACGTATAACGGTGGCGCCATAATGGCATCAAATGAAGTCACCATTGCCGAAATGCTTAAACAAGCAGATTATAAAAGTGGGATTTTTGGCAAGTGGCATTTAGGCGATAATTACCCGAGCAGACCAACTGATCAGGGATTTGATGAATCGGTGATACACCTTTCTGGAGGAATGGGTCAGGTTGGTGATATTACCACCTATTTTAAAGGCGATAAAAGTTATTTTGACCCTGTTCTTTGGCATAACAATAAAAAAGAGGCCTACACAGGGTATTGCTCAGATATTTTTACGGAGGAGGCTTTGAATTTTATAGAAAAGAATAAAGATTCACCCTTTTTGTGTTACCTCTCTTTTAACGCGCCACATACGCCACTACAGGTTCCTGAAAAGTACTATGAATACTACAAAGATATTGATCCATCTACGGGCTTTGAGAATGACCCCAGACCCCATAAACCAATGACGGAAAAGGATAAGGAAGATGCCAGAAAAGTATATGCTATGGTAACAAACATAGATGATAATGTTGGGAAACTCCTCAAAAAACTAGATGACTTAGCTATAGCTGATAACACCTTGATTATTTTCATGACAGATAATGGCCCGCAGCAAACCAGATATGTAGGAGGTATGCGAGGCCGTAAAGGTGATGTGCACCAAGGAGGGGTTCGGGTACCATTTTATATTAGATATCCTTCGAAGTTTGAAAAAAATACCGATATTAAAACAAGAGCTGCTCATATTGATATCTTACCAACAGTAGCGCAAATTTGTAATGTTGAACTGCCTAGGGAAACCCTAATTGATGGTAAAAGCTTAGTGCCCCTTATTATGAGTGAAAAAGAGGATTGGACTAACAGATCATTATTTTTCTATTGGACAAGGCGTTACCCCGAGCTTTATTATAACATGACCTTATTAAAAGGAAGTTATAAACTAGTAGGTAACACAAATTATAATGCACCAATTAAGGACTTTGAACTATTTAATCTTGACAAAGACCCTTACGAGCAAAAAAATATAATAGTAGAGAACGAAATTATCGCAATCAATCTCAAAAAAGAACTAGATGAAACTTACCATGATTTAATAGCTTCTAAAAACCTCATTAATCAGCCTCGGATTGGTATTGGAAGTGCAGCCGAAAACCCTGTTATTTTGAACAGAAATGATGCAGGAGGTCAACGCGGAATTTGGGCCCAAGAAGAAGTTTATGGCAAGTGGAACGTTAGTATTGCCGAAGGGTACTATGATATACTATTTAAGTTTATAAAACCGGTAAAGGCAAATGGCAGAATGTATTTAGAGGCGAATACCTTGGTTAAGCAAATGGTAAATAAAAAAGAGGGGGTGGATACTATTGAGATGAAAAACGTATATTTTTCTCAAATGGATTGTGATTTAATTCCGTTTTACGCCATAGATTCAAAAAACATATTCCCTTTTTGGGTTGAAATGAAAAAGCTTGATTGACAACTCTGAGGTTACTACAAGAAAGTAAAAGTAACTATTAGAAAAAAAAATGCGAACACAAGAGCAATACCAAACCTAATTAAATAGCATCTCATTTACATCATAACCGTTTTATTACGGATAGACGCTAGCATACTTTAAGCAGACAACTCAAATCTACAGCTCCCTTTCCAGTGTATGAGGCTGCCCAATATTATCTCAGCGCCGGCTATAATAAGGTAAATATATACGCTTTAAAAAAACACCCTAGTTTCCACTCTAGAAAGAGGGGACTAAGGGCTATGTGAAACTCGAGCCTTAATTCAAACAGACAACAAAAATTAACGACTCCCTTAATCCCTCCTTATTAAGAAGAAAACTCTTATTCTAAAGATTTTATTATAAAAACTACCTACAGTATTTGGGATACTGCTAGGACCGTATCTTCTATGGAACGGGAAACTGCTACTCTTTATAAAAAACATACTTAATTAATCACAATCTCATCTACAAACAACCAACTATTACCTCCAGGGTTTTGATGCCAAGCAGGATTATTAAGGATGCTCTTCACCTCTACGCGAACGTATTTTGCGGTTGTTTTAGCAAACTCGGTATTAAAAAATTTGAGCGAAATACTTGAATCAGGTTTTTGTGGTCGAAGGCTTTCTTTATGCAATCTCGTAAATCGCTTACCATCTTGCGAAACGGATATAATGAAACCGGTAGGGAAAAATATCCAATTCCCAGGTGCGGATAAAGCCCCAACAGAAACGGAGCTTATTTCTTGGACTTTGTCCAGCTCAAACGTAGCATTAAAATGCGACCCTTCATAACCAAGCCACTTTCCGTCTACAAAATTAGTAGAACCTCGTTGTAAATCGCCTAGCATAACTCCGCCGGCACCAGTAAACTTTTCAGCCGGCAGTTTATTTAGTAGTATATCATTATAATCAATAGTACTTTTCTTAAAATACGCCAAGGCAGTTTCACTTATGCCCCAGCCTTCTTTCGCCGTTACCGCTTTAAGGTTCGTGGTATTGGAAACTATAATTGGTGTGGAATACCTGACTGACGTGGTATCTGGCTCGCTACCATCCAAGGTATAATAAATAGCCGTATCATCAAAAGGGTAGCTTATTTCGACGGTAACAGTATCTTTTATAAAGTAATTATCTGCCAAAATCGTAGGCGGTAATAGCTCCGTAGCACTGAACATATCCATATCTATACTATGAACGGTGGTACTAGGGTTTAAACCCGCATACGCACGCAGTGCTTCATCGGTAATTCCGGTTTTCCAGAGGTATAGGTCGGTCAGTTTTGACAAGGCCTTAATATCTTCCAAAGCTGCGTCAGTAATTGAAGTTCCATACAGGTTTAAGGATTCTAAATTGTCTAATTTTGCTACAGCTTGGAATCCCTTATCTGTTATAGCAGTATTCTGTAGTTGTAATTTGGTAAGGTTTTCGAACGCCCTAAGGCTTGAAACCAACGTATCGTTAAAATTCGAATTTCCTAAATTTAGTTCCACAATATTTTCGGAATAGGTATCCAACACGTCAAAGAATGCTTCGCTCAATGCTGTTTTATTTGCCAAATAAACTATATACAAAGGGCTACCCTCCTTTAGCGGATAGATAGAAGTTCCAGTGGCAGCTACTTCAGCCAACCATTCGGCGGAAGGGGGCTCTAAGGATTTAGCCAACAAGGATCTTGTAGAAGTATCTACTTCCAAGGCGTTTAAATAGGCTTGTATTTTTTTATTTCGGTCCAAATCTACCGTTTTGCACTCAAAACAGTTTTTGTTTTCCATCCACCAATTCAATAATGCAATTTCGTTGGGTGTTAATTGTACTTTTCCCTTAGGTGGCATATGTTCCTCATCTTCCAAAGGCAAGGCCATACGATGTGCCATTAAGGGCTTTCCTAAATCCAAAACGGAATCTAAAGGGTTGCCAGTGTCCCCACCGGCAAGAAGTTCTGCTCGTGAGGTCATTAACAAGTTCCCTTCTGCCTTCTTAGCGTTGTGGCAACTTATACATTTGGCATCCAGGATGGGCCGCACAATATCTTGGTATACGATAGCCTCGTCTACATTTACGATACTATTTTTATCCGAGGAGTAGGCTTTGGTTAAAAAATCCTCCCCGTGCGTCATACTTCCGCCCCAATGCCCAGCCAAAACCAACATGATATTTACTACAATAAATAATGGAAAATACAATTTAGCTAAAAGTGGTTTTTTAGATTCTTTGGCAAAGAAAATAATTATGGAAACTACGGTAAGCGAAATTGCCATCCATTTATGTCTAAAAAGCAATTCTTCATCATAGGCACCATTCTCTTCCAATAAAAGCCCTGTTCCTATAGCCGCTAGAGCACTTAGTACACCGAAACCAAGGGCCAGTTTAATGCTACCACCTAAATTTTCAGCTGGTCTTACACGTTGATATATTTCAAGAACAAAAGCAAACATTAAAATCCCTATGGGCATGTGAACCAAAACAGGATGAAAATTGCCAATATTTATAAATAAATACGTCATATTATTCTACTAAAATTTCATCGATAAAAAAGAAGGGCGCAGTGCCTTTTCCTTGGTGCCATTTCGGAATCGTTTCCAATAAATCAATATGTACTTCTATGCTTTTGTACGAACGGGAAATCACAGGAACATCCAATAGGGAAATACCTTTTGGTTCAACCGTTGTTGGCAGTGGTATCGATATCTTTCCTATTTCCTCTTTTCTGTCTGTAAATACACGAATGGCCTTTGGAAGAAAAATCCAAGAACCGTGGTCGTTTAAGGAGCTTACAATCAGTTTGGAAATAGAAGTTTCGTTTTCAAAGTCTAACAAGATTCTAATTTGATTACCTTGAAAACCCATCCAATGGTTACTAGCTCTAAATTGTGTTGTTCCTTTTTGTAAATCAACCAAGCCCTTGGCACCATGACCACGATACTTTGAATCAGCTTGGGGCGTAAGGCTTACTTTTGCTGTAGACACATCATTTTTCACCTTTAATAAACGCGTACGAACCACTTTACTTGGTATATAGTCTGAATGAAAAGCACGAAAGCTAAACTCGGTTGGTTCGTTTACGGTTAAGGGGCTTTGATATAAAAGCGCATCAGCTGTTACTTCACTTCCATCTATGGTGTATCTAATGTCTATTCCCTTCATATTAAAAACGGCAGATACCTTAGCCGAAGTATTGAACAGGAGCGAGTCTACCTCAATTTTAGGATTGGCAAGCTCAAAAATCTCAGCAGCAGCATAGACAACAATTTCTTTTTCCTTACAAGACGTAAAAATGACACAGCAACCTAAAATAAAATAGAATGTACTACGCATTATACACGGTATAATTTGATAGGATAGGTTTTTCCTGAATTCCACTGTGCAACGTATAAATTTTCATCGTCATCAACACAAACATCATGCGGATGATGAAATACCTTTAAGCTCTGGTACATGGGATTTAGTTTGCCATCTTCATACACAGGATTGCATCCACCGGGTGCCGATATCAGTTCATTTTGTTCGTTAAGTATACTAATAAAACCAGTTCCTTCCGATCCATCTCCCGACCAAATCGTCGCCAAATAAATATCTTTTCCGTGTATTACAGGCCTACAAATAAAGGCTCCCGGCAAATCAATAGCACTTAAGTATTCTCCAGAGAGACTGAAACGTTTTAATTTATTCTGCTGCCTAGCGGTAATCAATAATGTTGGATTTGCAGCATCCCTAGTATCTAAACAAATACCGTGTGCATTGTTAAACTGATGGTCTTCTTCTCCCCGCCCTCCAAATACATTTAAAAGTTCTCCACTGGCATTGTAATGCATTATGTGTTGCTCCCCGTAACCATCGGCAATATAGACATCTCCATTAGGAGCAATTGCAGTTTCTGTAGGAACATAGCTGTCCTTAGTTTTATATTTTCCGGATTCCTTTGGATAGGGAAATACCTGAAGTACCTGTCCTTTGATATTGGTTTTAATCACTTCATGCCGATTATTATCAGCAATATAAAGCACGTCTTCCCCATTCTCTACGTTTAAGGTAAGTCCGTGTGCACCGGGATAGTCGGTTCCCCAAACCTCTAAAAGCTTTCCGGAACGATCATATACAATAACATTATTTTTCGTGTGGTTGGTAAGCAGTAGTATTCTACCCTTAGAATCCTGAACCATTTCATGACAATCGTTGACGGGGTAAAAATTAGAATTTAAAGCTCCCCATTGTAAATCAATTTTATACTGATGTGAATTATGTCCAATAATAGCATCTTTATAGTTGCTAAAAACATTGGCCTGAGCAATTCCACTAACTATCCCTGCCGAGAGGATACTACTATTCCTGACAAATTTTCTTCTTTCCATTACGCTAATATATCGTTAAGTACGTGCCCTTCCACATCCGTCAATCGGAATCTTCTTCCTTGATATTTATAAGTCAATTTTTCATGGTCTATACCCAGTAAATGAAGCATTGTGGCTTGGAAATCATGCACATGCACAGGGTCTTTTATAACGTTGTATCCAAATTCATCGGTCTCCCCATAAACAACACCCGGTTTTATGCCACCGCCGGCCATCCACATCGTAAAACATCTTGGGTGGTGGTCACGCCCATAAGAGGTATCCGTTAGAATACCTTGAGAATAATTAGTTCTACCAAACTCACCACCCCAAATCACAAGCGTATCTTCCAAAAGGCCCCGTTGCTTTAAATCAGCAACCAAGGCAGCGGAAGCTTGATCTACATCCTTAGCTTGTTTTTCTATCGCTCCCGGAAGATTATCGTGCTGATCCCAACCCATATGGTATAATTGTATAAACCGTACATCCTGTTCTGCCAATCTTCTTGCCAAAAGGCAATTCGCAGCATACGTGCCTGGAATTTTAGCATCGGCCCCGTACATTTTATAAATATAATCTGGCTCATCATCCGTTCTCATTACATCTGGAACCGAAGTTTGCATTTTATATGCCATTTCGTACTGGGCTATTCTACTCTGGATTTCTGGATTTCCAAAATCTTGGAATTGCTTATCATTCATTTCGGCTAGTTTGTCCAAAATAGCTCTTTTTCCCTCTTTTGTCACTCCTTTGGGATCGTTCAAATACAGCACCGGATCTTTTGCTGCCCTAAATTGAACGCCTTGATGCAACGAATGTAAAAATCCATTACCCCATAATCTTGTGTATAAAGGCTGACCACTTGGTCTTCCAGATCCTCTCGATAGAAGCACACTAAAGGCAGGCAAGTTTTTATTCTCGCTACCTAATCCGTAACTCAACCAGGATCCCATACTTGGGCGACCTGGTTGCTGCGAACCTGTCTGAAAGAAGGTTACCGCAGGGTCATGGTTAATCGCTTCGGTGTACATCGATTTCACAATACATAAATCATCTACCATCTTTGCCGTATATGGAAGTAAATCACTTATATATGTTCCATTTTGTCCATACTGTTTAAAATCGAAGACAGAACCTGCTAATGGGAAACTAGACTGACCCGAAGTCATTCCCGTTAACCGTTGTCCCTGTCTTATAGAATCGGGTAATTCCTCTCCTCTACGTTTTATTAAGGTAGGTTTATAATCAAACAATTCCAATTGTGAAGGGCCACCACTTTGGAACAGGTAAATAACCCTTTTAGCTTTTGATGCGTGATGCAGCGCATTCATAACACCATTATTACCGCCGAAATCATTGTCCTTCGTAAGGATACCATTTTTGCTTTTCCTAAAAAACTGGTTCCCCAATAATGAAGCCAATGCTACCGAACCTGCACCTAAGGCAGCTTTTCCTAGAAAGGATCTTCTATTTAAGAACAGCGAACGATCTTCTAAAATTTTCTTTTCACTCATAACTATCCTCTTGTAATTGTTTCATCCAAATTAAGTACGGTATGTGCTACCAATGCCAAGGACGCTAAGTCCTTTTCTGGAACACCAGTGTCCGATTTAAATTCGCCTATACCCATATATTCAGACGCCGTAAATACACCATTATCCATTTTGGCGCGCATATCCTTGTAATGCTCCAAAAGCATACTGGCCTCCTCCGCATCCGGTAACCTAGAAGTTGCTTTCTGAAATACATATCCTAATTGTTTTTCAATATTTTCAGGATACTTCTTAACCGTAGTTGTAGCTAGAGCCCTTGCAGCTTCTACCATTTGTGGATCATTCAACAATACCAAGGCCTGCAACGGGGTATTCGTTTCTTGGCGCTTTACAGAACATAAGTCCCTAGAGGCTGAATCAAAAGTCATCATGCTAGGCGGTGGTACCGTTCTTTTCCAAAACGTATATAAACTTTTTCGGTATAAATCGGCTCCTGTACCTTGTACATAATTTGAAGTGCTACCGCCACCACCGCCCGTGGTCTCTTCCCAGATACCTGCTGGCTGATACGGCTTTACACTTGGGCCACCGACCTCTTTTACCAGTAGTCCACTAATAGCCAATGCCTGATCCCGTATCATTTCAGCGGTTAGTCGTAGTCGTGAAGCGCGTGCCAATAATTTATTTTCAGGATCCTGTTCCAAAAGTTCAGGTGTGGTGACAGCACTTTGTTTATACGTTTCGGACAGCGCTATATACTTCAACATTTCTTTAGTATTCCAGCCCTCATCCCTCAGTTTGATAGCCAAAAAGTCCAATAGCGCAGGATGCGTAGGTAATGCACCTTGATTTCCAAAGTCGTAGGAGGAGCTTACTAGCCCTGTACCAAACATGCGCTGCCATAACCTATTTACCGTGACTCTGGCCGTTAATGGATTCTCTTCATTAAATAACCATTTAGAAAGACCCAATCTATTTCTTGGGTAACTCTCAGGAAATGATAATACTGAATTAGGGGTATCTGGAAATACGGCATCGGTAGGTTGATCGTAGGCCCCTCGGTTCAAAATAAAGGCTGGCTTCATTTCTTCCCTTTCGTACATCACCATTAAATCCAGCTCTTTTTTAGTGGAATTTTGCATGTTTACAAAACTTAAAATACCTTCCGTATCCTTTTCTGTGATAGTTACAAACGGTTCTGGAGTTGTTCCTGGCCGTGGAATTATAAGTTTTTCCTTGTTATTGTTGAAAAAACTAAAGAGCTCAAAATGTTCTTTTTGACTAACGGGATCGTATTTATGATCATGGCACCGGGCACACTCCACGGTAAGCCCTAGAAAAGTGGTTCCAAAAGTTTGCAAGCGATCTTCTACATATTCTATATGGTACTCCTCTGGAATAGTCCCTCCTTCAAAAGTTATTTTATGGTTTCTGTTAAAACCAGTTGCTACTATTTTTTCTAAATCTACATCTGGCATAAGGTCACCTGCCAATTGATAGGTCACAAATTCATTATAGGGCATATTTTTATCAAATGCATGGATTACCCAATCTCTCCATGGCCACATGGTACGTTCAAAATCATCTTGATAGCCATGGGTATCCGCATAGCGTGAAATATCCATCCATTCCGTAGCCATGTGTTCTGCATAATCCTTGGTACCCAATAAGGTATCTATCATTCGCTCGTAGGCATCTTCCGACGTATCGCTCACAAATGCCTGAACCTGTTCCGGTGCGGGAGGAATTCCAGTTAAATCGAAAGAAACCCTTCGCATCAACTTTTCCTTAGAGGCTATAGGCGATGGTGTAAGTGCGTTCAATTGCATTTTATCTAATACAAAATTGTCTATTTCATTAACACCCCAGTCTATATCCCTTGTTTCTGGCACTTCAGGCTTTACCGGAGGAATAAACGCCCAATGCTCCTTATATTCTGCTCCTTGCGCTATCCACTTTTCTAAAATAGCTTTTTCCTTTGGGGTCAGCACCAAATTAGACTCTGGCGGGGGCATTACAATATTAGGATCTTCTGAATATAAACGATACACAAGCTCACTTTCTTCAGGTTTGTTCGGGACAATGGCAAATCGGTCTTTCAACTCTCCCAAAGCAGCATAAGCATCTTCAGCCTTATGTAATGAAAGTCCAGCCTCAATCGCATTTTTATCAGGACCGTGACATATAAAACAACGATCGGATAGTATAGGCTTTACATCAAATGTAAAATCGATTTTATCGGGAATACCACTTAGATCAGCTTGTGCAATCACTTTTTCTGAAACAGAAGGGTTTTCCTTGCAAGAATAGTAACTACTGCTTAGTAGAATGACAAAAAGGAAGGCTGTGACTCCCCTTAAAAAATCTTTTGTTGTTATATATGTATTTAGTTTCATAGCAATAGCAAACCATTTTTATATCTCTTAAAATTAATGACAAAATACTATGAAAACATATAAAATTCGACTAATAACAATTTTAGAGTCATTAAAATATGCTACACGATTTAACCATACTCAATAGTTTCTATTCTACAAGACTTAAAATATCCAATATCAACGGAGCTCAAAAATTAAAAAAGCCCGTTATAAAACGGGCTTTACTATCTAAAAAAACTAATTGATTAATTAAATGTTGCATTTACAATAGCTAGCATAGAAGGTGTACCACCTGCTTCTACAGTTCCGGTAACAAAAAGTTTGTGTTTTCCAGTAGATTTTGTAGCAAGAGGCATCACTATTCCCCCGCCTTGCGTGCCTGGAGATTGGACGGCCAATGACCCCTTGCCAATAATTTCCCCGTTAGGGGTATCCAAACGGACATCAAAATTATATATCGCTTTTGGAGCTTCTTGCCACCCAGCACCCAATACAATCGTGTTAACTCCGGTAAGGTCTACCTCCTCGATTTCAAACCATCCGTTTTCACCTGCAAGCAAAAGTAAATCTTGTCCACCATACATAACGGCAGCCATATTCTTGGTTTTTGTAGCTTCTGAAAATCCAATAGTATTACTAGATAATGCAACAGATTTAGACCCTGTTAGCGGCATTGCACCTTCGGCACCTTCATCTGTATAGCTAGCTGTAATCACCATTATTTCGCCAGGATTTTTAATCTCGGGCCGTACCTTTCCTTTTATCGGTAATGATAATTTCTTTGCCTCATCAGCAGCCAAGGATTGTATATACATGGCTATTTGTCTGGATTCATCCGAAGTTATATCTGGATGTGCGGGCATCATAACTTCTCCCCAAACACCGGTGCCACCAGTAATAATTTTCTTTTTTAAGTAAGCCATGCCATCTTTTTGGTCCTTATATCTTTGAGCGATATCCGTATAATTTGGCCCTATAGAAGCTTCCAGTTCTTTATGGCAGGTTTTACAATCCATCGACTGCGTTAGTGCTTTGCCAGTTACTGAAGCGGATATCAGTTGATGTCCTAATGACATACCCACTTTATCCATTCCTTCCAAATAATCTATACTCACAAAAATATGCGCTTCATTAATAGTACCGGTACCATCTGGGTCGACAACGTTTACTGCGTATTGAACGTCTTGCCCAGGAACAAAGAAAGAGGAGTTTCCCCCTGTAATATTAATAGTTACTTCCGGTCTAGAGTTACCGGCAACAATGGTGACCGCATTACTTTTGGCAGACGCGCCCGCAGTATCCTTAACTTCCACGCTAATCTTATAATCTCCTGCATCGGCATAGGAATAAGAGATTTCTGGTGTTGTGGTTTCCTTGATTTCCCCGTCTCCTAAATTCCAGCTATAGGTCATGCCATCTTTTTCGCGATCCCTTGCGGTAACAGTAGCGGTTATAGCTAGTGGTAGTTGGCCAGAAGTAGTGTCTACAAGCAACTCGTCTATTAACGGTGGTCTATTTCCTCCATTGTATTCAATAAACCCTAAACCAGAATCAGCATTTTTAGAAAACCAACCACTCCCATATTCAAGTAGGTAGATTTTACCGTTGGGTCCTACCTCAATGTCTATTAAACTGTTCAAATCGATATCAGAGGCAAAAGGCTCCATTTTAGTGTAGCTCCCATCTTCATTTAAATGAATAGCCTTCATCCAGCCACGCATCCAATCGTAGATAATTACTTTCCCATCATAATAACTCGGCAGTTTCTTGTCACCTTGATACAAATCAGAATAGTAGGTAGGACCCGCCATTGCGTTCCTACCACCTGTACCTAGTTGCGGGTAATCTTGAGACGCTGCGTAAGGATAAAAAGCATACGCAGGCATTGCCTTTGGTAACTCCGTTAGACCCGTATTATATCTGGAATTGTTTATGGGTTTTTCAGGATCAAAAGCATCACCGGACTCGCCTGTCTCGTAATTATAGGCACGGTATGGCTTATTATCACCAATAAATAATGGCCATCCAAAGTTACCCGCTTCACGCGCCTGATTCATTTCGTCATAACCTCTAGGCCCTCTTGTTCCTAAACTATCTGCCCTAGCATCTGGCCCAACATCTCCCCAATACACATACCCTCGTTTGCTATCAACAGATATACGGTATGGGTTACGGTGTCCCATGGTATAAATTTCCGGCCTTGTCTTATCCGTACCTACAGCGAATAAATTTCCTTCCGGTATATCATAACCGCCATCTTCATTTACTTTTATCCTCAGAATTTTACCCCTAAGATCGTTCGTGTTTCCAGAAGATCTTCTCGCATCATACTGCTGATGATCCGGTAAATCGTTCAAAGGTGCATAGCCACTATGTACATACTTAGCGCCTTTTTCGTTAAACGGAGTTGAATTATCACCTGTAGATAAATACAACATATTATCTGGTCCAAATGCGATAGAACCACCCGTATGACAACAGATTTCGCGCTGACTTTCAACATCTAAAATCACCTGTTCCGATGCCATGTCAAAAATACCTTCGGTAAATTTAAAGCGGGATAAGCGGTTTACCTCAGCTTCTCCGGTTGGCGCATAATATAGATAAACCCAATTGTTTGTTTCGTAATTAGGGTCCTTCTGTATCCCCATTAGGCCCTCTTCTGCATTTACCCCAGGCGTATTCAATGTTTTGTTATACACGTCTAACTTCGCCACTTCGGTTATCTTTTTTGTCGCTTCGCTGTACCATACTACCTCTCCCCTACGTTGCGCGATGAGTACATCACTATTCGGAAGGATAGTCATTTCTGTTGGCTCAAAAAATTCTCCTTCAGATAAGGTGATTTTTGAAAAACGGTCTATTTCTGGTGGTATTTGAGAAGAAACCTTGGCGTAATCGAGCTTTTCATTTTCACCTATGGCATATTGAATTCCACCTAGTAGATGATTCAAGAAAAGAGTTTCGGTATAACTTTCATCCGTATGACCTGCGCCAGTATAAAACGTCCGTCCACCATCAAACTCATGGTACCATGCAAACGGATGATTTTTCCCATTTTCACCACCTTCATAGGTAGACTCATCCACGGTCATTAAAACGTTTAGGTCTGGATTAATGTTTTTATAGTTGTAAATTTCATCTGGTCTGTGCCAAACTTTTTCTTTAAAATGTTTCGTAGCAATAAAGCTATTGTCCTGAATAAGAAAATCAGCCTCGGGTGTTCCATTTGGGTGGCTCAAAAATTGAGCTCCTACCAGCTTAGTATACCAACCCCAATCGTACTCGGTATCGGCAGCGGCATGGACGCCAACAAAGCCACCACCCGCTTGAATATAACGTTCAAAAGCGGCCTCTTGATAGTGATTTAAAACGTTACCCGTGGTACTCATAAAAATAATGGCCGAATACTGTTTTAAATTTTCTTCAGTAAATAGGTTTGCATTCTTGGTCGTATCAACAACAAATCCATGTTCGGATCCGAGCTGATGGATAGCTTCAATTCCTAATGGAATAGATGCATGCTTAAAACCCATTGTTTTAGAAAATACCAAAACCTTAGGGATTCCTTCTCTCTCGCTGGTGCAGGAAAAAATCATAAAAACAATACATAGGATAACGAAAGGGAAACTCTTTTTCATGCTAGGCAACTTCATAATAATTATTAAACAAGGTTTAAAACTACACATTGGAAATACAATTAGCAACAGTTTATACCTTTCACCTTAAATTTTGTGTAAAACAATAAAAACCAACCGAGTCCAAACCTCCGAAAATATGACCAAAAATCATTCGGATTTCAATGTTAACAAGTTGTAAAATTAGTCTTATTTTTGCCGCATATTTGAAAGGTGTACCAAGCTAGCGTGTTTCCGTTATTGGTTTTCCAGTCAGGTACAAATTGCATGTCAAAATTACCCAAGGAACATCAATTCTTGGATTTATCGGATTACGGTAGACCTATTGCAAAAGATATTGCAAAAACCCTTAAACACACCTCTTTTACGCCTATCCACGTAACTATTATGTTTGTAATAGCCGGGCTAATAGCCATTACGTGTCTTTTGAACCAATATTATTGGGCCACCTTGTTCTTCTTAGTATTAAAATCTATTTTGGATGCAGCGGATGGGGAGTTGGCACGGGAAAAAAACACACCTTCACATACGGGAAGGTATCTAGATTCGGTTTCGGACATCTTATTAAATCTATTGATACTTATCACTATTTGTTATGTAACTGAAGGTTCTATATGGTTGACTTTACTGGCATTTATTGGCATACAGCTCCAAGGTACCTTGTATAACTATTACTATGTAATTCTAAGAAATAAACACCAAGGCGACACCACTAGTAGAGTATTTGAGACAGCTACACCTAAAGCGTTGAAGGGTGAAAGTCAACGTAATGTGAATATCTTATTTTCTCTATATACCGTTCTATACGGGGTATTTGATCGTATCATTTATACCTTGGACGGTAAAGCAGCAGATGGTAATCATCTTCCAGGATGGTTAATGACAGCGGTATCTACCTTTGGACTAGGTTTCCAGTTGTTGCTAATTGGTAGTATGCTGGTACTTGGTCTTGATCAGTACATTATTCCTTTCTTTATAGGATATTCCGCATTTATTCTGGTTTTTATCGGTATAAGAAGAATTATAAACCGGTAAATTTTTTTACCTTTCTCCTATCATTTATAGCCGAATTTATGGGTAGTTTTTCTTTTTTTCGGATTTGTATGCTTTTCGTACTAATCACTTTTTTTGGATGTAATAAGGAGCACACGTTTACATATGACGTCATTTTAAAAAACGGAAATATCATTAACCTTGAAACCGGGACTATTAGCGTTAAAGATATTTTGATAAAGAATGGTAGAATTAAAAAACTAGTCCTTCCTAAAGATGCCGAACAAATATCAGCAACTAAAACAATCGATGTAACAAATCATTATATTTTACCTGGTTTTTGGGATAATCATGTTCATTTTAGAGGTGGAGATTCACTACTAAAAGCCAATAGAGAATTTCTAAAATTATATATTGCAAATGGTATAACTACGGTACGGGATGCAGGTGGCGATTTAACTTCTTCTGTAATGGAATGGAGAGACAGTATAGCTTCTGGTAACCTCATTGGACCTACCATATTTACATCAGGACCAAAGATTGACGGACCAAATAGCACTTGGGCAGGTTCTCTTGAAGTGACTAACAAGAGTGATATCGCTATAGCATTGGATTCACTCCAACGTATCCCGGTTGATTTTGTAAAATTGTACGATAGCCGTATTACAGGAGAAAATTATCTAAATACCATAAAAGCGGCGGAGAAACGTGGTTTAATCACATCCGGACACATGCCCTTTACCATTACCTTGGATGAAACTATTTCTGCGGGAGTAGATGCGGTTGAGCATTTATATTACATCATGAAGGGCTGCGCTGCCAATGAAGAAGTTATTACATCACAATTAGTCCGCAAAGAAATCGGTTTTTGGGATGCCATGCCTTTACTGATGGCTGGTTATGCGGATAGTGTAGCTCAAAAAACCTTTGCAAATCTAAAGAATCATAATGTTTATATTGTACCCACGCTACACATTGGGGAAACGTTGAGCTATCTTGACGAAACAAACCACCAAAACGATGCGTATTTAAAATACATGGATACTGGTATTGTAAAAACCTACGAGGGAAGGATACAACGTGCATTAAATGCGAGTGAAGAACAAACGAGGGACCGCAAGGTGCTACAACAGTTTTTTGGCGTACTCACAAAATCTCTTCATGATTCCGGTGTTGGACTTTTGGCAGGTTCTGACAGTGGTGCTTTTAATTCGTATACCTATCCGGGCATTTCATTACATAAAGAACTGGAGCAGTTGGTCAAAACAGGGATATCTCCTTTGGAAGCGCTAAAAACCTCAGCCTATAATGGAGCCCGATTCCTAAAAAAGGATACTGATTATGGACAGTTGAAAGCGAACAATGTAGCAGACATCGTTATTTTAAACGGAAACCCTCTTGATGATATTTCTCAGACTCAGAACATTCGCATGGTCATTAAAGAAGGTGCCGTTTGGGAAATCAACAACCTGAACAAACAACTGGAATCTTTAGCCAAAGATAACAATTAAAGCAGCACATGAACAAATCACTTTTAGTAGGGGCATTTTTGGTTTTCCAACTTAGTAATACCCAAACGGTACTGCAACCAGAACACGTGTTTGACGGTAGCGAGTTACATACAAATTGGGTAGTTCTTGTAGAGCATAATAGCATTACATATGCTGGACCATTACATGACTTAAAAGCACCAAAAAAAGCCAAGATAGTTCGCCTTGAAGGGACGACCTTGATGCCCGGCATTATCGAGGGGCATTCCCATTTATTACTGCATCCGTACAACGAAACATCATGGAACGATCAGGTACTTAAAGAATCACCCGTAGAGCGTGCCATTAGAGGAACAGTACACGCCCGAAATTCTTTACTTGCCGGAATTACTACCATGCGTGACTTAGGGACCGAGGGAGCGGGTTATACCGACATATATTTAAAGAAAACCATAGAAAATGGTATTATCCCTGGTCCAAGATTATTAGTGGCCGGGCCAGCAATCGTGGCTACGGGTGCCTACGGGCCAAAAGGTTTCCATGACGGGGTAACCGTTCCTTTGGGTGCAGAACCGGCTAGCGGAGAAGCATCTATTATTGAAACCGTTCGAAGACAAATGGGTAATGGCGTAGATTTAATTAAAGTATACGCGGACTATCGTTGGACACCAGGTGCTAACGCACAACCCACTTTTTTACAGCAAGAATTGGATGCACTGGTAGCAAGCGCCACCAGTGCAGGCAAATATGTGGTGGCCCATGCTAGTACCCCAGAAGGTATGAAAAGAGCTATAGCAGCTGGGGTAGAGACTATTGAACATGGCGATGGTGGTACGTTGGAGGTTTTTAAACTAATGAAAGAAAAAGGCATAGCCTACTGCCCTACTTTGGCGGCAGGAGATGCCATTACCCGTTATGGGGGTTGGAAAAAAGATATAGAACCTGACCCTGAACGCATCAAAAATAAAAAGAAGTCTTTTCAACTAGCCTTAGATTCTGGGGTGAACGTTATTTTTGGAGGTGATGTTGGTGTCTTTCCCCACGGAGAAAACTACCGCGAAATGGAGCTTATGGTAGCCTACGGTATGCAGCCCTTAGAAGTGCTTAAATCGGCAACGGCTGGAAATGCAAAAACCTTCCATCTTAGCCAATTAGGAAAACTAGAGAAAGGCTACTTGGCTGATATTATCGCCGTAAAGGGCAACCCATTAAAAGATATTTCGTTCATGAAAGAGGTATCTTTTGTTATGAAAGATGGAGTTATTTACAAAAAGCCCTGACTACCTTTTAGTATTTTTTAATTTATCATTCAATCCTTCAATGAATTCTCTTCGTTTAATTAATTCCACTATAGTACTTTCAAACGTTTTAATGGTATTCATTTTTGGGAATGATATTTTTCTTTTTGCAATAGAATTTGAGATTAAGACATTTACATAGTTGTATATCAAGATTATTTTTTGAATAATGTCGGTTTTAATGCTATTAAATCCAATTTTATTAGCCGTTCGTTCATTTAGAATATAGGTCGTTCCCTTAATTTTGACTACCGTATTACCATCTTTTTCACAGACATCTATTAAATTCAAAAGTCCTTCTAGATACTTTTGAAGTATAAAATTGGTTCTCTGCTTTCCACTTAATGTTTTGTCTATCACAAAAACATAATCAAATAATGAACCGCCATGAATTTTGATGATTCCTTTTTGCTCTTTTTCGGCAACAAAAAGAGAAGAATAGTAAATCAATTTACCATTTTTTTTAAGGGCTGGAATATCAAAAAAAGGGGCAATTATAGAACCCGTTACACTTATTGAAAGAAAAATAAAAAAGTAATAACCACTCCAAAGTGATACTACTAAAACCATCAAATTCAAAGCGAAAGTGGCAGCCCCAATTTTCAATTGAATATGGTTTTGTTCTTTATTAGATTTCAAATAGTAGCTATGGTTCATTTTATAGTGTTACCAAAGGCTAATTTAAAGAACTTATTGCAAGGGGAAAGCACTAAATTTCGGTTTTATTTACATATAAAATTACGACTGTCTTTTTTTAGACAACCTTGAATGATTAAAATATATCTCATCATACATTAGTGAACTACTATTGATTTATTTGAAGTTAGTGCTTCAATAAATTTCTTGTGTTCATACAACTGATGCCTAAAATAAATACCCTTTGGGTATAATTTCATACGCCTCTATTTTCAGATTGTCTTTTATATAGTTTTCTAATGCTACTTTATATTGTTCCTTGTCTAGTACTTTTTCACTAAACAAGGTGTACTCTACGAGTGCTTCTCTCGCCGTAGTCGGAAGAACATACATGAAAGTTGCACCACGCTCTTGACGCAGTCTAAAGTCCATTAGCGCTCCAATTTCAGTATTAAAAGATGGTTTTTTTGTTCTAATTACCCAGCCTTCAAATTGTTGTAAGAGAGAATTCTGCGTATTTATTTCAGGATTAAAAAGGTTCTTAGAATTAAAAACATATTCACCGGTGTATCTGCCTACTTCAGTTTCTACAAAAGCAATATCATTTTCGATTTGAATTTGCTTCACATTTTCATATTTAAACGTTACGTGTTCAAACGCTTGGCTAAAGTTTAAAACAAGATTATAGAAATCGATGCCCTTAATCATTTTGTAACTATAGTGTTCTAATTTGAACCGCTTCGTTAGATCTGAAGTTAAAAACTCAAACTCTTTCCATTCGTGAGTCACCATGGGCTCAAACAGTCCTTTACCTTTTACCCAATAACAACAAGTCCTATCATTTGTCTTTTTTTCGGTTTTATCCAGTACTAAGACTTTTTTAGTTTGTAAAACAGGGCCTTTTAGAATGCTATAGAGTAGACTTAATCCTGCACAACCTGAACCGGTAATAATGTAATGAGGGTTAGGGCTTCGTACTTCTGCTACACGCACCGTTATAGTTTCTGGCTTATAAAATTGATTACGAACAAGATAAAATGAAAAATTTATTTCTGATTTACTTACTTTTAAATCATGCACTTTCTACCTTCTAACTGCTACTCTTTGCCCAATGATTAACCGCTATATTTGTATTTTAAATTCGTAATAAAACCTAAGTAATGGATACCCAAAAGGAAAATGAGTACTGGACAGAGCGGTATGTGAACCAAAAAACAGGTTGGGATATTGGGTATCCCTCTACCCCACTAAAGGCCTATATAGATCAATTAACAGATAAGTCCATTAAAATTCTAGTTCCTGGTGCAGGCAATGGGTACGAGGCACAATACGTATGGGAACAGGGTTTTAAAAACGTTGTTGTTATTGATATTTCAGAGGTTCCGTTAAAAGAATTTAAAAAACGAAATCCCAAGTTCCCTAAAGACCAATTACTACATGGGAATTTCTTTGAACATCACGAGTCCTATGACCTTATCTTAGAACAAACGTTTTTTTGCTCCTTTGTTCCTACGGATGAAAATCGCAATGCATATGCACAACATGTGGCATCACTATTAACACCCACAGGAAAGTTAGTGGGTGTTTGGTTTGTTTTTCCGCTTACTGACGATATGGAAAAGCGTCCGTTTGGAGGAAATAAAGCGCTTTACCTTAGCTATCTAAACCCATACTTTAACACCGTAACCTTTGAGTCTTGTTATAACTCTATAGCCCCTAGACACGAAAAGGAATTGTTTGGGATATTTACTAAAACTCACAACTAACCGATTTTTGTTTTAATTACTTTTTTAATAACTCTAACCAATTGATAGATTATAAAGAATATAAGGCATAATATACTACCAAACAGTATGGGAATAATAGCTCCAAAAGCAAATGCGGCACCTAGCACCCAACCAAAAAGGTATTCTGATTTGAATAAAGGGAACATAAAAGATAGTATGAAAATTAGACCTATAAGGTAATCGTTAACTTCAATTCCGTTTAAAAAAGTAACCGAAATAATTATGGCAAATAATAATCCAGTTAACAACCGTAAACAAATTAGCTTTAGTGATTCTTTTTTATCTGGCTCATTAAGGCGTTTAGAAATACGAAATAATAAGAAGTAAGTAAAAACAGGTAACACAAAAGCACCCCACCAATTTGGTATTCCGGGCATATCTTTGCTATGTAAAATATAGTGGGTGGGTATGCCGCCATGAAAATAATCCCAACCAATATGAGCTCCAAGTACTAAGGTTATTACTACAGTAATTAAAAGTCGGCGTTTTTGAGTCAATTGATTTTTCATTGGTTTTTATTTGATTGGTGTGTACATAAGACTCAGTTTCACTTTAATTGTTACTACTTTGATTGATTACCTAACAGCATAGAGGGGTTGGACGATTATTGTTTTCGATAAAACAAATAACTTATCGAACCACTGTTAACACCCTTTTAAGAAATACACCTTTGCTTTTTCCTATATTTATACAACTAAGTTACGGACCAATAATGACCAAAAAACTACGCCTGGTACATCCGCCTGCATCTTCCTTTTTTATAACTGTCCAAAAGGATAAAACAATGGGCAACAAATGGAACGTTCCTGTCCTTACTTTAATAAAATTAAATGCTTTACTCGTGCTGTTTATCGGTATTAGTTAGATAGGAACTAAAAAATATTTAGATAACTGATAATCAGTATTTAATAAACTTAAAAATCAACTAACACATTACATTAATGAAACACGTATTACATACTATTTTATTCCTTTTTTGCATCAGTACGGCCTTGGCTCAAAATTTCGATATGAAATTAATGCAAGACCTAAAACCCAGAAATATTGGACCTGGCGGTATGAGTGGCCGCGTTACGGCAATAGATGCCGTACATTCCAATCCTGACATCATGTATGTGGGTACTGCCTCCGGTGGACTCTGGAAATCTACTTCGGGCGGTATCAAATGGGACCCGATTTTTGACAAGGAACTAACTGCATCTATAGGAGCTGTTACCATTCAACAATCCAATCCCGCCGTAATATGGGTGGGAACAGGAGAAGGAAATCCCAGAAACAGCCTTAACGGCGGTTATGGAGTATATCGTTCTTTGGACGGAGGTAAATCTTGGAAATCCATGGGGCTTGAAAAAACACGACATATACACCGGATAAAAATCGACCCAACAAACCCGAACACTGTTTATGTTGGTGCCATAGGTTCCCCTTGGGGCGAGCATGCGGAGCGTGGTGTATACAAAACCACGAACGGCGGCGAAACTTGGGAGAAGATTTTATTCGTAAACAATAAGACTGGCGCAGCGGATATGGTCATGGACCCTACGAATCCAAACAAACTAATTGTAGCCATGTGGGAGCATAAGCGAGACCCTTGGTTCTTTAACTCCGGCGGAAAAGGAAGCGGTATGTACATGACCCATGACGGTGGGAAAAACTGGAAAAAAATTACGGAAGAGGATGGACTTCCAAAAGGAAACCTTGGGCGCATTGGTATAGCCATTGCCCCTGGAAAACCAGATGTGGTCTATGCTTTGGTAGAGGCGAAGAAAAACGCACTGTATAAATCAGAAGATGGCGGATTTAAATGGAAAATGATTAACAACAAATCTGACATTGGCAACAGACCATTTTACTACTCGGAAATCTATGTAGACCCACAGAATGAAAATAGAGTCTATTCCGTATTTACCTATGTGAACGTTTCTGAAGATGGTGGCAAGAACTTTAAAGAACTTATGCCAGCCTACAGAGCAGATAATGGTGTACATCCAGACCATCATGCGTGGTGGATACATCCAAAAAACGGAAAGTTTATGATGGACGGGAACGATGGCGGGATGAATATTACTAGAGATGGTGGAAAATCATGGCGTTTTGTTGGTAATATTCCCGCAGCACAGTTCTACCACATTAATGTAGACAATGAATTTCCATATAATGTATATGGCGGTATGCAAGATAACGGTTCTTGGAGAGGTCCCGCATATGTATGGCGGGATCAGGGAATACGCAATAGCTACTGGCAAGAAATTAGTTTTGGTGATGGTTTTGATGTCGTCCCGGATTTGGACAATGCTCAGTTTGGGTATACCATGAGTCAGCAGGGAAGTGTTTCGCGTTACGACCATATAACGGGAAACAACTATACGGTACGCCCTACCCCACCGGATGCAGATACAAAGCTTCGTTTTAACTGGAACTCTGCCATTGGGCAAGATCCGTTTGATAATAGCACTGCCTATTTTGGGAGTCAGTTTGTACATAAGACTACCGACAAAGGCCTTACTTGGGAAATTATTTCTCCGGATTTGACCACCAACGACCCAGAAAAGCAAAAGCAAAGCGAAAGTGGTGGATTAAGTATGGATGCCACGGGAGCAGAAAACCATACGACCATTCTGGTCATTGAGCCTTCGCCTCTAGAAAAAAATATGCTATGGATAGGGACCGATGATGGTAAAGTGCATTATACACAGAATGGCGGTACCACTTGGATTGAGGTTACCCAAAATATTAAAGGACTACCTGCTGGAAGCTGGATTCCACAAATAAAAGCGTCTAATAAAAATAAGGGAGAAGCACTATTAATTGCCAACGACTACCGAAGGTTCAATTATACGCCATACGCCTACCGTACTAAAAACTACGGAAAAACATGGGAACGTATTGTAGATGAGAATGATGTGCAAAGCTATACCCTAAGCATTATAGAAGATTTAGAAAACCCCAACTTAGTGTTCTTAGGTACCGATGATGGACTCTATATCTCTTTTGATGCCGCTGTAAATTGGCAAAAATGGACGGAAGGTTTCCCTACGGTATCTACCAAGGATTTAGTGATTCATCCTAGGGAGCATGACTTGGTCATTGGTACCTTTGGCCGCGCCGCTTGGGTTATAGACGATATACGTCCCTTACGGGCGGTAGCCACCAATGCATCTATCTTACAGGCAGATGCAACACTTTTTAATCCACCTACAGCGTACCAAGCTGCATACCAGCAACCAACTGGAAGTAGGTTTGGAGGAGATGCCATGTATAACGCGGAAAACAAAAAAGAGGGTGCTATGATCACCTACTTTTTAAAGGAAGGGAAGAAGAAAGGGGCCGACAAGAAAGCTAATGATGAGGAAAATACCGATACCGAAAATGATATGGAAACACCTTCAGCAAAAGAAAAGCTGACCGGCGTGCAGAAAAAGGATTCCATACAGTTCGATATTTATGATGAGGCACGATTAATACGCACGCTAAAATATAAAACACCTGAAAAAGCAGGTTTCCATAGGATGTATTGGAGAATGGACGAGAAAGGACCGGACAGAGCCTCACGTACTGTTGCCAAGAACAAAAAAGAATTTGGAGGAATGGATGTAAAACCGGGAACCTACACCATAAAAATGAGTTTTGGAGAAGTGACAGATGAGGCAACGATTACCGTAAAATCAGACCCTCGATTACCTGTAAACACTGCTGTTATCAACAAGGTGTTTGCAACTGGCAAAAGCATAGAAAAAATGAGCCAGACCGCTGCGGATGCCGTTAAGCAATTAGTAGAGAGCAAAATAGTTGCGGAGAAATATAGCAAAGACCTAAAAGAACTGGACGAAAAAAAGTATACCGACCAGATAAAGGCCTCAAAGGCTATTGTAAAACAGGTAGATTCTATCATAGCCCTTTATTTAGGAACCGTAGACAAACGCCAAGGTATTACCCGTAATCCTGAAATTACGGTAATGCAACGTATTAGAACCGCTAGCTACTATACGAATACCCGAAAAACGGGTATCACGAAAACCGAACGTGACCTAATACGGTATGCGGAGGCAGAACTAAAAAGTGCCTTAGAAAAAACCAATTTATTCTTTAGTGACAAATGGAAAGCATATAGGGGAACTATAGAAAAATTAGACGTTTCCTCGTTCAAGGAAACAGAAAGCTTTTCGTTTGATTAAAACTTCGAAGCGGCAGGCACAAATTAAGTAATTATATTTATTTTGGATAGAAACTTTGTGAAACAGCTCTTAGGGTTCAACTCAACCTGTAAGATAAATGTTTCACAAAGAATCCAACAACGGAGTATTGGCAATACCAAACTACTTAAAAAAGTTGAAAAAGCGTCGTTACAATAACTCCTTTTCCATCCTTTAAAAGAACTGACGATAATTGTTTTTCAGACAACACGTTAAAATTAAACGGTGGAGCGGTTAGGTTGATTCCGCTTTGTTTTTTAAGCCTGATTCCCTGTCCTGAAATAATGTCTTTATTTGGTATAAAATCGCCTTCAGGCAGATGTTCCGTTAGAATTACATATTTAAAATCCGTAAGCTTTCGTAGCAACGCGCATACTTCAGTATTGGACAAATGTTGCAGCACCTGCCTTAGTACCGCACAATCTCCTGAAGGCAAATCATCCACTGCGATATCCAAACATTGGAATTCTAAACGTTTTTGGTTGAATTTTTCTTTGTTGTGTACAATCAGTGCTGGAACGATATCTACCGCAATATAGTTCTTGGTATACCTTACCAATTCTTTACCTACATTAAAATCCCCACAGCCTAAATCACAAACTACTAGGCGAACTTTAAAAGATTTCAAAAATGAAGTGAGTACGTCTAGGTACGGATTTACAAGATTGTGATTATGGGAACCCACGCCCGAATAAAACGCCGCTGTATTACTACCCCATAGGTTTAGAGCATATACTTGTTCCATAGCAGCTTTGGTTGGCCACGGTTTTTTTAATTTCTCAGCTTCCTTCTTTTTCATGTCCCTAAACACCATATTTGTGTGCGAAAATATACCATTCGATTCGCGCCGGTTAACCCGTTACACGAGTACATTCCCAAGTAAATGAATATACTTAATATAATAGTATTACAGGACAGAAAGTAGGTCTACTAGTCAAATGAAGTTGCGTGATATTTTTATTAAAAAAATAACCAGGTACGTTCAGCTCAATAAAAATAGTCCCCACAGCTATCCTTTTTCAGCTCCTGCTGCACTCGTTTTTTGTTCATAAACTTTTTGGACAATAGCGTACAAATCTGGGATTACGGTTCTGGCTAATTTAGAATTTCCATTCAGTAAGACACAGATTCCTAAATCGGATGCTGGATATACCGCAATCTCGTTTCTGTAGTTATTTACACTTCCGCCATGGTGCCAAACGGTTTCAATGCCCTGAGCATCGGTTTTCTGGTATTCATGAATGCGCCATCCAAAACCGTAGGAGGATTTAACGTGTCCCTCCCAACGCTGATAATATTTGTTTTTATTCTTAAACGTTATAAATGGCTCAAAAGCCTGCTTCATGGATACTGATTCCAATACATCGGGATTATGACCGAGTAAAAACCGCATCCATTTGGCCATATCTACTGAACTTGCATTAATTCCTCCTGCCAATACAGCGTTGTAGTATTTATCGGTTAACGGTGTAGTCCTCCAACTTTTACCACTTCTTCTATGAGGCAATGCCACATTTTTTTCTTTAAGCAAATCCTCATGATTCATAGACATGTGCGACATCCCCAATGGCTTAAAAAACCTATTGGTCAATAATGTTTTGATATCGGTACCGGCAGCCTTCCGCATTACTTCTTGCCCTATTGCGAACATAGCGTTCTGGTAGCTGTATTGTTGACCTGGGATACTAATGGGTGCGACCTCATCGAACCGATTGGTAATTTTTGCTATAGATATGCCCGCCTCTACCAAATTGGTAAAACTATGATAAGGCGTTCCCGAGGTATGGGAAAGGATATGTTCAAATTTTACACTTTTGGTGTTGTTTTCGTCCCCAAAGCTAAAATCAGGCAAGTACTTCACTATCTGGTCATCGAAACTTAATTTACCTTCAGACTGCAAGCTAGCAGCCAAAACACCTCCAAAACCCTTGGACAGGGAACCTAGGCGAAATACAGTCTCGCCATCAACAGCAGCACTTTTCTCAACATTCCGTTTTCCAAATCCATCGGAAATCAAAATGGAATCTCCTTGTACGATGCTTACGCCTGCACCAACGATATCTCCAACTTTAATTGCTTGTTCAAAATAAGAACTTAAGGCATTGGACAATAACTCTTTATGAAAATTATATACCCGTAATTCTTGTACATCTGCCAAAGATTTATTTGGAGATTGAACAGGATTAATACTATTTTTTTTATCTGGCTGGACTAAAGAAACTGTTAGTATGTATGCTGTAAGAACAAAAGCAGCGCTGCCAATGAATAGTTTAATACGGTGCACAATAAAAGGATTTATGTAGAGTTACAACGCAGTAATTAATATTAAAGTATCCATTAACTGCATTACTTCTAGCGTTTAACAAAATAGTAATTCCTTAAAAATAATGCTTATTACCAAAGAACACAATTTTAAACAAAAAAAATGAACCTATAAAATAAGTTCCTTTTAAATTGGATTTTAGAATTTGATATCTTAGTTACAAGTTCATTACCATTTTTCGATACTTTACCTCCTTTTGCTTTCTTATTATCATAATAGCTAAAGCTATAAGAACTCCAAACGAAGCTAATATAGCACCTACCAAACTAGAATACATAATTCCGTAACCAAAGGCGATGGGTAGTCCTGCCAGATAAGCACCAGAAGCATTTCCCATATTAAAAGCACTTTGATTCATGGAGGAAGCTAGCATTTCTGAACCTTTAGAAGTATTGATAATAGCCATTTGTATGGGTGTTGCCACAGTAAAGGAAACTACTCCTATTACAAAAGTCAACAGCATTAATAGATAAGGATTAGTGGCAATAATCATGTTTATAAGTAAAATAATAACCATTACGGATAGACTAAGAATAACTGCTTTTAATGGGGCAAAAAGTTCTGCCATTTTAGCCCCAAGAAAATTCCCTACGACCATTCCTAATCCGGCGAGCATCATGGCATAGCCTACAAAATTATCAGATAACCCCGCAATATCAGTTATTAGTGGCGCAATATAACTGTACCATGCAAAGAAGCCACCTGTACCAATAGTCGTCAAGGCAATTAGTGCCCAAAACTCCATGTTTTTAAGTCCCTTTTGACTATTTACTTTGTTTTCTTTATTCTGAGTTTCTATATGTGGCATCCAAAGTAAAATACTAGAAAGTGCTAATAGACCTACTGCACCTACAAGAAAAAACGAAGCACTCCAACTAAACTGTTGTCCAAGATATGTGCCTAAAGGCACTCCTAAAACGTTTGCTATTGTAAGACCCGAAAACATAATAGAAATAGCTTGTGCAGACTTTCCTGGTTTTGAAAGTTTGGTGGCAACAACAGCACCAATACCAAAAAAGGCCCCATGTGGAATTCCAGATAAAAACCTCAGAAATAGTAAACTGGTATACCCAGTTGCTAATCCAGACAGCGTATTGAATACCGTAAACCAAATCATTAACATGAAGAGCATTCTTTTAGCTGAAACTTTTGAACCTAGACTTGTCAATATTGGAGCACCTACCACCACTCCCAAGGCATATGCAGCAATAAAGTGACCCGCTTCTGGAATCGTAATACCCAATGACCCAGACACCTCTGTTAAGATTCCCATAATCACAAACTCTGTAAGGCCAATGCCAAAACCTCCTATGGCCAATGCCAGTAAGGCTTTCTTATTTGATGGATTAATTTTCATGACCGTTCAGTTATATATGGTCACTCTTTTATTTATAAATTGACCCTATAATTATTGAAACAAAGTTATGGTGAAATAGTAGAATATTACGTGCAGTCTTATCACATATATATGCTAAATTAACCTATGATGTATTTTTTATAAAAAATAAAGATAAAATAACATACAAAAAAAGCATCGAAATAGTATTTCGATGCTTTTTAATGTATTGAATATGGTTCTTATAAAATATAATCCGTGCTCACGAAATTGGAGAGTTTGGTTTCCAGAAGTTGTTGTATGACCTCTGTATTAAGATCGTTATCCTTAAAGGCTACAAAAGTCCTAATGGAAAAAGAGCGCAGTGCATCATGCACACTTAACGTAGCCTGTGCGGAATCCTTTCTTCCCGTAAAAGGATATACATCTGGTCCTCTTTGACAGGAACTATTCAAGTTCACTCTACAAACAAGGTTTACCAAAGTATCGATTAGCGGAGCCAAGGCATAAACGTCCTTGCCAAAAAGACTCACTTGCTGTCCGTAATTACTTTCCGCCATATCATTTAAAGGCTCCTCAATATCAACAAAGGGAACAATGGGAATTATAGGACCAAACTGTTCTTCTTGGTACACGCGCATATCTTTTGTGACCGGATACAAAACAGCTGGCCAGATATAATTATCAAAATGTTGTCCGCCTTTTTTATTCAGTATTTTAGCTCCTTTCGCAAGGGCATCGTCTATAAGTTCTTGAATATATACTGGCTTTTGTGGCTCGGGCAAAGGGGTTAGTTTCACACCATCATCCCATGGGTTACCAAACTTTAAACTGTCTACCGCTTCAGTAAAACGTTCATTGAATTTCTTTTGAATAGTCTCATGTACATAGACCACTTTAAGTGCCGTGCAGCGTTGTCCATTAAAGGAAAGCGTTCCTGCAATACATTCGTTTATAGTCAAATCCATATCTGCATCTGGTAAAATTATGGCTGGATTTTTAGCTTCAAGCCCTAATACCAAACGTAATCTATTACTTTTTGGATGTTGCTCCTGCAAAGCATTAGCTGACAAACTAT
>JBLIEO010000005.1:0-57300 GCA_047633095.1 Maribacter sp.
AATCTCATAGTTCACCACGATGGGGCTGCCCGTACTGTTCACCAACCCGATACTGACCGTGAATTCACCGTTATTTGTCGTGCCAGCTTCCGTGGCTGTGTCGTCAGTCGCTGTAATAGTCGCCGTATAACTGTCGTTGTCCGTGATGTTCACCGTGGCAGTGCTCGGTGCACCGACCCCATCATAGCCCGTACCACTGACCAAGGTTAAAATTACCGTCTCGGTACCTTCGACAACCGAATCATCAACAGGGTTTATTGTTATCGTGGCGCTACTTGCTCCATTGGGTATCGATACGCTCGTGCCTATAGTACCATAATCAGTAGTATTGGTCGCATTCGCACCCCCCGTAGAAATCTCATAGTTCACCACGATGGGGCTGCCCGTACTGTTCACCAACCCGATACTGACCGTGAATTCACCGTTATTTGTCGTGCCAGCTTCCGTGGCTGTGTCGTCAGTCGCTGTAATAGTCGCCGTAGCAGAATCATCATTACTTATAGTAATAATTGCAGTGTCCGTTATATCAACTGTGGAAGTAGTACCAGCCAAATTACCCATTGATACTGTCAAGGTCTCATTTCCCTCCACATCCGTATCATCTGTTGGCGACACAGTAAATGTCTGTGTCTCATTTTCGTCCCCTACAAAGGTTAAGGTTTGGCTAATCACTGATGTATAGTCCGACCCGGCCGTCGCCGTACCGTCTGATGTGGAAACATCTACCGTAAATCCTGATCCTGCATTATCTAAAGTGGCAGTGACCGTGATAAGACCGCCATTCTCAGCTCCACTTATATCTGATATGGTGACTGACTGCTGTCCGCAGACACTAAAACCAAAAAGGATAAACGCACCAAAAATCAATAGATTTTTGGAAATTTTAGAAGTACTTAAAAAAGGGGCAAACATTGTATGCATTCTTTTCTTTTTCATAGACTATTATTAGAACAAACTGTAATAAAATTAACAGTGATTCAGTGTGTTTACGTCAAAAATAGAGCTCTCAATATTACTAAAAAAAACACCTAAAACCTTACATATCAGGCTAAAAATTAGTGTTAGGGTTAAACCGTATTATTCCAGTATGGGAGATTGTGTTTGTACAGTAGGTTCTATTTTTCTAACCAAGCCCTGCAAGACTTTGCCAGGTCCTATTTCCGTAAACATAGATGCTCCGTCCGCCACCATGTTTCGTACGCTCTGCGTCCACTTGACAGGGGCGGTAAGTTGTAATATAAGATTCTTTTTTATCTCAGCGGCATCTACCACTGGGGTCGTACTTACATTTTGGTAAATGGGGCATGTAGGGGTGCCGAAGGTAGTTGCTTCTATTGCGGCAGCCAATTCCTCCCGTGCAGGCTCCATCAATGGGGAGTGAAATGCTCCACCAACTGGCAACACCAAAGCTCTTTTGGCTCCTGCTTCTTTCATTTTTTCGCAAGCTAAATTAATCGCTTCCACTTCTCCTGAAATAACCAATTGTCCTGGACAATTATAGTTAGCAGCAACCACTATGCCAGGCGTATCCTTACAAACCTGCTCCACAGCTTCATCCTCTAAACCTAAAACGGCAGCCATGGTACTGGGCTGCGCTTCACAAGCCTTTTGCATGGCCAATGCCCTTTGGGATACCAATTTTAAGCCATCTTCAAAAGTCAGCACACCATTCGCAACCAAAGCAGAGAACTCACCCAAGGAGTGTCCGGCCACCATATCTGGTTTAAAGGAGTCTCCCATAACGCTACTCAAAATCACCGAATGCAAAAAGATAGCCGGTTGGGTCACTTTAGTTTCCTTTAAGCCTTCCACCGTTCCGTTGAACATAATTTCAGTGATGGAAAAACCTAGAATACCATTAGCTTGATCAAAGAGTTCTTTGGCAATTGGATAATTCTCATAGAGATCTTTACCCATTCCTATAAACTGAGCTCCTTGACCTGGAAATATATATGCGTTCATGCGTTCAAATTTTCTGTGACAAAAATAAGCATATAATATTGATGTGCCCCTTTAGATAAAAACCTGGTTTTTTGTTCTGACAGAAGTCATGCTATATTTTAGACTACACTTTATTTAAGCTCCTCCTTAAACCAACCGGAATACATAATGTAAGCTTCTGCGATGCGGTTAATTTCTCCAGAACTTAACTCTGGACTTATATCTTTAATCTTTTTTGCAGGCGTTCCAGCGAAAATACTTCCTGATGGTACGTGGGTGCCCTTGGTCAACACGGCTCCAGCGGCAATAATACTATTGCTTTCGACAATACAATCGTCCATAATGATGCTTCCCATCCCTACCAGAACGTTATCCTTAATCGTGCACCCATGTACGATAGCATTATGCCCTATGGACACATTATCACCAATAACGGTAGGTGATTTTTTGTAGGTACAATGGATTACCGCACCGTCTTGCACATTTACCTTATCCCCCATTTTTATATAATGGACATCGCCGCGTAGCACCGCATTAAACCACACACTGCATTGTTTTCCCATGCTCACCTCACCAACAATAGTTGCGTTTTCGGCAATAAAACAATCTTCACCTATTATCGGCGATTTACCCCGTACTGCTTTTATCATACTACTTACTTTTATTTATCAAAGTTAGAATTACACAAACTACTACATATATAAACTTCAAATCAAGTATGGTCCTTTTATCAATCGTAAAAAGGAAAGCTTACATCGTCAAAAACAAAAAAGACAATGTTAGCAGTAAACTGGAAAACGTAATGCTTAGCGCAATAAAAGACAGGCGAAAGTAAAAAATTACAGCTGGGAGTAACCAGACTAAATTAGTTTCAAGGCCTTTCACTATAAGAAAAAGGCCTTGAATTTATTGTGCTGCGGGACAATAACAGTCGTACCTACGCTCTTTCTGACCAAAATCATACCCTAAAGTAATTTGATGAAAACCGCCATTAGAAAAACGGATGTCCCCCATTTGGTACGAATAATTATACGACACCAAAAAGTTCTTGATATTAGCACCTACGATAGGGGTAATCAATTGCAAGCGCTGCTCCCCAAAACCAGTTGCGGTTTGAAACTGGGCACCATCAAAACTTCTTCTATAAGACAGTCCACCCCAGATTCTTCCAAAATCAACATCCTTGTAGATTTTGGCATTTAAATCCACTGTTTTTTCTTTCGTAAAATCGGTTAATTGAAAAAGTATGGAAGGTTCAACTTGCCATTCGTTTCGGCCAAATATATATCCTACGGAAACCAAATACCTTCTAATATTATCTATAACCAATTGATTTGGGTCATCAGCTCTATCTCTATAGTACAAGTTCCTTTTACTCCCTAGCGCATTAATTAAAGCAACATGGGAATAAAATTCCTGAAAATTATAGGACAAGCCTAAATCTACATTGTAATAAGAAGCACTTAATTTTATTCCTGCTATAGACGGATCGGGTATTAATGATCTGAATTCGGATTCGTCCAAACTACTTTGTAAAATAGTACCGCTTAACCCAAAAGATAGTTGATTTAAAACCCTAACATCATCACCTCCCATTCTTAAGTGGTGTGCATAGGTAAGTTTCATTCCGGTCTGAGAGTGGTAGCCATTCGCATCGTTGAATACTATAGTACCAATACCACTAGGTCCATCTCCTAACCTAAAATGTGCATTTATTGTTTGTAAGCTTGGTGCATCATCTACATCGAACCACTGCTTTCTTGCTGTGGCACGTATTTTACCACCTTGACTTACCCCTGCCATGGAAGGGAATACCAAATAATAATTATCCGACAGATAATCAAAATATACTGGGATTCCTTCTTGAGCCATAGCCTTGAGTCCAAAAACTAAAAAAGAAACTATTATTATAAATTTATATCTCATGTTGAAAATAAGGCTTTGATTCGAAATGAGCCAAATATATTGTATAACGACATAACCATAACAATATTATGTAGACCTAAACTTAGATTTCCTTTGTATTTTTGTTTAAAATTAATTTCAGATAGAACGAGTCTAGCTGTTTTAGGAAACACTCCAAAAAAAGCTCCTAGACAAATGATATTTGAATAAATAAAAGCAACAGATGAAAGAGTATTCCATAACCGTATCGGGAACCAAGAATCCCACCATAATTAAATTTGAGGCCAATCATATTTTAGCGCATCGCAAAAATTATGAATTTAAGAATATTGATGACGCAAAGAACTCTCCTTTGGCGCAACAATTGTTTCATTTACCCTTTGTAAAAACTATTTATATTTCAGGCAATTTCATTGGCTTGGAGCGCTACGATATTGTGCAATGGGAAGATGTAAAAGATGAAGTTGCACAACAATTGGTAGAGTATTTAAATTCCGGCGAACCCGTTGTAATCGAAGAAGATAATGGAAAACCAATATCTGTTACCGTATATGCAGAGGTGACACCTAACCCATCTACTATGAAATTCGTTGCCAGCAAGAAAATTGTTGCCGCAGCTTTTGAATTTAAAAACATAGATGAAGCAAGGGTATCTCCCCTAGCAATGGACTTGTTTCAATTTCCGTTCGTAAAACAAGTCTTTCTAGATGATAATTATGTATCCGTTTCCAAATACGAAGTAGCGGAATGGGAAGATATTACTATTGAAGTAAAAGAGCTAATTCGAAACTTTATAGCAGATGGGAAGGAAATAGTTTCTGATCAGGCAAAAGCAGTAAATGCAGTTGAACCTCAAAGCGCTAAAGCCGAAGAACACCCTGTAGATCTAGACGACATCTCCCTAGAAATCATTGATATTTTGGAAGAGTACGTTAAACCTGCCGTTGCTAGAGATGGTGGCAATATACTTTTCAAGTCCTATGAACCCGATACTAAAAGAGTAAATGTGGTCTTACAAGGAGCTTGTAGTGGTTGCCCCTCCTCTACTTATACCTTGAAAAGTGGTATAGAGACCATGCTCAAAAATATGATGGGCGATAAAGTGAACGAAGTGGTTGCAATAAACGGATAATTGTTTGCAAAACTTAGATTTGACACTATTTTTTTGCTTTGATGCAAATGCTACATAATACTATTTATGGTAGTCTTAAAAGCAATAGAAGTTTTGGTGAATTCCGACAAAAGTTGGGAAGATGTAACAAAAAAGGCGGCAGAACACACTTCAAAATCTATAAAGAACATATGTTCGGTTTATATTAGCAAACAAAGTGCCTCTGTTGATGACAGTAAAATAAGTGAGTTTGGGGTTACTGTAAAAATCACCTTTGAAGTAAAGCAATACCATTCGCATAGGATGTAATAGCGCCTTTTTAGCGCTATTTTTTTAAATAAATATGAGTATTTTAACACCTCCTCTTTATGTCTGAAAAATTCACGAATTCACTCATCAAAGAAATAAGTCCATATTTATTACAACACGCCCATAACCCAGTAGCCTGGAATCCTTGGCGAGAAGATGTATTGAAAGATGCAAGGGCAGAAAACAAATTACTACTCATTAGCATAGGGTATGCAGCCTGCCACTGGTGCCATGTAATGGAGCAGGAGTGTTTTGAGGATGAAACCGTTGCAAACATAATGAATACCCATTTTATTAACATAAAAATAGACCGCGAGGAACGCCCTGATATTGACCATATTTATATGGATGCCTTACAAATGATGACAGGTAGCGGAGGCTGGCCCTTAAATATTGTTGCCTTACCTGATGGCAGACCATTTTGGGGCGCTACCTATGTAAAAAAAGGAGATTGGATAAAAGTATTGAGCCAACTACAAAAACTGTATATAGCAGACCCACAAAAAATAATAGGGTATGCTGAAAACATCGCTAAAGGTATTACCGACATAAATAAAATAGCTATAGGCACAGCACCGGAACTAATACCGTTAACAGAACTGAGTCAAATGGTACTAAATTGGTCCGACTACTTTGATACGTTTTTAGGAGGCTACAAAAGAGCTCCTAAGTTTATGATGCCTGTAAACCTTGCCTTTTTATTGCACTATTCCCATGAAGAAAAAGACGATACCATATACGATTATATAAACACTACACTTACCAGAATGGCATGGGGTGGTATTTATGACCACGTAGGTGGTGGGTTTTCTAGATATGCGGTGGATACTAAATGGCACGTACCACATTTCGAAAAAATGCTATATGACAATGCCCAACTGGTTAGCCTATACGCTAAGGCCTATGCAAAAACTAAAAACGAACTTTACAAGCGGGTGGTGATAGAAACCATTCAATTCTTGGAAGAAGCGCTTTTGGATGCAAATAATGGCTTTTATTCCTCATTAGATGCGGATAGTGCAAATTCAGAAAACAAATTGGAAGAAGGTGCTTATTATGTTTGGAAGGAAAAAGAATTAAAAAGCCTACTTGAAAATCAATATTCGGTATTCAAAGACTATTACAATATCAATTCCTATGGCTATTGGGAGCATGAAAATTATGTACTCATTCGAGATGCAACAAAGGAACAAATTGCCGCAAAACACGGCTTGACCACATCAGTCTTAGATACGTGTATTGCCGATTGCCTATCCCTATTGAAAAAAGAAAGAAATCTTAGGACCAAGCCAAGGTTAGATACTAAGATACTAACATCTTGGAATGGACTAGTACTAAAAGGGCTTACTGATGCCTATAGATACTTAGGAGATGACCAATACCTAGAGCTAGCCTTAAGGAACGCTAATTTTATAGCTACCCATCTTTTGACCGAGGATGGAAAGTTAAGTCACACATATAACAAACGCAAGGAAACCATCAACGGGTTTTTGGAAGATTATGCGGCAGTAATAGCCGGTTTTATAGGATTGTACGAAGTAAGTTTCGATATGTTTTGGCTTACAAAGGCAAAATTACTTACAGAGTATGTCTACACCTATTTTCTAGATGAGGCTACCGGTCTATTTTTCTTCACTTCAAAAGAAGATGCCATGTTGGTACGGAGAACCTTGGAGGTATCTGATAATGTTGTTCCCTCATCCAATTCTATGATGGCCATAAACCTTTTTAAACTCACCAAGTTTGGGATGGCATCCAAATATGGCGAACATAGTTTAAAAATGATGCAAAGCATGGAACCCACAGTAAAAGAACGCCCAGAGAACCACGCCAACTGGTTATCACTCCTACTCCTGCACCAAAAGCCTTTTTATGAAATCGCCATAGTGGGTACGAATTACTTAGAAAAAAGAAAGGAACTTTGCACCAGCTACATTCCCCAGAGTATTGTTTGCGGCTCGGAACGTGAAGGAGCGCTTTCCTTATTAAAAAACAGATACAAAGAAAAAACAACCCAGGTTTTTATCTGTGAGGAAGGCACCTGTAAACTACCTTTGACCCGAACAGAAGAAGTAGTAGCGCTATTCGCAAATTAAAGTTAGGGCTATAGTTTAAACTGAATTCCTTATCTTAAAGCATCAATCTACTTGGGTTAAAATAAACGCTACAAAATTATAATTTTCATAAAACAATTTACAGATTACCAAGAGCATATAGACAATTTCATAAATTGGTTCTGGAATGCCCTACCTAACCTTATCATGGCCATTATTCTTTTGGTATTGGGAACCTATCTTATTCGGTTTATCAATAGAATGATACGCAAGTTCTTTAAAGCAAAGGACTATGACGCATCACTAGAAACCTTTACCCAAAGTTTAATTTCTATAGGTCTTAAAATTGTACTCTTTATGCTTGTGATTACCCAACTAGGAGTCCAGTCATCCTCCTTAGTAACCATCATTGGTGCCGCAGGTTTAGCTATAGGCCTGGCATTACAAGGCTCGCTATCAAATTTTGCTGTTAGCGTGCTTATTTTATTGTTTAAACCCTTTAAAATTAAGGATTTTATCTCCACTCAAGGTGTAGATAGCTCGGTAAGAGAAACATCCATATTCACAACTAAAATAATAACATTTGGGAATCAGCTCGCTATCATTCCAAACGGTCAGCTTTCCAACAACAATATCATCAGTTACAATGCGGAAGAAACAAGAGGGGATAAAATAGATATTGACATTGGATATGGTTCAAATATTAAAAAAGCCAAGGATATCCTTTTAGATATTTGTGCCTAGTATAAAAATATACTAAACGAACTTATTCCTGAAGTATACGTTGGCGAATTGGGTGATAGCTCTGTAAATCTGATCTTACGTTTTTGGGCTAATAACGATGTTTTTTGGGTAGCTCATTTTTATGTGATTAAAGAAATTAATAATAGGTTTGATGCGGAAGGCATAGAAATCCCTTTCCCGCAGTGGGTAATACATCAGCCTTAGTGCTATATACTTTTTCAAAAGCAGTACTCCTGGGCAAAGTAATGTTCAGGAGCTTTATTTTTTCTTTGTTTGTAACATAAAATCCTTGAGATAGTAGGGCTCAAAATAAGCAACATCTTCAAAGTCGTTCTCTGCATATTTTTCGAAGGACAAGACGGCCATTTCGTTTGACGAGGGCACGCAATCGGCATTAAAAGAAATAGCATGATGGGAGTGTATTTCTTTAATTTTTTGGGCGCCACTCCCTAGTATATGAACGGTTTTATCTTGAACGTACACTATAAATGAATGCTCATCTATGATTTCAGCTTCGGTATCTCTAATTTGATTTACATCCCTATTAAAAACTGCCGAATAGACCTCCATTCTTCTGGCGTCCAAAACTGGAATTACAACGTCATACTCCCCTTTAACCTGACTCGCCATACTCGTTAAGGTAGCAATGGAAATTAGAGGTATATCCAAAGAAAAACATAAGCCTTTTGCTGCGGAAACGCCAATACGCAAACCGGTATAAGAGCCGGGGCCTTTACTTACAGCAACGGCATCTAAATCGGCTAGCGCTATCTTAGCTTCAGCGATACATTCAGATATAAATACGTGGAGTTGTTCCGCATGGGAATAGTTGGGCGTATTGTTCTCCCTCAACACCAAAAGCTTGCCGTCCTTAGCCAAACTTACAGAACAGTTGGTCGAAGCGGTTTCCAAATTCAAGATTAATCCCATACGGCAAAGGTAGCGGTTAACTATAAAATGAAAAAGCCCGTAAATTCAAAATTTACAGGCTTTTCATGTAATTGAGTTAGCTTAATCTAATGAAAGAGGTAGTCCAAAATAGAATTCCAGTATTTTTAATCTAAAAATATAATCATATTTGGTACGCACTACATCGGCCTCGGCATTATCTACCCTAGCCTGTGCTTGGGTAAAATCAAAGGAATTCAACAAACCGACATCAAAACGTTCTTTAGAATATTGGTATGCTAAGCGTCTAGCCTCCAAGGTCTTTTCAGCAGCTTCGTAAGACTTGTAGAAGGTGTTTACATTTACATAGGCCTGGTTAACAACATTTTCCAAGGCAAGCTTTTCCTGCTCAAATTGTACTTTACGTTGTTTTACGGCTATTTTAGAACGCTCAATTCCGTTTCTAACACTAAATCCATTAAAAATAGGAATGCTAAGTTGAACACCATAAGTAATACCATCAAAAATCCAAAGTTGATCTGTAAAATTTGGCGTAAAAAAAACAGGTGGCCCTCCAGCAGTTAATGGTGGCCCAGGTATTTGGGCTACATCAGAAAATCTGGTGCCATAATTAAAAAAGGCTCCTATTGTAGGCATTAAAGCGCCCTTGCTTATTGCCAAATCTTTTTCAGCCAAGCCTATATTGGCTTTAGATAGCTTAATATCGTTTCTAAACTCCAAGGCCTTTGCAAAAATAGTACTGGGAGAGTTGTTCAATATATCTGAAATAGGAATTTGGAAAGTTTCATCAGAAACATCAAAATTAGCATAATCCCTTATCTGGAGTAATTGGGCCAAGGCAATTTTTGAAAGTTGTACATTGCCCTCGGTATTTACGATTTGCTGTTCTTGTGTTGCAGCTGTTGCTTGTATATCTAATAATTCACCACGAGGAACGACACCAGAATCCACCAATTCGGTAATTCGTTTCAAATCTTGTTCCGTAGCCTTGTACTGAGCTCTAGCCACGTTTAAGCCCTCCTTGTTAGAAAGAATGTCTAAATAAGCGGTTGCAACATTCAATCGTATATCGTCTTTTAAATCATCTAGCCTAAATTGATTGGCTACAGCATTTAGTTTTGCTCTGTTCAAACGATGTACGTTTCGTAATCCGTCGTAAAGTGTAACAGTAGTAGAAATTCCCCCATCAATACTGTTCTGTGTCGTATTTGTCGGAAGGTTGTTCGTTGGGTTAATAGAAAAACCTGTATTACCGGAAAGCCTACTGTTTGCATTTAATGTCGGCAAGAAATCACCTATAGCATCTGACTTATCGATCATAGCGTTTTCAAAATCTAATTCAAACTGCTCCACGCTAAGGTTATTCTCGACGGCATATTCCACACATTCTTGTAAGCTCCACTTTTTACCTTGTGCAGATGCCACCGTTATTGCCAGAAAAAGCAATAAAGTGCTTAGTTTACTTTTCATTTTTCGTTGTTTTGATTATTGTTTTGATTGATGTTTACTCCTCAGTCTCTTCGCCTTCTTCGCCTTCTTCTTCTCCTTTTTTAATTGGCTCCGTTTTATTCCATTGCTTTATCTTATCCTCCTCGGTAAGGCCCGATAAAATCTCAACATTTACCCCATCTGAAATACCTGTTTCTATATTTTTACGTTTGAATTTCTGATCTACTTCCGCACCAACAGCCAACTCCACATAGGGTTTATTTGTAGATTTATCAAACTGTAACAAGGCTTCTGGAATCACTAATATATCTTCCTTTTTCTCTAAAACAATAGACGCATTTGCACTGTAACCCGCCCTGATGAATACATCATCACTAACCTCTACGTCACCCTCTATCTTAAACTGAACCGCACCTGCTTCTTCTAAACCTTTTGGCGCAATAAATTTCAACTTGGCGTCTAACTCTACATCTTCCAAGGCACCTAATGTTATTTTCAACGGCGTTCCCACGGTCAACTTCCCTACTTCGCCTTCATCTACTTTACCTTCAAAAATCATTTTACTTAAATCCGCGATTGTGGCAATAGTAGTACCGTCGTTGAAGTTATTAGCCTGTATTACTTGATCACCTTCCTTTACTGGTATCTCCAACAGCGTTCCAGACACAGTAGCTCTAATATCGGTATTGGCCGATGTTGAACCACCTATAGATCCTCTGCGAATGATCTGGTAATCGGCATTGGCATTTTTAAGTTCCTGATCTCCTTGCTCAAAAGCTAACTTCTGGTTGATAAAATCTTGGTTTGAAACAACGCCTTTATCATACAAGGTTTTGCTCCTTTCATATTCGATTTTGGCATTGTTCAAAGATAGCTCCGCATTACGTACCCTTCCTTGGGCTTGATACAAGGCTTGTTCGTTGGGAACTACCTTTATAACGGCTATCAAATCCCCAGCTTTTACCTTTACACCTTCTTCCAATAGTATTTTATCAATTATTCCGGAAATCTGCGGTTTTATTTCTACCTCATCCTGGGGTATTACTTTACCCGTAGCAACTGTCTTTTTTTCAATAGTAGCCATAAACGGCTGCTGCGTTTCGTAGGTTACTGCAGATTTGCTATTGCTTTTGATAAAGAATAAGGCTGCCCATAGGGCTCCTAGCACCAAAACTCCGATGAGTATGTATTTTACGATTTTGTTCATTTCTTAGGTATATTAGTATTTATTGGTTTTGTTTATTATTCTTCCCTTAGGGCGTCTATGGGTTTTATACTTACTGCTCTTTGTGCCGGTATTAATCCTATGAGCACACCCAATATCACCATTAACAACAAGGAGCCTATAACATAAGGTATAGGTACAGTTGGATTCGTATAGGGTAAATCTACATCTTGGGTGAAAACATCGATTCCTTTTAGAGTAAGTGCACCCATAATAATACCTATGACACCTGCTAATAGCGTCAAAAACAAGGCCTCTATTAAAATTTGATTCCGAACCTCTGCTGGGGTGGCTCCTAATGCGCGTCTCACTCCTAATTCCTTAGTACGTTCTTTAACAGAAATCAAAAGTATATTACCAATACCGATAACGCCTGCCAAGATGGTAGCAATACCTACAATAAAGGACAAAAATGTAAGTCCGTTGGAAAAACCAAAAATCTTTTTAAACTGTTCTCCAAGATTAAAAGAGCCAATAGCCTTTTCGTCTTCCGGATCGACTTTATGAATCCTTCTTAAATTAGCCTTGATGTCCTGTTCTACTTTTATAACATCCGCATCATCATAAGCTGCAATCGTAAACCATGCTACATTATCACCCGTATTGTATATTTTTTTGTACGTAGTAAACGGAATGAAAATATCGCTATCGTTATCAAAAGGGCCACCTCCAGAAAATTTATGTACGCCAACCACTTGAAAGCTTACATCTTCAATTTCCAAATAGCCTCCTATTGGGTTTTCCTCTACATCGAACAATTCTTTTTGAGTACGCTCGCCAATCACGCAAACCTTACGTTCTTGTTTTATGTCTTCGTCGTTTATAAACCGACCTCCATCATATATTTTCTTGGTAGCAATTTTGGTGAATTCAGGAAAATCGCCAAAAACAGAATAATTTCCAGATTTTATCCCTCGGGTTATTACGCCTGGACTAGAGCCGAAAACACCACTAACGTTTCGTGGCGCTAAGGTCTCTATTTCCGGCACCTGCCTTCGGAGTTCCTCTGCATCCTGTAATTTTAACTGTATTCTGCGGCCGGTCTTAAAACCCGCATATGGCTTGCTTGTGGTTTGTGCCCAAATGAACATGCTATTACGAGCCACAGTTTCAAATTCCTTCTCAAAGCCATTGTCCAAACCTTTGGCGGCCCCAGATAAGGCTATATAAATATAGATACCTATAAACACGCCCAGCATGGTAAGAAAAGTGCGCAAGCGATTCTTTCCAATAGATTGAAAAATTTCTCGCCATGTATCCGAATCAAATAACTGTCTCATATTACTCGTCGTTTAGTGCTACAATAGGTTTTATCTGCGCCGCTCTTTTTGCAGGCACATATGCCGCCAATGCGCCAGCGATAATCAATAGAATGGTCACAAAAATTGCCGTTCCCGAATTGATGGAAGGGTTTGTTATAAAATAATCATCTTCCAAGACTTTCCCCCCAATGGAATTAAGGGTGATAATTCCGAGAATCATTCCGATAAAACCAAAGATGGCTGTAATGAAAATCGACTCTAATAAAATAGTGCTGATAATTATTTTGGGTGTTGCTCCCATGGCTTTTCGGATACCGATTTCCTTGGTGCGCTCTTTTACCACAAAAACCATGATATTGCTAATCCCTAATATTCCAGAAATAATAACAGCAAAAGCAATTCCAGAAATAATAATCTGAAGCACACTAGCAAATTGTTGCGTCTGCTTTAGGCTATCAGCAACGTTTATGATTCGTATACCACGTGGGTCATTTGGACTCACAACTTTCTTTTTACGGATGTATTCATCAAGGTTTCTTTGCAACTTCATAGCACCGGAATAACCAATAGACTCATTAAATGCTACTACAATCTCATCTACTTTATCATTATCACCTTCAATAAGCTGGCGTGTGGTAAAGGGGATGTAGATAAACCTTTCCTCGTTATCACCACCATCATCTTGAAATACACCTATAATTTTAAAGGCACTACCAGCTATATCTACGTATGCTCCAATAGACTCAGCACCATTAAAAAGGTCTTTCTCTACCATTCTGCCAATAACGGCATATTTGGTTCTGTCCCTAATATCCTTTACATTGATGTACCTGCCTTTCATCATAATGGTATTCTCTGCCAACTGCATACCGGGTGCTATACCACGCGTTGTGTAATTATCAGATTTATCCTTGTAGGTTACAGAAGCGCTGCGTTGTATTCGTGGGGTAATATATTGCATCAACGGCGCAAATTCTTTGGAAATATCCGCTAAATCACTATTCTTGAACTCGATTCGCCGCTTTGCCTTGTAACCCCCAAAAGGAATAGTGGTCTCGGAGGGATAAACCCTTAAAATATTGGTAGCATCGTTACCAAAGAATTTCATGAAGGTATTATTAAGACCATTACCCATGCCATAAAGGGTCACATAAATAAAAATACCCAAGGCTACAGTAAACCCTGTCAAAAAAGTACGCAACTTATTCTTCTGAATTGTTTGTAATATTTCCTTCCAGGTATCAATGCTAAACATATTGGGAGGCTCTTACTTGTTCCACTTTTTTATCTTCGACGATTACACCATCCTTCAAATGTACAATCCGCTTGCACATCTGGGCAATATCTTCCTCATGGGTTACTACAAGAATAGTGTTCCCTGCGTCGTTAATCTTCTGTATCAAATCCATGACCTCATAGGAGGTCGTACTATCCAAGGCCCCTGTTGGCTCATCTGCCAAAAGTACTTTTGGCTCTGCTGCCATGGCTCTTGCTATAGCCACACGTTGCTTTTGACCACCAGAAAGCTCACTCGGTAAGTGTGTAGCCCATTCTTTAAGTCCTACTTGCTCTAAATATTTTAAGGCCTTTTCCTGTCGTTCCTTTCTACCTACCCGTTGATAATACAAAGGCAAGGCTACATTTTCAACAGCACTTTTGTAGTTAATCAGATTAAAAGACTGAAATATAAAACCTAAGAACTTGTTACGATACTGAGCAGCCTTAGTTTCATTAAGATCTTTAATAGCAACCTTGTCCAAGGTATAAGACCCCTCGTCCAATTCGTCCAGCATACCCAAAATATTTAACAAAGTAGACTTCCCTGAACCGGAGGAGCCCATAATGGCGACCAATTCTCCTTCTTCTACTGAGAAATTTATTCCTTTTAGGACATGCAACGAATTGCTGCCCATTTTATAGGATTTGTGTAGATCTTTAATTTCTATCATATTAGTTCTCTTTGTTGTTTGGAAGCTTTTAAAGAAGACATCCATCAATAGGACATCAAACTTGTGAAAATGTTACAAGAATAGCTGTAAATTTTTATACTATTTTAATTTTGGGCAAATTCGTCGGGTTTCACTTCGTTCCAGACCTTTATTTTTTCCCCTTCGGCAATGCCTGATTTTATTTCTACATGGATACCGTCACTAATTCCAAGCTCAATATCCCTACGTTCAAAATCTTGTTCGCCTGTTTCAATTTCCACAAAGGGTTTTTTTGTTTTATCATCAAACTGCACCAAGGCTTCCTTGATTGCCAAAACACTATCTACCTTAGCCAAAATGATGGAGGCATTCGCACTCAATCCCGCTCGGATAAATACAGAATCCTGTTTTTTCAGGGTTCCCTTTATTTCAAACTGTATGGCACCGTTCTCTTCTTTGCCCTTTGGCGCAATATAATCCAGCACAGCGTCAAAAATAATATTCTCCAAGGCTCCTACTGTTATTTGTAAAGGCAAATCCTCTTTTATCTTACCTACTTCGGATTCGTCTATTTTTCCTTCAAAAATCATTTGCTCTACATCCGCAATGGCAGCTATGGTCGTACCCTCGTTAAAATTGTTAGCCTCAATCACCTGGTTGCCCACCTCGACCGGCACCTCCAACACCATTCCGCTCACCGTTGCCCTAATCAAAGTGTTAGCCTCTTTTCCCAATCCTGCCGTAGTTCCGGTTTTAACAATATCATATCTTTTTCTAGCTGCGGCATAGGCCTGTTTCGATTGATCGTAAGCGACCTCTGCCCGTTCCAAATCTACCTGTGATATAACTCCTTTTGAAAAAAGTCCTTTCTGTCGCCTTAAGTTACGTACTTGATTGTCCAGCCCAATCTTTAGCTCATCGATTGTATTCCTAGCATCGTTTAACGCATTCAAATTGGGAATGACCTTTATTTTACAGAGCAAATCGCCAGACTTCACAAAATCGCCACCTTCTACATATACTTCCTCAATAACACCAGAAATATTAGGCTTTATAAGTACCTCTTCCAAGGGCAGGATACTTCCCGTGGCCATTGTTTTCTTAATAATCGTTTGTTTGGATGGTAGATTGGTTTCATATACGACAGGGTTTTCAGCATTTTTTTGATACAAATAGTACATAGCCCCCCCAAAGGCCAATACGATTGTTATTAGGATGATAATAGTTGCCGATTTCTTCATTTTGTTAGATTAATTTTCTTTTATGATTGATGATTATAGGAAAGTCTCATTAAGACGAAAGCGATGATCAAAAGAATTCCCAGTATTAATTTTATTTTTTTCTTTATTTTAAAAAAGTGCTAATACTCAATATCACTCCCTTCTTAATGCTTCAATAGGTCTTACTTTAATGGCACTTTGTGCAGGTATGAACCCGGCCAATAAACCGGAAACAATTAAAATGACAAGTGCCGTTACTACCACCCCTAAACTTACACTGGGATTCACAAACATTTCCACAGGCCCAACCGTATCCAAAACGGCATTGATACCATAAATTACCACAGCGCCAAAAATAATACCTGCCATTCCTGACATAATCGTCAAAAAGATAGATTCCATTAATATCTGTTTCTTTATAGACCAAGGGTCTTCCCCCAAGGCCCTTCTGATACCTATTTCCTTAGTACGCTCTTTTATAACAATCAACATGATATTGCTTACACCTATAATACCCGACAACAACACCAGAACCCCAACAAAATATGCCACCCAACGTAAAGCACCAAAAAGGGATTCTACTCTGTTAAATTGTTCGTACAAATCAAAATAGCCTACTGCGCGTTCATCATCTGGGTGAATAGTCCTATTCTCCTTAACCACGTTGACGATACTTTCTTTCAGGCTTGAAATAGAGCTGCCATCGTTGGCGGTAATAGCCATCCAACCAACATCATTACCCTTATTAAAAGCCTGTGAAAATGCTGTAAAAGGTACAAATATCTCTTTTTGTCCTTCTTCCCCATCGCCATTATTATTTTTCTTTTTATAGCTTCCGACCACCATAAAATTGACGCCTTGAATTTTTATGTAAGAACCCAAAAAATCCTCACCCTTATCATAGAGTTCGTTCTTTACTCCCTTACCGATAACAGCTACTTTTCTATTATTATTTATATCGTTCTGGTTCACGAACCTACCAGAAGTAATGGTCATTGGCTCCTGATTAATAATATCTGGATAATCACCATATACATTAAAAGCTCCTGCATTTAGACCTCTTATGACATTGTTAGCTCCTCCAAAACCTCCCAATTGGTTTCTTGGGGAAATAAATCGAAGACCAGGGACACGTTCATTGATAGCCGTTACGTCTTCTAGTTTAAAACGGTAATTTCTACCTTTAGGAAATCCTTTGTAAGGTTTAGTAGTATTTCTGGACCACATGAACATGGTATTGGTAGCGATATCTCCAAAATCTGCTCGTATGCCATTTTCCAAACCCTTACCAGCAGCCAGCAAGATAATAAGGATAAATATACCCCAACCCACACCAAAAGCAGTTGCCAAGGTCCTGAACACATTTGTGGACAATACCTCTATAATTTCTTGCCAACGGTCTTTATTAAACATTCTTTACTTTTTAACTTCTTTTTATGGCAACGCTAAACAGGACTGTGCTATTTAGGAATTCCAAGTACTTACTCCTCTTTCAATGCATCTATGACATGAATACGGGCAGCTCGCCAAGCAGGGAAAAAACCTGCGACGGCACCGGCAAAAATCAAGACAAATACAGTCACCAAAGCCACATTGAAATTCACAGAAGGGTTTACTATATAATCTATTTCAATGTGCGGCCCTAGTATTTCAAGTAGGCTCATGCTAAAAATTAATCCAGTAAAACCAGCGATTGAAGTGATAAAAACCGACTCATGCAAAACCATACCTATAATAGACCAAGGTTTTGCTCCTAAGGCTTTTCTTATCCCAATTTCCCTTGTTCTTTCTTTTACCACAATCAACATAATATTACTTACCCCAACAACCCCCGCTATAATCGTACATATTCCTACGAACCAAAAAAACAACTTTATACCCAAACCCAAATTATAAAAACGTTTTGCCTGTTCCATTGGATTAAAGACCTGTATGGCGCTAGTATCGTCCGGGGCTACCGTATGGACCTGCTTTAAATAAGATTCAATTTTGTTACGAAACTTTATGGATTGTTCTACAGCGGCGTCAAAGTTTTCGGCAGGCGGCAATGTAAAACTCATATTGTTGATGTAATCAGCGCCGTTAAAGACTTTTTGTGCCGTTGTAATCGGTATGAATATACGCTCCTCTTCCCGTTCCCCACCAACATCACCATACACCCCTATGATTTTAAACGGTATTCCTGAAATCTTCAAAAATTGGCCTACCGGACTTAGGGTATCTTTAAAGACATCCCGTTTTATCTTATTACCTATAACAGCAACCTTTGCCGTATGTACTTCATCGCTATGATTAAGAAAACGCCCATGAGACATATACGCGTTCTCTATAAACTGAAATTGATGAGACACCCCTTGAACTCCATATGCCAAAGATTCCTTACCGTAATTAATGGAAGCGTTACGTACAAAATATCGTGGAGATTTATTTTCAATTTCATCTTCTAGGAGTCTGGCGGCAAAATCATAGTTTTCATTACGCAATTGAATACGCCTTCCAGGATTAAGTCCTTTATATTCCTTAGTGGTTACTCCCGAAAATACCCACACACTGGTTAAAGCATCTTCTTCAAACTCCTTTGCCACACCATTTTGCATGCCCTGGCCAAAACCCAATAAAATTACTAAGATGAATATACCCGATGCAACGGAAAGACCGGTAAGGAAGGTTCGCAATTTATTTTTTCGAATAGTATCGAAAATTTCTTGCCATCGTTCTAAATCGAACATGCAGATTGGTTTTTGATTGATGAGCGCAATACTAGTATCACAAATGGATAAGACTACATATGCATCACAATGTTACACAATCAAATAAAAAAAAGTGTTAAATCTATAAAATTATGTTAAGTCCTCATTTTACGGTAGATAAAATAGAACAGACCCGCTACTAAAACGTAGGGGACTGCCATCAAGTAAACAATACCATTATTAATGCCTTCTGCGGTTCTCCCTGATGCTTCACTTTCTAATACAGCCCTACACATAGCGCATTGTGCCTCCATGGTTTCAGGACGTAAAAAAACTAAAACAAATGCTATTAAAACAAAGGTTGTGCGCATATTTAATGGCTATAATAAGGTGAAATCATTAAATAAACAATGACTCCAGTAACGGCTACATAAAGCCATATCGGGAATGTATATTTCGCCAATGCCCTATGGCCTTTATAATCTTTCAAATATGCCTTAGCATAGGTTCTTAAAACTAATGGGACAATAGCAATGGATAGTACTATATGTGTAATTAATATAAAGTAATACACATAACGCACGATCCCCACCCCACCGTAGGAGGTAGAATCCGAAGTCATGTGATATGCGATGTACATAATCAAAAATAAAAGCCCTAAGGCAATGTTTAAGGTCATTACGTTTTGGTGCAGCCTCTGGTTTCCCTTTTTTATGGCTATGACCGCAACAATCAACAAAATTGCGGTTAACCCATTTGTACTAGCATAAATAGGTGGCAAAAAGGAAAGGGGTTCTACATTGGGTATCTTCACTCCAAAAAGAAAAGCTACTACAACGGGTATCACAATAGATACCGCAGTTATCATTCTATTAAATCGTTTCTCTTTTACACTGCTTATCTCCATATTATTCTTGTAATAGTTTCTGAATATCTTCCTGTAAAACACTTATCTGTTCTTCCTCTCCATAATTGTTCTTTCCCATCTCTCTAGTAATTGCTCCTCGGTAATACACTATCGGGTTACCAAATTTATCTAATCTACAGCGTATATACCCTTGTCTATCTACTAATGCAAACAAACCAGAATGTTCAAACCCGCCGGGAGAATCTGGCATCTCAGCAGCGAAAATATTAAAACCACTATTTGCCAAATCGTAAACAGCCTCTTTGTTGCCGGTCAATAAATGCCAATCCATATCGGTAATACTGTATTTTTCTGCATACTGCTTTAACACCTTAGGCGTATCATAATCCGGCGTAATGCTAAACGAGGCCACACCAAAGTCCGGCTGGTCCTTAAAATGATTTTGAAGCTCAACAAGATTTTCGGTCATAATGGGACAAATACTAGGACATGAAGTAAAAAAGAATTCAACCACATACACTTTACCGATATAATCCTTATCTGAAATGAACAAACTATCTTGGTTTATGAAGTGAAAGGAAGGCACCTTACGTTTAACCTCATTCAACAAAACATAACTTAGCCCCTTTTCCTGTGGTACGATATTCATCCTATCCATATCAACGATAGTTCCTGACTGTAACCTATCTACTATTCTTGGAACCACTATAATACCAAAAATGAGTATAATTAAGGAAACCCATACGTATGTATATTTCTTATTCACTATTTTGAACGGTTTGCGTTATTCTTTTTCAGGGCGAGCCTGTACTCTGCAAGAATAATCTTTACATCATCCTCCATCTTATTATTTAAATCTGCTACAGAGTTGGTATTAAAACCAAATTTAGTATCCTCTTCTTCGTCAGCTGAACGACCTCTTAGGTTTCTGTCCTTATCGATTATAAAAACATAAGGAGTACTCAGGTCGTCACCTAACGGAATATCTGTTTTAAGCGCTGCAAATAAACTCTTAATAGCTTCGTCATCCGCGTAGGCAAAATTCCATTTAGAAACGTCAGCGAGATTGGAGAGTTCTGCTTTTAAATCGGCTACGTTCTCCTCCGTACCAAATGGTAGCACCATTACGAATTGAAAATCATCAAACTCGTGAAAACGCTTATATATTTTCTGATTTAGATTGAACGCATTCCCCTTCTTTGTTTCCACTTGATTCCCTAAAAACCCCAGCACCGTAATCTTCTGATCAAACTTAATGTTGTTATCCGTAAAACTAAGCTCTGGAATTTCTTCTGTAAGCACAGATAGTTTTCCAAAGTTATTTACCCCTGAAGCAAAAAATAGGTAGACAACTATAGGAAGTATAAACAATACAACAAGTACAAAGGTCTTTTTCATCTACTAATGTATTTTAGAATAATACATATTGAATGGATACAGAATCCAAATACTATTCTTTGGCAACCAATCCTTGTTTAGCATTGGCTTTTAAAAATGTCTGGCACTACACAAGACTGTTCGCTTATAAAATAAATCTAATAAAAACCGAATGATACAAAAATAAAAAAGACAGTGTTTAAACCGTCTTTTAATTCTGTTAAATATATCTTAGAAATTCCAAGTTACGAATCCGTCTCTATAAATATTATGAATATAATCTGCCTCTAGAAGTAGAATAAACATTAAGTAAATTACCAAGAAAATAGGGGTCCAAACAATAGCTCTTCTAAGCGCACTTTTCTCATCTCTTAAATGCATGAAATCCCATGCAATATAATACGCTTTTACCAACGTAAGTATGATAAAAATCCAATTTAGGAGTTTCATTCCCAAGAAGTATGTTCCGGTAAGCGCCACAGGTTTAATAATACCAAAAGCTACTTCAACTATCGTTATTATGGATAAGAATATTAAAACTCCCCATATTTTTGAAATATTGGACTTGAACTTCAGTAATCCTCTAAAAATTTCTAATTTGTGTTCGTGTGCCATTTTTTACTAATAAATATTATATATATGCTTTTAACTACTAGTACTTTACTTAAACCTTTGATAGCGAATGCTGCTTACACCAAGTAGAAAAAAGTAAATACAAATACCCATACCAAATCTACAAAGTGCCAGTACAATCCTACTTTTTCCACCATCTCATAATGCCCTCTTCTTTCATAGGTTCCTATGACTACATTAAAGAATATAATAAGGTTTATAAAAACACCTGTTAATACGTGAAAGCCGTGAAAGCCAGTAATAAAGAAAAAGAAATCTGCGAATAACCTACTTCCGTATTCATTCTGTATTAAGTTAGCACCCTCTACCACCATGGTGGCACTCTTTAACTTTTCTATTGACTCGTTCCTTGTCAGAAGCGTTTTATCACCTTCCTCGTTAAGAAGTTCTGTACGTATCAAAATATTCTGATTATCCCTAAACCCTTCGGATACTTCGTTAAGCGAGAAAGAAGTTCTCGTTCCTTCATCATAATACCAAATACCATTCTTATTTTCATGAGCAACGCGATCTCCTGGTATAGTTTTAGCAAAATCTGCTAATGCGGCTCTTTCTCCGGTGTCAGCCTTTACAAACTGAAGTATTCTTCCGCCTTTTGTTTCTAATGCGCCATAATCACCTTTAATAAAAGTAGCCCATTCCCAGGCCTGTGAACCAACGAATATGGCACCACCAATGATAGTAGCGAACATATACCAAATAACGGCGTTCTTCTTCATTTTATGCCCAGCATCCACAGCCAAAACCATCGTTACAGAAGACATAATCAAAACAAAGGTCATGAAAGCCACATAATACATAGGGAAATTTCCATGAAAGAAAGGAACGTGTGTAAAAACTTCGTCCGCAATAGGCCAGGTCTCCATAAACTTAAACCTTGAAAAGCCGTAAGCTGCCAAAAACCCAGAAAATGTAAGAGCATCCGATACTAGGAAAAACCACATCATTAATTTCCCGTAGCTTGCCCCTAAAGGCATATTGCCACCACCCCAAACGTTTTCTTCTTCTCCCGTTATAACCGTAGTATCCATAAATTAATTTATCGTTTTAATAACCCTTAAGCAAATTTACATGTTTTTCAACTATTTAAAAGCTGAATTGTATTCAAAACTATTTTTGTTTGAAAATATTATCTCATAAAGGTCATAAACAACACTAAATACACCCACAAAAGATCTAAAAAGTGCCAAAATGTAGCCCCAAGTGTTATTCCTAGGTACTCCTGTGAGGAGTAGCTATGTTTCCTCTGTTTGTATATCACGATGAACAAGGAAATGATACCTGCTATTACATGCACAATATGCACCATAGCAATCAAAAACATATAGGACATTTTTATACTACTCGTGGGACCTGTAAAATAATACCCTTGAGCTACCATATCAGAAAAACCAACGAACTGAAACGTTATAAAAGAAACACCCAAACCAAGGGTAACAAGCAACCAAATAGTTCCCTGTTTTTGATCGTCCTTTTTAACGGCTACATTTGCCAAGATATAGGTAAAACTGCTTATAATAATGAGGACCGTACTAATATAAAAGGCATTTGGAAGGTTTATATCACTAGCCCAATCTTCGCGTGCGCTACTTACAATATAAGCACTTGTCCAACCTGCAAAACCCATTAAAAGACTCACAATACCAAACCACAGCATCATCTGTTGCGCTCTATCTTTCTTTTCCTTTGACGAACCTTGTGTTAAATCCATTCTACCCTATATATTTATCAATTACATACACTATCTGCATCAAAGTGATATAGCTGACACTAGCCAGCATTAACCTTTTAGCAGAACCATTGTCTCTTTTGGTGTACAAACGAAGTGCAAAAAATAGCATTGCCCCTCCCATTATAAAAATCAATACAGCTGCAGGAACTGACAACTGTAATTTACCTGTAATCCCAAAAGCAGGAACAACAGAAATTACCATCATCCAAATGGTATACATAATGATTTGCAACGCCGTACTGGTATCCTTTTTTCCGGTAGGCAACATCTTAAAACCTCCTTTTTTATAATCGTCATCTAACATCCAGCCCAAAGCCCAAAAATGTGGAAATTGCCAAAAAAACTGAATCATAAATAAAGTCCCGGGCTCAATTCCAAATTCGTTCGTTGCCGCTACCCAACCCAACATAAAAGGAATGGCGCCAGGAAAAGCTCCAACAAATACAGCAAGAGGTGTTTTAGTTTTTAAAGGGGTGTATATGCTTGTATATAAAAAAATAGAAATAGCCCCAAACATAGCCGTTCTTGCGTTCAAAAAGTATAGTGAAACCACCCCCAACACGGTTAACACGATAGCGATAGTCATAGCTGTATTTACAGACATTCTACCTGCAGGAATTGGCCTGTTTGCCGTTCGGCTCATCAAAGCATCTAAATCGCGCTCAATAACCTGGTTGTATGCATTACTTGCGCCTACCATACAATACCCACCAAAGGCCAATAAAAGGATAGCAGATAGACTTAGTTGTTCGGCACCAAGAAAATAACCCGCAATGGAAGAGAAAACTACGCTAACCGCAAGCCTTGCCTTGGTAATTTCTTTAAAATCGGCCAAAATTAACGCAAATGAGTTACTTTCGGCTTGACCTACAACGGTTTTCATCTTCTTTTAAATAGGGGTACAAAGATAACCTCCAAGGGATATTCCTGCAACCAAATACTACTATTTCTGTTTTATTTAAGAACTTCTGAATTGTATATTCCGTAAAACACCCTTGCAGCACTTTCAAAGAAACAACCAACTTTCTCGAAACTTAGAAATTAAGCATAAAAAATCCCGAGGTATTAGCTCGGGATTTTTTTCTAATGAAATATGATTCTACCTATTGTAATTTAAAGGTAATTGGAATACTGAAAGGAACACGTACAGCTCTTCCCCGTTGCTTACCTGGAGTCATCTTAGGCAATTTACCTATAATCCTAGCTGCTTCCTTTTCCAAATTTTTATCTGGCCCACGCATTCTAACGTTACCAATACTTCCATCTTTTTGGATAACAAACATTATGTTAACCCTTCCCTGGACTCCCATTTCTTGTGCAATTTCAGGATAACGGAAGTTCTTACTAATATGTTTTTGTATCATTTTATTGAAACAAGCCCTTTTATCACTTTCCTTTTCACAACCAGGGAATACCGGTACATCTTCAATTACGGAAAAAGGAACATCTAAATCTTCATCCATTTCGTCAACAACCACATCATCGACTTCTATGATTTCTTCATCCTGGCTGGTTTCGGTAGATTCTATGATAGTTTCCTCTACTTCTTCCTCATCCTCTACTATCTCAATAATTTCGGGTGCTTGTGGTGGTGGTGGTGGTGGTGGTGTTTTAAGTTGTTCTGTCATTGGAACTTCTTCGTCCAACAAATCATCTACATTCATAGAAGTGTCGTACTCATTGGTTTTGTCGTACGTTTTCCATTCAAACGCCACATAAGTAAGCAGCATTACCGCAGCCAAACCCAATACAAAATAGAGACTACTATTTTTCGTTAAGTCGGCCTTTGGATTCTTTTTAGGTTCCATATCTATACAATTTAGTGATTGCTAATTTAACTAATAAAATACTAAAAATACAATTAAACTTTTCATTTTAACGACCAACCCTTGGAAACTAAGCGATTAACAATTAACACACCTACTAGTGCTCCCATGGAATTGGCTAAAACATCCAAAATATCACCTTGTCTATCCTCAGTAATCATGTATTGCAAGACTTCAATAATTATGCCATAAACGAAAGCAAAAAGCAAGGAATATAATAGCACTTTCTTAAGTGGAACATTTTCCTTGAAGATTCCCCTGGCAGCTTTAACCCCTAAAGCAACCAAAACAAAATAGAATATGAAATGCACCAGCTTATCCATATGAGGTATGTTGAACATTGGTACTGTTATCGTTTCGGCAAACGAAAATAAGCTAGCAAATGTTATAAACAAGAACCAACTTACGCAAAGGATACTAAAAAAAAAGGTTTTAACCACCAATCAATTCTTTGTAATCCGAGTCGCTCAAAAGTTTACTTAACTCCTCTGGATTACTGAATTCTATTTTAACCATCCATCCTTTTCCGTAAGGATCTGAATTTACGACCTCTGGCTCATCTTCCAAGCCTTCATTGAACTCGATAATCTCACCTGATAAAGGCAAAAACAAATCGGATACCGTTTTAACAGCTTCTACCGTTCCAAAAATAGCGTCCTTTTCCAATACCTCATCAAGGGTATCAACCTCAACATAAACAATATCACCTAATTCGCCTTGTGCAAAGTCGGTAATGCCAACCGTAGCGACATCTCCTTCGATTCTAATCCACTCGTGGTCTTTCGTATACTTTAATTCTGCTGGTATATTCATTATTATGCTATTAGATATGTAACAAATGTAAACGATTCTCTAAAGGTTTTCAAAAAAACGTGAACACTTCGCTATACTATTTCATTATATGCCCCAATAAGCGATTAAAAAAGCTACTGTAATTATGAATAAAGGGCCGTATAGTTGAGCTACTATATACCTTACTCCCAGTCTATGGAATTCATGATTTAATTGCCAAAATTATACCTAAGCGTAAACCCTGCATTGATTGTAGTTTGTGGGAAGGCTGTTGATACCGCGAACTGAGAAAAAGAATGTTCATAGAAGAACAATGCGTTTAATTGCTTGCTCAAAGCATAATCTGCAGTAAAATTCACCGACAATAGATTTTGGCCTGAGGTAATCTGATTATTATCGATATCCAAATTTCTAATAATAGTGATATTATCCCGTAAAGTCACATCTGCCTTTAGGTTTAAATCACCTTTTAAACGGGTCTTATTTCCACCAATATTGGTCACTAGTTTTACATCTTTAATACGATAGCCCAACCCAACGGTATAGTCAGTTCCATTGATTTCTGTCATTAGATTATTATCAAAACTTAAGGACAAAGCCCTATCCGTTCTCACTTCTGCCAATACACTTACCGAATTTTTCATCTCAAAATCGACCCGAACCAAAGGATTGAAGCCATCTACCATGACCACATTATTAATAATATTATCTGGTAATACATCTAGTGTTTCTGGATCTATGGTACCATTCTGTTTCTCCAAATTAGTCTGAAAGGAATTAATGCTGTACGAAGAACGATACCCATGTTGTAGCGAAAAACGCTTGAATCTCTTTTTAAAGAAATTGCTCTTCATTAATCCTGTATACTTAATATTCCAGTTCGGAATAGGAATATCCCGAAATGCATCTAGATTTACCCTATCCTCGCTTTGTCCGCTATAGGCAGCAACAAATGCAGGCAACAAGACCTCCTGTTGGGTCTTACCATATCGTTGCGGAAAACCATCTTCATCCAAGGTTCCAGGGTCTTCTCCTCTATCGGAAACCAATCGATTAGCAATAATCAATCTGTTGGCCTTAAACTGTTCAAAGGTCTCAGAATCAAATTCATCGCTTTTGCTAAACGCCGTAGCAATCATAACGGTAGAGATACTAAAACTTCCAAAATTGTTTCCCAATTGTAGATTATAGGGTTCGTCTGCAGTTATATCTACATTAAAGTTCTCTTGATAGCTTTCCGAAAACTGCCTGTCTGCCACTAAATCTATAGTCAAATCTCTGGTGGGCTGTGCCGTAGCTGTAATGTTCAACTGAGTATTGGTCCGTTGAATAAACTGTTCGTTAAACTCCGGGAAGGTAGTCAACCAACCATTTCTGGCTGCTTCAAAACGAATATCCGACTGGCTTCCGAAAACAAAACCTAAAGAGGGTCTTGAGGTACCTATAAAACCAATAGATTGTGTATACCCAGGCAGCACAGTTCCATTACTTTCGTTATAGTTTATGTTCAGTCGCTTCACCATGGTCACCACATCTACCACCGTATTAAAAAAGGCGCTTGACTTTTTCTCTACTTTCTCTTCGGCATCCGCTGCTACCCCTAAATTACCTCTCTTGGACTTAGTCACGCTTCCTTGAGCACCTCCTTTACGCTTCTTAAGTCCTATAAGGTCATAAAACTTCTGCATGGTCAGGGATGCTGTAAGGTTATGCGTGTTTGCGTTCTGTATGGTGTTAATATCACCACCTACAACTTCCCTAAGAGCATCACCGCCGCGTTGCCAATCAAAAGTGCCAGTATAGCTATATTGCGCACTTATAAAATCCAAAGCTGGTATCTTAGCAAAGGGGACCTCATAGTTTAACTGCATTTCTTGGGAGTGCCTATTCGGTTCTCCTAGATCAAAAAATCCATCCCAAAGCCCTAATTGCTTATCTATTCTATCTCTGGAATCAACAGGCTCGTTTTCATTAAAATAGTTTCGTACAATATTATTGTTGGAGGCCGTTAAGTTCAAACGAAGTGACTTCGTTAAATTATAATTTAGGGCATATTGCCAATTAAACAAGTAATTACGCTGTTGTAATTCCGGAAGCTCCAAACGATCAACACCCTCTTCCCTAACATCCCTAAAGCGCTGCGCATTGAACTGCCTATTGATATTGGAATTCAAGGAAATACTAGCTGGCAATAAATTAAGGTTCAAATCCTTTAACCATTTCCAGTAGGCACCTTTGAACAAAGAATCCTTCTTGGCGAAAGGCGTTACTTCAAGTGGTTTAAAACTGTGTGCATACACAAAACCCGAATTCACGCTCTGATTGCGTAATTTAGAAATCTCAAAATCCCTATGATTTGTCTCATTGTAGGAGTAACTAAAGGTAAAATTCTCTATGTCGTAGAAATTCTCATCGGCTTCCAGCCCTCTATCCTTACGAACTCCTATTAAATTGATACTCGTTCTTTTCGTATAGTCCTCTGCTTGTTCCCTTATTTCGTCTGCTGCTTCCTGATCAGGTGCGGCATCGATTAAGTCATCTAATTTTAAATCATCGTAAACGGGATCAAATTCTGGGGTAATAATCTGCTCACTAATACCATAATTGAAGGGTAATTGTATGCCCCATTTTTTTGGCAATAACTGACCCACGTTTATATTGGTTACCAAGTCATAGGAAACAGCATCTTCTCTGGCGCGCTCATTTGGCATCTGATCAATAGTTCCAAAACCAGAAGTACTGGTACTCCCTGTAGCGGTCATATTTGCAAAATCGGCTATATTTGCATCTATTGCCGCAACTGCAGCCCACCCACCATTATTATCCAAACCTGCCAACCGCAGCTCATTGAACCAAACCTCGCCTCGTGCAGGTAAATTATCTTGGTTCTTTATTCCTACCATAATACTTCGGATACTTCCTAAAGATGGGTTTCCTCGTATTCCAATACGCACTCTTCCTGGAGTACGAATATCAAATTCATTCACAGGAAACACTTCGCCATTTTCAACCTCAAAGAAACGTACCTCGCTCAAATCCCCACTCTGAATCCACAAAGATTTTATCTTGTTCAAATCGCTAAGGCTAATGTTCATTTCGTTTACCTCTGGCCATATCTCGCTTTCAGAAGCGGATCCAAACGGTGTAAACTGTAGTGGAAGTTCTGCTTGGTAAAAATTTTGCGAGAAATCAGTTCCAAAACGCAGAAACCCAACCAACGGGGTGGAGCTATCTGCATAATCACTATCCACTATTTTTTCTGCATGCATGAACATTTTTAGATTTTTATACTGACGGATATCAATATTCAAATTCTTAAACACCCCTCTTGCATCTTGTACCTCTAAATCTTCTACCAACAGTGAAAGGGACTGCTCGTTCTGTCTAATAATCGTATTATTGTTATTCAACTGCTCTCTAGCCACACCCGGCGGTAAAACATAAGGGATAGGAAGTCTACTGTTGTTCTCTTCAATATTTACCGTATTTACGTCCAAAGTGGTTCCGTCATCCGCAGGGTCACTATCTATTGTCTTATCCTGAAGTGTTTTGGTGTAGGTACGCCAATCGCCACGCACCAAATCCAGAGTAGCAAAGCGGAGTACGGTAGGGTTATTGAATCCCGTCATATACATACGCATAAAACTAATAGATCTAAAATCAGTAATTCCACCAACGGCATCCGTAAAATCGCTTAAAGGGATTTTATATTGAATCCATTTTCTACTGAGCTGATCTCCGTTAGGAAGTTCAGGGGTAGTCCCTTCCTTAATATCAGTTACATACTTATCGTTTATAGTCGTATTAGGCTTAATATCAATACGGTACTCGTAGTAACTATTTACCGTGTTCATCGTTAAATCTCGATCTATATCCTCCACATCCGGTAAGGTTGTCGACCCCCTATTTGTATTGGTCACCTGCACTGGCGAGTTCCCATCAGGATTATTAAAATCGAAATATCGTTCAAGAATTCCACCTTCGCGGTTTAAGTAATACTGAAAGTTATCCAATGCCGGATCTGGTCCTGGGTTGCTATCGTAAATAGCCTGTTCCGCGGCATCGTTAAGACCATCAAGACCTATATCCTGTAAGGCTCGATTAGGTTCGCTGGCATCAAAAGCATAAACTAATGATTGGGTAGCAGGAACCTCTCCCCATGCTGTAGGTGCAATAAAATCATTGCTTTCTACTCCCGGAAGTCCGTTTTCATATTGTTTTTTTCCATCTCGTAAAATATCCTCCGAGATGTTCCCTAGATTCAAAACCAATTCTCCTACGCTGGTAGCTTCCCCGTCTACATAAGGATCTAAAACCCAAAATTGGACGAACTCTACGTTGGTCTGCTCAAAGTTTGTACTGCTCAAAGACCGCATAATACCGCCCCATTTTTCACCTGGCGCAGCCGTATCAAAATTAGCGTTGTTGTTATAAGGTCCTTTTGCATTGGGGTAATAGGCCATATCCAAGGTGCCTTGCACCGTAGTCTGACCCTGGGCAATATCCACCTGTGGAAAGACCTCATCGATAAAAACCCTTCTGGTAGGGTTGGTAGAGATATCATTATCACTGATTTCTACCGGTCGTTGGTTTGTGTAAAAAATAGGGTCAATCGTATACCACGCCATTTTCGCCCTACCAAAACCATTCTGCAAGTTGGCAGGGTCTTCCGGTGAACTACCCGACAATTGACCGCCTGGAGCAAATTCCAAAGGCGTACTAGCTAAAGACCATGCTAAAGAACCGCGGACATCCAAAAGGGTTTGGGCACCTTCAAAATCATCTAAATATGTGGTAGTTTCACCTCTAAAATCAGCATTTTTTGGAGAATTTGGCTTCAACCAAGCAACCTCTGCTCGTACTGACACATTAGAAGGTATATCAGTATCTATATTAGGTAACTTGTTCACCATCCGTGTCAAAAAAGGAACTTCGGTTGAAAAGTTACTATTTAAACCAAAAATAGTATTGTTTACCGGCTCTATACCAAAATTTGATTTTTGGGTAAGCGGGCGCTCGTTCAAATTTAACAAGGTACCACCAAGTACAAAATTCTTACTGAACTGATGTTCTACATTAACCCCAGTAAAACGACGTGTTTGTTGTCCAAAAACAGCATTATTTTCCACAGAAATATTGATAGGCGTATTGGAAGCCTCTAAGCTTGGGTCTAAAAGCTGTACCGTACCCGCTTGATAATTTACGGTATAATCAATCCCCTCCTGCAATTGACGCCCACCTGCGCTTACCCTTACCGAACCTCTAGGAACATTGAAAGCTCCAATAGGAATTCCGTTACTCCCTTCTGCCTTAAAGCGTCCTTTTAAAATAAATTTATTCTTCTCCGGATCTTGCAGTGCCGCCGCCTTGGTGAGCTCATACATATCCCTAAATACATACTGGTCTTGATTAGGATTATAGGCGGATGGCGTATTATACTGACCAGCATTACCGTTCTCTAAGGTTTCGAACAAATACTCTCCAAAGGGTTCCACTTTGGTAAAGACAATACGTCCGCCTTGGGTATCAACTGTAATACCAGGATAAAAATCAAAAAATCCGTCACCACCGGGTTGTAAATCATTATACACGTTCAACCGATCCAAATTAAACACATCCAATAAGATTCGTTCCTCAAAACCGTCGGGCCATCCAGAACCAGGGCCATCATCTATTGGGGTAATATAATTCCTTGGCGTAGGATCGGAATACAATATATTAAGTTTAAAATCTTCTTGACTTAATCGGAATGCTCCCGTGGCATAAATATTTTTCATCATCAAATCCCAAATAGGATCGCTGATATTGGTAATGTTACTTTTTAATAATTTAAGAATCAAGGTATTATTCTCTATGATAGGATTCGCTCCCTGAGAAACCGTGGTAGCATCTAAACCTCCATTTGCAAACTCCCCTACTTGAAAGACTTCGCCCTTAAAGGTGTATTGAAAAGCCACAGCCAATACCTCATCATTACTCAACCTTTGATTCAAAGAAACATATCCCAATTGAGAATTGAAGCTATAATCACGTGCCTGCTCCAGCTTTCTGGCATTCTCCAAAATAGCATAGTCAAATCCTTGGTTAGGTCGATACCCTGCTGCAAAACTACCGAGGTTAAACGCATTCTCTACTGTAGCAATATCCCTGATATTCGTAGTTAATGCTCCTCCTGCCCCTATCAATTCCGGGTCATAATCATTGGCGTTGTTTCTCGGTCGATTATCCATGGTATTATTGAAAAAACCTGCGGCATCAGCACCATTTTGTCCTACCCTAGTTTTTTCCTGGAATACCTCACCTAAATCTTGAAAGGCCACTACATTACGAACGTTTAGCGTTTGTTGGCTCCTATTGGTTACCCAAACCTCTAATCTCGTAATCTGTACCTGGCTTTGTATGTAAGGATAGGTTTCTAGCGCTCTATCGTAATTATCCCTAAAATAATGCGCTAAGAAAAAGTGTTTGTCCTCATCATAATCTAAAGCGGTAATATTAAATTCATTTAATGTACCACCACCTTGTGCCACGACCGTATTGTTTTGGGAACGCTGTTCTGAGAACACCGCAGTAACAAATGTTTTACCAAATTGGAGTTGTGTCTTTACCCCAAATAGACTTTGTGCGCCTTGTATCAGCGAACTGTTCAAAGGCATATTTACATTACCTACTTCAATTGTCTGAAGAATATCATCTTCGGTAGGTGTATAATCGAGTTTTACGATATTCTGAAAATCGAAAGTGGCCTCAGTATCATAGTTCGCATTTACCTGCAAACGCTCGCCTATTTTCCCAAGCATACTTAAACTTATGCGCTGATCAAAATCAAAAGATAAGTTAGTTCTGTTTCTTGGAGAAAGTGATGGGTTATCATTCTTCTGCCAAATAACACCTAAATCCATAGCTACGGAACCTTGCGGTATCACTTCTATGGTGTTTCCTCCAAATACGGATTGAAAGAAATCGTTATTTACATAAAAATTGGGTAGTAAATTTCGTCGTGCTTCCTCGCTTCCTTCCTTCTTCCCCAAGTAGGCATCTGACTTCTCCTTAAAGTAAGATTTGATACCCTCTTTTTTAATCAGGTCATAATATTGTTCTGGAGTGAGGATAATAGGATATCCAATATCAAAATCTCCAATTTTCTCATTGTAGATATACCTATCTAACTTAGCATCATAGAGGTATCGAGAAACGATGCTCTCCGGATTTTCCAGAGCAATACGCCCTAGTTGATATCCGGTTTTCACAGAATCTAATTCTTGTTCCTCTGTTTCTTGAGCCATGGATACTTCTATGGAACCAAAAACAAATACAAATAGAAAAAGATACTTAAAAAATAAGTTAAGATTATTGATTACCCCTGATTTCAAACTTGTTATAAATTTTTGAGAGCGAGTTTTATAATGTTCTCTGCGCTTAGCGAAGCATCTTGGGAAATTACTTTATCAACTACCTTTTCGGCCTGTCGTCTAGCAAACCCTAGAACCTCTAAAGCAGATAACGCTTCATCTTTATTTGTATTGTTTGAAGTTGTGGAAAGTTCATCTATATCGTACACTTTCAAAATCTTATCCCTAAGATCTAAAATGACTATTTGTGCTGTTTTCACACCGATTCCTTTAATGGCTTGTATGGCAGGAGCGTTTCCATTGGCAATGGCGTCTCTAATTTGTGCAGGAGACATTGAAGACAACATGGTTCTGGCCGTATTGGAACCTATGCCGGAAACAGACAATAATAAACGAAATATTTCACGTTCCGATTTTTCAGCAAACCCGAACAAAGTATGAGAATCTTCCTTTACTTGTAAATGCGTGTAAAGACTTAAGAACTCCCCTTCAGCTAACTTGGAAAAAGTGTGTAGGGATATATTAACAAAATACCCTACCCCACCACATTCTATAATGACATACGTTGGGTTTTTTTCTACTAATTTTCCTTTTAAATGATGGATCATTGTTTTACAAAATTAAAAGTAAAAAGACAGGGTACTTAGTTAGAAACCCATTACTAAGAAGCTAACTCTTTCAACTGATTACCTACTACTTCTTAAATAATTCTTTTTACTTACTATAGCTTACTCGACTTCGCTTTTTTACGCTTTTCTCTTTCCTGGGCATCGATAACTGCTACGGCAGTCATATTGACAATCTCATCAACGCTAGCCCCCAATTGCATAATATGTACCGACTTTCTTAGGCCAACCATAATTGGACCGATTGAGTCTGACTTATTAAGTTCCTTTAAAAGTTTGTACGTAATGTTGGCGGATTCTAAATTAGGAAACACTAGGGTATTGACCTTCCTGCCCGCAAGTTTGGAGAAAGGAAATTTACTTTCAAGTAATTCTCTGTTTAGGGCAAAATCTGTTTGTATTTCGCCATCTACGACTAAGTTCGGATTTTTTTTGTGTAAAATTTTTACGGCTTCGCGCACCTTTTTAGCATTAGGATGCGATGAAGAACCAAAATTAGCATAGCTTAATAATGCCATTACAGGTTCAAAACCGAAAGTACTGGCAACATTTGCTGTCATTTGGGCTATTTCTGCGATTTCTTCTGCGTTAGGGTCAATGTTTATGGAAGTGTCAGCTAAAAACAAGGGTCCTCTATCCGTAGTTATGATATTTACCGTAGACACCTTTTTAACATTAGCTGCTCTTCCTATAACTTCTAAAATAGGTTTTACTACCGTCGGATAGGCCCTAGAATATCCTGAAATCATCCCGTCTGCATCCCCTTCCAATACCATCATAGCACCAAAATAATTACGCTCTTTCATTTTTATTTTCGCACTGTAGAGCGTTGTACCACTTCGCCTTCTGCTTTCCCAATACTTATTAGCGTATCGCGTTAGGCGCTCATCGAATTCTTTATTCAATGGGTCTATAATAGGAATATCAGCATCAAATTCAAGTTCTTTTTTTAGCTCCAAAATAACATCCTTTCTTCCTAAAAGAATAGGTTCCGCAATACCCTCTTCATACACAATTTGAGCAGCTTTTAAGACATCCAAATGATCCGCCTCTGCGAAGACAATACGTTTGGTATTAGATTTTGCACGGCTGTGCAACAATCGTACTACCTTATTATCGTTTCCGGAACGTTGCAATAGCTCTTCCTCATATTTATCCCAATCCTCTATAGGGGCTTTTGCGACACCACTATCCATAGCCGCTTTTGCTACTGCTGGTGGTATTTTGGCAATCAGTCGCTGATCAAAAGGTTTGGGAATTATATACTCTCTTCCAAAAGTCAATCGTGTTTCACCGTAAGCAATGTTCACTTGCTCTGGCACGGGCTCCTTGGTTAATTCTGCCAAAGCTTTTACCGCTGCCATTTTCATTGCTTCGTTTATAGCTGTAGCACGCACGTCTAATGCGCCTCTAAAAATAAAAGGAAAGCCAAGAACATTATTAACCTGATTAGGATGATCGGATCTTCCCGTGGCCATAATGATATCCTTTCGTGTATCGATAGCTAAGTCATAGTTAATTTCCGGATCGGGATTTGCCATGGCAAAAACGATGGGGTCATCTGCCATGGACAATAACATTTCAGGGGATACGATATCTGCAATAGATAATCCCACAAAAACATCAGCATCTTTCATAGCTTCCAGCAACGTATCTATTTTCCTATCCGAAGCAAACTCCAATTTTTCTTTGGATAAACTCTCTCTATCGATCCGTATAACCCCCTTACTGTCAAGCATTACTATATTCTCTGGGCGTGCTCCAAAGGCTTTATATAAGCGCGTACAGGAAACTGCTGCTGCACCTGCACCACTGATTACAATTTTCGCCTCCTCCATCTTTTTTCCAGTAAGCTCTAAGGCATTTAATAAGGCCGCTGCAGAAATTATAGCCGTACCGTGCTGGTCATCATGCATGACGGGAATATCCAATTCTTCCTTTAAGCGTCTTTCTATTTCAAATGCTTCAGGGGCTTTGATATCTTCTAAATTGATTCCTCCAAACGTAGGGGCAATCATTTTTACAGTTTCCACAAACTTATCTACGTCTTCGGTATCTATTTCTATATCAATACCATCGATATCTGCAAAAATCTTAAAAAGCAAACATTTGCCTTCCATTACAGGCTTGGAAGCTTCAGGGCCAATATTTCCAAGACCAAGCACAGCTGTACCGTTAGAAATGACTGCTACAATATTACCCTTAGCGGTATACTTGTACACATTTTCAACATCTTTGGCAATTTCCAAACAAGGTTCCGCTACACCGGGCGAATATGCCAAGGCCAAATCTCTTTGGGTGGCATAAGGCTTTGTGGGAACTATTTTTATTTTCCCCGGTTGAGGTTTGGCGTGATAAATCAGCGCTTCCCTTCTCTGTTTTTGTTTGCTCATATATTGTGCTTTAAAAAAACAAATTTAGGTGTATTCTTTGGAAAAGCGTAAACTCTTTGCCCTTTAAACTAAAAAACGAAAGAATGCTATCCAATAATTAAAAATTGATTTTTAAACCTTTTTCGAAATACTCAATCGAATGGGCAAAATAGCTGCTAGAACACAAAATACTCCTGCAAAAAAGATAGCGTTAATAGCTCGCTCTCTCAATACATATTTATAAATAGGCACAAAAGTTAGGGTCTCTATTCTCATTTATATTACGATTATCATATTCAAAGTATCCATATAAACACCCCGTCTATCTTGGGGATCTATCTTGGAAAACATGGGGTAAGGAATTCCCATCATTGCCGCCCAACCAACACTAAAAACAACCATTGGCACTAAAATGAGAAGTGAATCATTGCTATAAGGAATCGGAAACAAGGCTTGATCTGCACCCACCAAACTCAATGCGTATATTTTCTTTCCACCATATTTTAATGTGAGTGGCACCAAAGTAGGTACCACCAAGATGGTAACGATGTTGTAAGTCAGGCTTAACTGTGCCGAATGTGATACCGCTTCAGAAATACCATAATCCATGGTAAGAAGGAACAATAGGGTGATATACTACCACAAATAAAATAACGTTGATAATACATTATTTCAAAAATTTAATATTTCGCTGTAATCCTGAAAATTTTGTCCGCTTTACTGCCGACTTTTGAAACACTTTTTTGAACACATCTTCGGTAATTTCCTCCCAATCCTTTTTAGACATGGAGAGCAACTCAGGATGTGGGTTGAATAAGGGTTCGCTATGTGGTTTAGAAAATTTATTCCAAGGACAAACATCTTGGCACACATCACATCCAAAGGCCCAATCATCAAACTGCCCATGAAACTCGTTCGGAATCTCGTTCTTCAACTCTATCGTTACATAAGAAATACACTTACTACCATCTACAACATAAGGCTCAACGATAGCCTCGGTTGGGCAGGCATCAATACAAGCGGTGCATGTACCGCAATGGTCCGTTACCGGTGTGTCGTATTCCAAATCCAGATCTATAATAAGCTCGGCTATAAAATAAAAAGAACCCACACGTTGTGTAAGTAGGTTGCTGTGTTTCCCTATCCAACCCAATCCGCTTTTAGCAGCCCAAGCTTTATCCAAAACCGGTGCAGAATCAACAAATGCCCTTCCGTGAACCTCCCCTATTTCTTCTGAAATAAAGTGCTGTAACTCACGGAGTTTAGATTTGATTACGTGATGGTAATCATACCCGTAGGCATATTTGGAAATCTTAAAGGTGTTTGGTACTTGCTTTTCCTCTGGGTAGTAATTCAGCAACAATGATATGACCGATTTTGAACCTTCTACCAGAAGCCTTGGGTCCAATCGTTTATCAAAATGATTTTCCATATAGGACATCTCCCCATGCATATTCTTCTTCAACCATTTCTCTAAACGAGGTGCATCCTCTTCAAGAAAGTCTGCCTTAGAAATACCACAAGATAGAAATCCTAGACGTTTGGCCTCGGCCTTAATTATTTCGGATGTCTTTAATCGGTTCATCGAAGCTTAAAATAAATATTAACAGCTACGGGCTTTAAGGAAATAAGCGGATCAATTGGAATTTCATCTGCATCAGACTCTAGCCTGTACTTACGAAGTAGCTCCGCAACGGTAAGAATCATTTCCTGCATGGCAAAATTATTCCCCACGCACATTCGCGGGCCACCACCAAAAGGAAAGTAATAGTCAGAAAAATCCTTTTTATTACTAACATCAAATCGCTCTGGAACATACTCTTTGGGAGCATCCCAGAAACGCTCATCCCTATGCAGCTCGTAAATAGCCAACAGTAGCATGGTGTTTTTAGGAATTTGGAATCCGTCAATCTCATCTTCGGCTATGGACTCCCTATCTATGTAGTACGCCGGCGGATACAAACGCATTCCCTCTTCAATACATTGTTTTACATAACCAAGGTTTCTGAAATCTTCCATTTCAAGATTCTTTTCCCAATCTATTTTAGAAATCTCCTGAAACGCTTTTTCCTGTACCTCTGGATGTTTGGCTAGAAGGTGCAAGGTAAAACCTAGCGCATTCGCGGAGGTTTCATGGCCAGCGGCGAATAAAATCAGCACTTCGTCTATGAGCTGCTCTTGGGACATAGGCCCACCGTCCTCGTAACGTGCTTTTAAAAGCATATCCAGTAAATCGTCCTTATCCGAATTTTCCGCAATCCTTTCCACAATTATCTGACTCAAAATCGACCTTGCCTCCCTGGATATTTTTAAATGGTGACCGATTTTCCCTGAGAGCTTGTACCACCAGTTTAAATAGGGTTGCCGCATTTCTTTGATAAGCATCCGTTGATTGGCCTCGGTGATATCCTTTAAGTCCGACATTTGTTTTTGAATGTCATCTCGACTGAACAAGGAAGTTGCCACGACTTGAAAAGCCAAATCTCCCATTAAAGGATACACATCTTGTAGCTCGTTCGGACAGATTTTGGTCAATTCCCCTCTTATCGCACTATGCATAATACTAATCAATCCTTGAAGTTTTTTCTTATGGAAAGCAGGCTGGACCATACGACGATGCGTGCGCCAATGCTCCCCATTGGACGTCAATAAACCATGCCCTATATATTTAGCCAAATCGACCGTCTGCAATGAAGACTTTTGATATTTTTTTTGCTCAGTTTGAAGTACTTGTTTTATAAACCGGGCATTCCTAGTAAAGAGGATACGTTTTTTAAAACCGACTTCCACCTCAAAAATATCACCTAGTCTACTAAAATTATCATGGTGAAAAGGAAGTGGATTGCTCAGTATCTGTTTTCTGTTCTTAAATACATGGGAACGTGAAACTCTGGGTAGTTTTTTCATTAAAATAGACCGCCTTGAATATTATTCTTGATTCTGCCCAAATGTTTATAGGCTAATTCTGTCACTTCCCGGCCACGGGGTGTTCTCATAATAAATCCCTGTTGTATCAAAAAGGGCTCGTATACTTCCTCTATAGTTTCCGCACTTTCGGAAACAGCAGTCGCTATAGTTGTAATCCCTACAGGGCCTCCTTTAAACTTATCTATAAGGGTAGTTAAAATCTTATTATCCATTTCATCAAGTCCGTGGGCATCTACGTTTAATGCCTTCAAACTAAATTTAGATATTTCCATATCTATGCTTCCGTTGCCTTTTATTTGGGCGAAATCACGAACCCTGCGTAACAAAGCATTACAAATTCTTGGTGTTCCCCTACTTCGTCCTGCAATCTCAATGGCTGCATCTTGGGTAATCGGAACCTTGAGTATTTCTGCACTGCGCTCCACAATCGTAGATAACAATTCTGTAGAATAGTATTGTAACCGACTTTGAATACCAAAACGAGCCCGCATAGGAGCCGTTAGCAACCCAGAACGCGTAGTAGCACCGATAAGTGTAAACGGACTCAAATTGATTTGTACCGACCTTGCATTAGGACCACTTTCGATCATAATATCAATTCTATAATCCTCCATCGCAGAATACAAATATTCCTCTACAATAGGACTTAGTCTATGTATCTCGTCAATAAACAGTACATCGCGCTCATCCAAATTGGTAAGTAGCCCAGCTAAATCTCCAGGCTTATCCAAAACGGGACCAGAAGTAATCTTAATACCTACGCCTAATTCGTTTGCTAAAATATTTGCTAAGGTAGTCTTACCAAGTCCAGGAGGGCCGTGAAAAAGTGTATGATCTAAAGCTTCTCCCCGCTGATTTGCAGCCTCTACAAAAACTTTTAGATTTTCTAAAACCTGTTCTTGACCTGTAAAATCATCAAAATTTACAGGCCTCAGCGCCTTTTCAATGTCCAATTCCGCATCGGAAAAACCCTCAGAAGAGGGGTCTAAATACTCGTTCATATGCTAACAAAGATACGTAAACCGACATGAAGTTTTTTCAAGTCGAGCCTCCTTTATTTCGAATTATTTAATGTAGAAATTCGTAATTTTAGGGTATGGAAAAGAACCTATATCCCTCAGGAGTCCTTCAGTACATTCCTTTTTTTTATGTTATCTGGTCAGACGACCTAGTTTCAGCCTCAGAAATTAACGTGGTTGAAAGGGCAATACGTAACGATATCAGTTTAAAAACAGATGAGAAAGCCACCTTACTTTCTTGGTTGCAGGTATCCAAACCACCTAAAGATGAGATATTTAAACTATGGAAACAAACGATTTCCAGTTCTCAAGTTCAATTAATCGAAAGCGAGACCTATCCGCTGGCAACATTCAGTCAAAAAGTGGTAAGCCACTACTACGACGCATTCGCCTTTAACGATAGTTTAAAGGACATAGAAATTAACCTGGGCATACAACCCAACCACTACAACCACCTTTTTGATGTAGCAGTACAACATGAGGTTTGGTCCGACTATTACAAGGCCTCAGAAATTGATGTTATTTTAAAAGGAAGAAACGCAAAGGTGATAGATGATTTCAGGAAAACCTTAGAACACCCTATTTTCAAATGGGAAGTTCAAAGAAATAAGGAGGAGTTCAGGACTAAGGTTTTAGAACAGGTAATCCACTTGGCTGAAAAAGGGTATGGAGCTCTAGCCTATCCAGAAGCTTATGGAGGAACGGGCGATATGGAGGGTTATGCCGCCATTTTTGAGAATATGATGTATGTTGATGGAAGTCTTACCATTAAGTTCGGAGTGCAATTCGGACTCTTTGGCGGCAGTATTCAAAAACTAGGCACAAAACAGCACCACGATGACTATTTATCCCAAACTGGAAAAGGGAAATTACTAGGCTGTTTTGCAATGACAGAAACAGGCCATGGTTCCAATGTTAGAGGCATTAAGACTACCGCTACTTATGACCAAGGTACGGATAGCCTAATTATACACACGCCCGGGAAAAATGACAATAAAGAGTACATAGGGAACGCCCTGCATGCTACAATGGCATCGGTTTTCGCTCAATTAATCGTAAATGGAAAAAATGAAGGAGTACATGCCATACTAGTTCCTTTGAGGGATACCAGTCACAATACCTTACCTGGTATTACTATAGAAGATAATGGATATAAATTGGGATTAAACGGAGTTGATAACGGAAAAATTTGGTTTCATCAAGTACAGGTCCCTAGGGAAAACCTCCTGAATAAATACGGTGATATCACACCTGAAGGCACATACGCATCTGATATTAAAAACCCAAATAAACGATTTTTTACGATGTTGGGAACGCTTGTTGGTGGTCGCATTTGCGTCGCTAGAGCGGGTCTTGGCGGAGCCAAAATGGCGCTGGCAGTAGCTATAAAACATGCATTAAAAAGAAGACAGTTCAATGATAGCATAAAGGTGCAAGAGGATTTGTTGATGGATTACCCAACACATCAATTAAGGCTTACGCCCTTGGTAGCAAGTGCCTATGTGTACCACGTTACATTAGATAAAATGATGGAAATATACTCCGATGACACCCAACCTGACAAGCGCAAGGCAGAAACCCAAGTAGCCGCATTAAAATCAATGATTACCTGGTATGCAAACAGCACCATACAGGAGTGTAGAGAAGCTTGTGGCGGCAAAGGATATTTATTAGAAAACAGAATTGCCGACCTAAAAGGCGACGTAGATATTTTTACCACATTCGAGGGAGATAATAATGTGTTGTTGCAATTGGCCGCCAAGGGCGTATTATCAGATTTTAAGGCAGAGTTTAATAGTGCAGGCTTTACCACGGTATTAAAACTATTAAGCCAACAGCTAAGTGATAAATTAGCTACAGTAAACCCGCTATACTCCAATAAGACCGATAAGGAACACCTATACAATCCAAAATTCCATAAACACGCCTTTAACCACAGGACTAGAAGGCTTACGTATACCTTGGCTATGCGGATAAGAGGATATATAAAAAAAGGGGTGCCATCTTACCAGGCGTTCTTAAAAGTTCAAACCCATTTACTCACATTAGGAAAAGCGTACAGTACGGAATTGGCCTATGAAACCTATAGTACCTTTACCGATAGTATAGCGGACGAAAAGAATCGGGAATTGTTCCAAAAACTTGGAAGTTTGTATGCCCTTTTCGAGATTACGAAGGATGCCTCTTGGTATTTGGAACAAGGGTATATTGGAAGCACAAAATCAAAAGCAATACGACGCCGTACTGAACGACTCTGTACGGAACTAAGACCTCATTTAAACAGTTTGGTAGATGGGTTTGGCATTCCGACACACTGCATGTCGGCCCCTATAGCTCAATAAATGGTATATTGCGAAGGATATTTAGAGTCTAAGAGCGTATCTCACTTTGCTTATTAGTAGTTTTCTTTATGTAGCTGCGAAGTATCCAGAAACTCCAGAATCGCAATCTTTGGATTACCATACAGACTGGTCTTGGATGTGCCCTTGGACGATAATTCAAACTTATCTAGAACGTAAACCTTAGCATCTGGGGAATCCTCAGATTCTAGCAGCATAGTTTTGGCCTTAAATTCCTCTGCTTTAAGTGTAGTATTACCGTATAATTTTGCTGTAAACGATGCTGTATTACCCTCTATATTTACCGAAGCATTTTCATACATGAACAGGGTATTATTTTGCCCTGTGGCATAAACCTTTGCATGTATCCTATCTTTGAAAGTAAGATTTAGAGAATCACTGGCAACATTAAAATCTCCTGAGCTATTTTCCTTCATTTCTATATTAATTACATCGGCTGATGCATTTAATATAAGCCTTGCAGCACCTGAAGCCTTAACATTTATAACATCAGAGGTGATTACATCCTTCATAGTTATGAGGCCGTTACTTAATGTCAACCCGTCTAATTCTGTGTAGCACACGGTAATGTTTAATTTCTTTTTAGAAGTAATATTATAAAACGAAGAAATATACAAGATGCCATCAGACACGTTAAACTTTAAAACGTCAATCAAGTTATTATCAGCTTCCACGGTAACACTCTCCACAGGACCTTTCTGAATCAAGATATCTATATCATCGTCTAGCTGTATTTCTGTAAAACGAGCTAGATTTTCGGTAGACACAATTACATTCCTATTGCCCCTAATTTTAGGCTTTCTTTGAGCAAAAGTTTGAAGACAAAGACAAAACACAAAAACTACAACCAGAATTCTTTTCATATCAAAACTATTATCCTATTTAAAAAATAACAACCTAAAGGTATTGTAAAAAATGCAATCTGCATTCTATTAAGGTACGTGCAAAAAAAATGCCCAACGTTACGGTTGGGCATTCCAAATACTTTTTACCAGAATTTTAATGGTTTAATTCCTCTTCGTCCTGTTGCAATGGAATGTGTTGCGGCACAAAATCTTGTCCTTGTATAATGTATTCGCCATCAGCATCTACCTTGCTGTAGTCATATGCCCAACGGTGCACTTCTGGAATAGCACCTGGCCAATTTCCATGAATATGCTTCTGCGGCGTAGTCCACTCCAATGTATTTGAACTCCATGGATTTTGAGGTCCTTTCTTTCCGTAAAAAACACTGTAAATGAAATTTGCAACAAAAACCAATTGTGCGGCACCAGCAATCAGCGCGAAAACGCTCATCAGTACCTGTACATCGGCTAACTCATCAAACATTGGAAAGGCAGTATTCTCATAATACCTCCTTGGAAGCCCGGCCATACCTACAAAATGCATTGGAAAAAATACACCATAAGCACAAATCGCAGTTACCCAAAAATGGATATAACCCATGTTCTTATTTAACATCTTGCCTTCAAACATTATAGGGAACCAGTGGTACACACCGGCAAACAGGCCATAAAGCGCAGATATACCCATTACTAAATGAAAGTGTGCTACAACAAAATACGTATCATGTACGTTAATATCCAAGGTACTGTCCCCCAGAATTATACCTGTAAGACCCCCCGTAATAAAAGTGGAAACCAATCCTATTGAGAACAACATCGCGGGATTAAGCTGGAGATTACCCTTCCAAAGTGTTGTAATATAATTAAATGCTTTTACCGCTGATGGAATGGCAATCAACAATGTCGTAAAGGTAAATACCGAACCCAAGAAAGGATTCATACCTGAAATAAACATATGGTGACCCCAAACAATTGTAGATAAGAAGGCTATGGCCAAAATAGATGCTACCATAGCGCGATAACCAAATATTGGTTTCCTAGCGTTTGTAGACATCACTTCCGATGTTATACCTAAAGCTGGTAATAGTACGATATAAACTTCTGGGTGTCCCAAGAACCAGAACAAGTGTTCATATAGAACAGGAGAACCTCCTTGGTAATGCAACACTTCTCCCTGAATAAATATATCCGAAAGGAAGAACGAAGTGCCAAAACTTCTATCCATAATCAACATCAACGCCGCTGAAAGTAAAACAGGAAAAGAAATAACCCCAATTATAGCTGTCACAAAGAATGCCCAAATGGTCAAAGGCAATCGCGTCATGGACATACCTTTAGTCCTGAGATTGATTACCGTTACTATATAGTTCAATGAACCCAACAAGGAAGATGCTATAAATATTGCCATAGAGGACAACCATAAGGTCATTCCCAAACCAGACCCTGATTGAGCCATAGGCAATGCACTCAAAGGTGGATATATTGTCCATCCAGCAGCAGCAGGTCCTGCTTCTACAAAAAGAGAAATTATCATGATGACACTAGCGACAAAAAACAGCCAAAAGGAAACCATATTAAGAAAACCAGACGCCATATCGCGGGCACCTATCTGAAGTGGAATTAGTAAGTTACTAAACGTACCGCTCAGCCCTGCTGTTAAAACAAAGAACACCATAATAGTTCCGTGCATTGTAACCAAAGCCAAATACACATCGGCATCCATTATTCCGTCAGGAGCCCATTTACCTAAAAAGGTATCAAAAACTAAAAATGACTCTCCAGGCCATGCTAACTGCATCCTCATCAACAAGGACATTGCTATGCCTATAAAACCCATAACCAAAACACCTAAAATTAGGTATTGTTTGGCAATCATTTTATGGTCTTGACTAAATATATACTTTGTTACAAAGGTTTCTTTGTGATGTTGATGCTCCTGCTCATCGTGGGCAGGATTATCTACATGTGCTGTTAATGATGACATAATCTTTTTCTTTTTAATTCTTTTTTTTTAGCCTCTCTTTTTCATATTCTTGCTTATTCAGTCATAGAAAGATCATCAACTGCAGTGAGTGTTGGTTGCGTATCGTCCTTAAAAACCGTTTCAGCAAAAGTAGACTGCTCTGAAATCCATTTGTTGTATTCCTCCTCAGTTTCTACTATTATTTTCATCTGCATATTATAATGGGATCTTCCGCAGATTTTATTACATAGCAATATATAATCAAATTCCCATGGGTCAAGTACCTCGCCTGTCCTTAACGATTTTTCAGCCCGTATAATATTTGTCCTCTTCACCTTATCCACAACGTCAGAATCTTGCCGCATCTCCTCTGTGGTGTAAATAGGTGTAAAAGAAAACTCCGTAGTCATCCCTGGAACACAATTCATCTGCGCCCTAAAGTGTGGCATGTAAGCAGAATGTAGGACATCTTGAGATCGCATCTTAAAGTTCACCTTTCTACCGACAGGCAAATGTAACTCCTTTACGATAACATCATCGAAAGCATAGGAATCTGCTTCATCCAGACCCATAACATTGGCCCGATCAATATCAATCAATCTTACGTTAGCCCCACCCAATACATTATCGTCACCTGAATATCTCGCCGTCCAATTAAATTGTTGTGCATATAGCTCTACAATCAAAGGGTCGTCATCATCATTAATATCCATAATGTTTGTCCATGCGTACAAACCCCAAAGAATTAACCCTGCCAGCACAATTACAGGAATAATGGTCCAAATAAATTCCAACCTATCGTTATCTGCATAAAACAAAGCCTTTTTACCTTTCTCGCCTTTATACTTATAGCCAAAATAATATAACAAGGCTTGTGTAATCGTTTGAACAATAAAGATGATGATCATGGATATCAACATCAGGTTATCCACTTCAGCACCATGTTCAGAACCGGCTGTCGGTAACAAAAACTTTGCGTACTTAGCGAAACTAAAAATTGTAATGCCATAAATAAAAACAAGAAAAGCAAAGAGCATATAGCCGTTATACTTATTGTCCTTATCTGTGGCAATTTGGTTATTAACCCTTTTAAGCTGAGATAGCTCAAAGATTTTGGTCAGTTGCCAAACAGCAATTGCCACGAGTACTAAAACAACTAAAATTAATAATGTAGACATTGTATGATTTAATATTTTACTTTAAACTTACTAATAATGAAAGTGCTTACTTTCTTCTATAAACGGATTTCTTTTTGGTTGCAATGGTGCCTTAGTAAGCGCTCTAAAGACCCAAAAGATAAAAAATCCTGCAAAAAACAATACCGAACTAATTTCGGAAATGCCGATATACCACTGATCACCTACTGTTGCAGGCATGATTGCTACAAATATATCCAAATAATGCCCTGCAAGTATTACAACACCTGCCATTACTACAAACCAATTTACACGTTTAAAATCACTATTCATCAGCAGTAGCAATGGAAACAAAAAGTTCATAGCAACCATTCCAAAAAAGGGTAATTTATAATCCGCTATTCTTGTCACATAATATGTTACTTCTTCTGGTATATTAGAGTACCAAATAAGCATAAACTGAGAGAACCATAAATAAGTCCAAAAGATGCTAATACCGAACATAAATTTTGCTAAATCATGGATATGACTATCATTTACATCGTTAAGATATCCTTTGGATTTCAGGTATATCGTAACCATTGCAATTACAGTAATACCAGAAACGAACATACTGGCAAAAATATACCAACCAAATAGCGTGCTGAACCAATGCGGATCAACGCTCATAATCCAATCCCACGACATAATAGATTCTGTTATCAAATAGAACACCAAGAAACCTGCTGAAATTCTAAAGTTCATCTTAAAATTAGAATCATCGTTAGATTCATCTTGCTTTAGAGACAACTTTCTAGAATACTCTCGGTATGCGATCCAACCTGTTAAGAAAAAAGCAGCCCTAATTAAAAAGAACGTTGGGTTTAGATAGCCGGATTTAGCTTGAATAATTTCATCATGTGCAACCACATCGGCATCCATCCAAATAAATAAATGATTCATGTGCAACGAAGAAAGCAACAAGATAACAAATACCACAATTCCTCCTGGAACCAAATATGCGGTAATGCCCTCCATTACCCTAAACAGTAGTGGTGACCAACCTGCTTGAGCGGCACGCTGAATGGCATAAAAAGCCAATACCCCTAGTGAAATCATCATAAAAAAGAATGCAGCCACATATAATGCTGCCCAAGGTTTGTTTTGAAGCTGATGAAGCAAGTGTTCATCGTGCGATGTATCATGAGCCTCATCATGCGTTCCAGCAACGTGAGCTATATCCTCAGCATAACCCTCGTCATCACTCGCAGCAACCATTGCTTTCGCCTCTTCTACGGTAGAAGGAGCCATTACAAATCCACCAACAATTCCTAAAAGGCCTACGGCCATCAGAATTATGGAACCAATTTTTAGTCTGTTTGAAAACGTGTACATAGTATTTCTTAGCTATTATTTGGTTAAATCTTGTTTTAGCTTCATCACGTATTCAGAAACCTGCCACATCTCTGTTGTATTCATCTGCGATGCATAAGAACCCATAGAATTTAAACCATACTGAAGGGTATGATATGTTGATCCCACATTAATGTTACGAGCTGCATCCGCATAGCTTGGAACACCTAATATTTTTTCCATTTTTACCAATGTACCCTGCCCTTTACCTTTAGATCCGTGACAAATTGCACAATACACATTATATAATTCTTTACCTATTTCTAAATTATCCACTACGATGATAGAATCAAGTGGACTTAGATTTAATCTAGACAGCTCCTTGCCTTCCATGGTATTTTCAATGCCGTATGGCAACCAACCCCTGTTTATTGTATTGGCCGGCGGCAACATAGCCTGTGAACCTTTAGGTAAAAAATCTACCTCTTGGTACGTTTCATACCCTACTGGCTCGTACATATTAGGCATGTATTGATAATTACGCTGCGTATTGTTTTTACACGCCACAACAGCTACCATCAAAAATATCGAAATCCCTATTTTCTTAAAACTGTTCATATTTAATGACTGTTTTTTTCTAATATATTTATTTCTACAGCTCCAGTATTGGCTAATAAATCCTTAAGATCCTGCTCATTATTATGGATTTCTATCTCCATTAAAAAATGATCATCTGTCGTTCTCACATCTGGATTCTCTGCTTTTTTAAATGGCCACAACCTACTTCTTAGATAAAAAGTAATCACCATTAAATGCGCTGCAAAGAATATAGTAAGCTCAAACATAATTGGAACGAAAGCTGGCATATTTTCTATATAACTAAAACTAGGCTTACCTCCAATGTCCTGTGGCCAATCCTCTATCATGATATAATTCATCATCACGGTAGCAACCGCAAGACCCACACATCCATAAAGGAAGGAAGTTACCGCTAGCCGTGTTGGTGCTAATCCCATTGCTTTGTCCAAGCCATGAACTGGAAAAGGACAATAGACCTCATCTATATGAAATTTAGCTGCCTTCACCTTTTTAACGGCGAGCATCAATACATCATCATCATCGTAAAACGCATGTATAACTTTAGATGCCATAATTATTTCTTATTTTTTAATAATAGTGTTGCCTGATATGCCCAATCATCGCGTTGTGCCCTACCTGGGAAGGAACCAGTAATAGAATCCAATAACCTGTATTCTTTCTCTGCCATCTTAGCTACTTGGGCAAACGTGTAAATCCCTATTTGATTTAATGTCTCTTCCATCTGCGGCCCTATTCCCTTAACTTTTTTGAGATCATCGGCAGTGTCCCTTGCAGCATCGAATGTTCCAATACTACCCAGCAATTCAGAAACAACCAAACTATTTTCCTTTTCCAGAGGAACCTCTTTCATTATTACATCTTTACTTACAAGCTTGTTGACTATTACCTTATCAGATGCTATTTGATATAACGGCTGTCCTGAATCCCTTAATGCTTTGTATTTGCTTCCAGAAGCCTTCAATATAGACTTCACCTCTGCCTGCGCAATTACAGGAAAAGTTCTAGCATACAACAAAAATAACACAAAGAAAAAACCAATTGTTCCTATGAAAATACCAATTTCTACAAACGTTGGTGAAAACATTGTCCAAGAGGATGGCAAATAATCCCTATGCAATGAAGTTACAATGATTACAAAACGCTCAAACCACATTCCTATATTTACCACAATAGAGATAAAGAAGGAAAACATAATACTAGTCCGTAATTTCTTGAACCACATAAACTGTGGGGAAAACACATTACAAGTCATCATGGACCAATAGGCCCACCAGTATGGCCCTGTGGCTCTGTTCAAGAATGCATACTGTTCGTATTCTACTCCTGAGTACCACGCCATAAACAATTCCGTAATGTAAGCACACCCTACTATAGAACCAGTAAGCATGATTACGATATTCATCAATTCTATATGCTGCACGGTTATGTATGCTTCCAAATGACACACCTTTCTCATAATAATCAGCAAAGTGTTCACCATAGCAAAACCAGAGAAGATAGCTCCTGCTACAAAATAAGGAGGAAAAATGGTGGTGTGCCATCCCGGGATTACCGAAGTAGCAAAATCAAAAGAAACAATGGTATGCACAGAAAGCACTAATGGTGTTGCTAAACCTGCTAAAACTAAAGAAACCTCTTCAAAACGTTGCCAATCCTTAGCCCTTCCACTCCAACCAAAACTCAATAATCCGTATATTTTCTTTTGGAAAGGTAATACTGCCCTATCGCGAATCATTGCAAAATCAGGTAACAACCCTGTCCACCAAAACACCAATGAAACAGATAGGTATGTTGATATAGCGAATACATCCCAAAGCAGCGGTGAATTGAAATTCACCCACAACGAACCAAATTGGTTAGGAATAGGTAATACCCAATACGCTAACCATGGTCTACCCATGTGGATAATTGGAAATAAGCCCGCTTGGATAACGGAGAATATGGTCATTGCTTCTGCCGAACGGTTAATGGCCATTCTCCATTTCTGACGGAACAATAACAGAACCGCAGAAATCAACGTACCAGCATGGCCAATACCTACCCACCATACAAAGTTGGTAATATCCCAAGCCCAGTTTACTGTTTTGTTCAAGCCCCAAGTACCTATACCTGTGGAAATCGTGTAAATAATACATCCTACTCCCCATAAAAATGCAACCAATGCAATGGAAAAAACTATCCACCAATGCTTGTTGGCTCTTCCCTCGACAGGAGCAGCAATATCCACAGTTACATCGTGGTAGCCTTTGTTACCGAGTACTAGTGGTTTTCGTATAGGAGCTTCGTAATGCGACGCCATAGACTTTTGTTATAATTACTTTCTAGTATTATTATGCTTCGTTGGTATTTCTAACTTTTACGTGATAGAATACATTAGGTTTTGTACCTACATACTCCAAAAGATGATACATCCTATCACTTTCCTTAAGCTCCGCAACTTCACTTTCTTTGTCATTGATATCTCCAAAAACAATGGCACCATTACTGCACGCCATAGAACAAGCGGTTTGAAACTCACCGTCTTCTATAACACGACCATCACGTTTGGCATCCAAAATAGTTTTTTGCGTTTTTTGAATACACATAGAACATTTTTCTATAACACCTCTGGAACGAACATTTACATCCGGATTCAATACCATTTTCCCAAGATCATTGTTCATATGGAAATCAAACTCGTCATTATTATTGTACAAGAACCAATTGAACCTTCTCACTTTATACGGACAGTTGTTGGCACAATATCGTGTACCTACACATCTATTATACGCCATTTGATTCTGCCCTTGTTTACCATGCGATGTTGCCGCAACAGGACAAACCGTTTCACAGGGAGCGTGATTACAATGCTGACACATTACAGGCTGAAAAACTACTTGCGGATTATTCGCAGGGTCTTCCAACTCACCAAATCCACCAAGAGAACCGTTATCTCCTAAAAGACCGTCAAAACCTTCTTTTTTGTTTACATCTTCTTCAAATGTATCCTCAGAAGAGTAATACCTATCGATACGCAACCAATGCATATCTCTAGACTTCCGCACCTCTGCCTTCCCTACTACAGGAACATTGTTTTCTGCATGACAAGCGATAACACAGGCACCACATCCGGTACAAGAATTTAAATCGATGGACATATTAAAATGATGCCCTATAGATCTATCAAAACTATCCCAAAGATCTACAGAAGAAGCAGGAACCTCTTGGTGATCCAAGGATACCTGAGGAACCTCGTTCCACTCCGAATGGTCCTTTGTATTGAATATTTCAAGTGTAGTTTCTTTAATAATATCGTTACGCCCCATAAGAGTCTTATGCAGCTGAACGCATGCAAACTCATGATTTCCGGATGCTTTCTCAATCTTAACTGTTTGATTGGCACTCATTCCATCGTACAACAAAAAGGCATTTACACCTGTTTGCATATCCTCCTTCATTCCAACCTTCTTACCATACCCAAAAGACAAACCTACAGAACCGTTGGCCTGGCCTGGCTGAACAATTATAGGAACGCTCTCTAAGGTAACACCGTTTACCGTAAGGTTCACATAATTCCCATCCATTCCACCATCCGCAACATTCACGTTCGCTACACCAAGCGCCTGCGCGTCAGTCTTAGAAACAGTTACATAATTATCCCATGCAACCCTTGTAATAGGATCTGGAAACTCTTGCAACCAAGGATTATTCGCTTGCTGACCATCACCCATACCTACTTTAGAATACAACGTAAGCTCCACACCATCACTGGTAGCGTTTGCCAAACTGCGCAATGCAGCAGTCATAGGCAAGGTTTCAACTTCCCCATCCTCTTCTTCAACAGAAGCCATTATAACAGTATCCTCACCAACAGCTAAGGTTGACGCACTGAATACACCATCCTGTAATGCCTGACCCCAGTCGGCACCGTTTAAAACAGTACTCGTCCATGTCTCCTTAATATAATCGTAATATGTTTTATCACTTCCAGTCCAACTCAAAACAGCGGTTTGCAATTGTTTTGTATCGAAGAGTTCTTGAATCGTAGGCTGCATTAACGTATAATGGCCTTTCTTTATCTCAACGTCTCCCCAGGATTCTAAATAGTGATTAGAAGCCGCAACATAATCGACATTCTCTGAAGTTTCGTTCCAGTTCGTTGAAAAAGAAACCGTTAAATCTACCTTATCAAGACCTTCCTTAAAATCAATAGCATTTGGCAAAGAATACATAGGATTAACTCCATCCATTATCAAAGCACTAACCTTGCCAGCCTTCATATCCGCAATCAAAGCACTTACCGCTTTTACATTACCCTGCCTGATATATTTAGGAGCAGCAGCATCGAATGCAGTACTTCCTAACATTTTATTTATCGCCAGAACAACCATCTGTGCATTTACATCATCAAGTCCAGTTACTACTGTAGCATTTGCACCTGCTTTCTTCACCTCCATTACCAACTGATCAACTATCACTTCATATTCAGAAGTATTACCACCTACTGATACGCCATTAAGTTTCCCGTACAACTTGGCCAATATTACTTTTTGAGCCGTAGGTGTTAATGGTATTCTCTTATCTGCATTCGCACCAGTCAAGCTCATATTAGCTTCTAACTGAACATGACGGGACATCTTTCCTTTCTTTGGAACCCTACCTCTTGAATAGCCACCATCAAATCCACCACCCTGCCAATCAGAAAGGAAGTCGGCACCGAAGGAAACTATGAGATGTGCTTTTTCAAAATCATAATCAGCCAAAGCTCTCTCCCCATATGCATTTTCAAATGCAGTTAGCGCCGCATCTTCCGAAATAGCATCGTAGGTTACGTGACTTATATTTTCATTACTAGACTTTAAATCAGACATCAATCTATTGGTAGAAGGACTAGCATAGGTTTGAGTTAAAAAGACTAGCTTTTTACCATTGCCTAGGCTACTCATTTTACCTTTCACTGCAGCATCCAAAACATCCCATTCAACAGGCTCACCATTAGCCATTGGCCCTTGCAACCTGGTACTGTCATATAAGGAAAGTACAGATGCCTGTATTCTAGCATTAGCACCACCATTGACCTTTGCTAAGGTGTTATTCTCTATCTTAATTGGGCGGCCTTCCCTTGTTTTTATTAAAATACTCGCAAAATCAAACCCATTTGCAATGGTAGTTGCATAGTAATTAGAAACACCAGGAACAATATTCTCTGGCTGCACTACATAAGGAATCGACTTTATGACCGGGCCTTCGCACGCAGCCAAAGAGGCAGCAGCTGTACTAAAACCGACGTATTTTAGAAAATCTCTTCGGTTTGTGTTTGTTATAGATAAGGTTTCCTTATCCCCTAAAAACTCACCAACAGGAATCTCCTCTACAAACTCGTTCTGTCTTAGCGCCTCAACAATGGAATCGTTAGGATCTAACTCCGCCTCGCTTTTCCAATACTTTTTGTTTGATGACATACGTATATCTGTAATTAACTTCTTAAATTATTAATAGTGACACTTTCCACATTCCAGACCACCCAATTGAGCAACCGTTAAATTATCTACACCATACTTCTTGGAAAGCTCAGTATGAATTTTTTCGTAATACTCATTCCCTTCAACCTTCACATTAGTTTCCCGGTGACAATCAATACACCAGCCCATAGTTAATGGAGAGTACTGGTACATGATTTCCATCTCATCAACAGGACCATGGCATGTTGTACAATCTACACCACCAACAGAAACATGTTGGGAATGATTGAAATAAGCAAAATCGGGAAGATTATGTATACGCACCCATTCAACTGGCTGACTTTCCCCTGTATACTTCTGATTCTCCTCGTCCCATCCAACCGCTTTATATAACTTCTTTATCTCTTTGGTATAAAACTCATTAGTGTAGCCATTTGCTAAATCATCTGCCGTAGGACCCTCTGCGGTGCCGCTATACTCATATATGGATTTATGACAATTCATACATACATTTAATGAAGGAATTCCTGAATGTTTTGAAACCCTAGCAGAAGAGTGACAATATTGACATTCTATCTTATTCGTACCCGCATGTATCTTGTGTGAGTAGTGTATAGGTTGAATTGGAGCATATCCTTGATCTATTCCAACCTGCATCATCCATCCATAAGCGAAATAAGCACTACCCAATAATAAGATTATAGAAGTCACTAAAACCAAGAATTGATTTTGAGCAAAGGCTTTCCAAATAGGAGTTCTTTTTTCAATTTTTTCCTTCTCCACAACTATGCCATTTGCCTCAGCAATACGACGCAAAGTCATATTTACTAAAACCAACATGAACACCAACAAACCGAAGACAAGAACTAAGGCCCCTAGAATAACTTCATTAGAAATACCCCCAGAAGCAGTGCCAACAGAAGCAACGACAGCGGTACCAGCGGCAGCAACGCGCACCGGCGGCGGAGCGGCAGTATAGGCTAATATATTATCAATATCTGCATTTGAAAAGGTAGGAAACGCCGTCATTGCAGCTTGGTTGTACTCCTCATAAATCTTAACTGCATACGCATCACCAGATTTAATCATACCTGCAGGATTCTTAATCCAGGCATACAACCATTCCTTTTCCAGTCCTTCCTCTTCGGCTAAACGCGCCTCCACATTTGCTAAGGCTGGACCCGTCATTTTGCGATTTAAAGCATGGCAAGCGGCACAATTTTGATTAAACAAGGCTTTTCCAGCAACAGCATCGCCAGCACCCTCAGCAACTTCTTCCTGAGCGTTCAAAGTAACTGAAAAAAATAGGAAAAGAACAATAGTGAATCCTAAAGCCTTAGAGAGTTGATTTCGGTAAGTAACCTTTTTCATATATAAAATATTTCAATCAGAATCTCGGCACGGTATTAGTCATTCCCTGTATTGAACGAATGCCATGGCACCTAAATCGAATGCAAAAATACGACATAGACTTTATTTGTAAAAACCTAAATCTACTTATAATTTATAATTTATAATTATTCTAAATAGAAGTGTGCGCACTGGATTTGCTGCTCAAAAAAATTACATTTGCAACATGCAGATAACCATATTATTACCCTTATGAAAAAAATAATTTACATCTCTTTTTGCTTTGCAGTCAATTATTTCGCTTCCGCACAAGAAGCACAAATAACGATAGAGCAAGACGAAAAAATTGAAGCTTTATTGGATTTGTACAAATCTGCATTAAAAACAACAGATTATTACAGGATTCAAGTTGGATTTGGATCCCATGCACAAGCCGAACTTATTAAGGCAAATGTAGAAGAAGATTTCCCAAATCTAGTTTCTAAAATTGATTTTGACTCGCCTACCTATCGCGTTAGAGTTGGTAGCTTTAAAACGAAGATAGAAGCCGAACGTAAATTCAACGAGGTGCGGGTAAAATATCCAAATGCCATGTTACTTAAACCAGAAAAATCGGCCAAGTAGGCCGATTTTTTTTATTCAAATCTTAATGTTATTTTGATTTGAGCTTCTTTTTGACAGCTACTTCTTGGAAACCTTCAATAACGTCTCCAATTTGTATGTCATTGTAATTCTTAACCTGAAGTCCACAATCATATCCTTTAGCAACCTCCTTAACATCGTCCTTGAATCGCTTTAAGGAAGTAAATTCGCCCGTATAGATCACGACAGCATCCCTAATTAAACGAATATTCGAGTTTCTAAACAACTTCCCTGTAGTCACCATACAACCTGCAATGGTACCTATTTTGGAAATCTTGAATGTCTCTCTTATTTCCGCGGTTCCCGTTATTTCCTCTTTCATTTCAGGAGAAAGCATACCTTCCATCGCGTCTTTAAGGTCGTTTATCGCATCGTAAATAATAGAATACATACGAATATCGATTTCTTCCTTCTCAGCAATGGATTTGGCGTTACCCATTGGCCTCACATTAAATCCGATTATTACAGCGTCCGAAGCGGAGGCCAGTAAGACATCAGACTCTGTAATAGGTCCAACCGCTTTATAAATAATATTTACCTGAATCTCATCTGTAGACAATTTTTGGAAAGAGTCGGTTAATGCTTCCACGGAACCATCTACATCACCTTTAAGAATAATATTCAACTCCTTGAACTCCCCTAAGGCAATTCGTCTTCCGATTTCATCCAAGGTAATATGACGCTGTGTTCTTACCGATTGCTCACGTTGCAATTGAGACCTTCTTGCTGCTATTTGTTTTGCTTCACGCTCATCCTCCAAAACATAGAACTTATCCCCAGCTTGAGGCGCACTATCCAATCCTAGAATAGAAATTGGTTTGGATGGTCCTACTTCAGAAACGGTTTGACCCCGTTCATCCTGCATGGCTTTTATCTTACCACTGGTAGTACCTGCTAGCACATAATCCCCTATTTTTAATGTTCCTGCCTGAACAAGGACTGTAGAAACATAACCCTTACCTTTATCCAAAAACGCTTCAACAACGGTTCCTGTGGCCTTCTTGTCTGGATTTGCTTTCAACTCTAAAAGTTCAGCCTCTAGTAGTACTTTTTCTAAAAGTTCTTTTACACCTAAACCCGTTTTAGCAGAAATATCATGAGACTGTATTTTGCCCCCCCAATCTTCTACCAGCAAGTTCATCTGCGCTAATCCATCTTTAACCTTTTCTGCATTTGCTGTAGGTTTATCAATCTTATTTATAGCGAATACAATTGGCACACCCGCAGCCTGAGCATGACTAATAGCCTCCTTAGTCTGTGGCATAATGTCATCATCGGCGGCAATAACGATTATAGCTATATCAGTCACTTGTGCACCCCTTGCACGCATAGCGGTAAACGCTTCGTGACCAGGTGTAT
>JBLIEO010000006.1:0-49082 GCA_047633095.1 Maribacter sp.
ATTAGTACCCTAAGATGAATTTAGCATTAAATTAAAATGACCAAGATTCTACTCCTTTCAGATACACATTCCCATCTAGATGATGTAATCTTAAAATATGCCGCTCAAGCAGATGAAATATGGCATGCGGGAGATATTGGTGACATTTCAGTCACCGACAAATTGTCCAAATTAAAACCAATACGTGCTGTTTATGGAAATATTGACAACCACGTAATTCAAACAGAATTCCCATTAAATAATCGGTTTACGTGCGAAGGTGTGGATGTATTGATAACGCATATTGGGGGTTACCCACCAAAATACAATTCCAGAACTAGGCTAGAAATACACAATAAACCGCCTAAGCTTTTTATTTGTGGACATTCCCATATCTTAAAAGTGATGATGGACAAAAAACTAGGTGTACTGCATATGAATCCTGGAGCTTGTGGCAAACATGGTTTTCATCAAGTACGTACCATGCTCCGTTTTCAAATTGATGGAACGGAAATAAAGAGCCTAGAAGTCATAGAACTTGGAAAACGGTAAACCCATAAGCCTAATTATCTGTTAAGACAAGCTTAAAAAGGGTTAGCATTTCATTTATTTTTCCGACTTTAAAGCTCTTTTCTCACTAAAAATGGGCTAGAGGACCAAACTTATAATATTTCATATTTTTTGATGGATAAAAAACTTAGTAAAAAAAAACAAGCAAAAACAATTCGTACTTTTAGGAAAGTTCATCGCATTACAGGTGCAACACTATTTATCTTTTTCTTTTTAATAGCAAGCACTGGATTCTTACTTGGTTGGAAAAAGAATTCGGGAGACCTTTTAGGCTCAAAAACATACAAAGGCTCAACTACCGAACTAAAAGAGTGGCTACCACTACCCGAACTACAATCGAAGGCAGAAGTCTATTTAAAAAATACCATTTCTACTGCATCTACGATGTCCCTAGACCGTATTGATATTCGACAGGATAAAGGAGTCGCAAAATTTATTTTTGATGATTACTATGGTGTTCAACTAGATGGCGCTACAGGAGCGCTACTGCATGTAGACCGTAGACATGCAGATTTTATTGAAAATGTGCATGATGCTTCCCTTCTAGACAATTATTTAAATACTGGCGGGTATATAAAACTAATTTATACCACCGTAATGAGCATTGCCTTGCTAATTTTTACCATTACCGGTTTTTGGTTATGGTACGGTCCTAAGCGGATGAGAAGAACGGCGCTACATTAAAAAACCCGGGAACTACCCCGGGTTTAACGCACTAATACTACTAAGATGTTAGGTTTAACGTAAACGATCAACAGATTTTACAAGATCTTCATCCTTTTTTATAGCCCTGTTTGCAAGGACCAAAAAAACGATAGAAAATACAGGAATCAGCATCCCAATACCCTTCTCAGAGACCAAGGCCCCTCCGGATAGATTTAGCGATCGGTAAACGAAAAATCCTAGTAAAAAAAGATTTAATATCATATTCAGTCTGTTTACCACAAACTGGTTCTTTCTATTTTTGAATAAGAAAACTGCCCACAAAGCCAAAGCTCCAGAAACATAAAACACAATAGATACAATAATTTCATTTTGAGCATAAATATCCACCCCCTTTGCGTCTGACCACAAATTAACAAAGAATGGCAGCATCCCTGCTACCAGCACAACCAAAACCAAAAAAAGGGTCTGTATTCTTTGAATCATATTGCAACTATTCCTTTTGAATTACAAAAATACAGGTCTTTTTAAAAAATATCGGTGTATTTAATGAAAATAATTTGTAATATTGCTTTGTTATCTTTAATAACACTTACCAGAGGAAAATCATTTCCACAAGCATATCCAAAAGCTAATACACTTCTTACAATACAAATCACATATAATTTATTCTACATTTAATGTTTGAGATTTCAGATTTAAAAACAAAAAAGCTACCTGAGCTTCAGGAAATAGCTAAAGGACTTAATGTCCCAAAATTCAAGACACTAAAGAAATTGGATTTGGTCTATCAAATTCTAGACCTCCAAGCAGCAAATCCTAAGGCCGCTGCGGCAATTATTCCACAAAAAACGGGAGACGCTCCAAAACCAAAGCCTAGACCAAGGGCAAGAGAAGCTAAAAAAGCGACCATTGAAGCGCCAACAGAAACAACAATAGAACCAGCAGCGATAGCTAACCCCGAAGAAGAAGAAGCACGCAAAGAAGATGTAGCACCCGAAGAAGTTACAGCACCCAAAGAAGTTACGGAAACTAGAAAGCCTAGACCTAGGCCTAGACCCGCTGCAACGGAGAATAAAAACGAAAATCAAAAAAACAACTCACATAATAAAAATCAAAAAAACAACCAAAACAAAAAACCGAATCCTAGAAGCACCCATGACAAAAGCAATTTTGACAAGGATTTAAAAAATAGATATAAGGAGCCGGAATTTGAATTCGACAGCATTATAGCCAGCGAAGGAGTTTTAGATATTATGCAAGACGGATATGGCTTCCTAAGATCGTCTGATTACAATTATTTATCTTCTCCTGATGATATTTATGTATCACAATCACAAATTCGTTTATTTGGACTCAAAACAGGAGATACGGTTTTAGGACAAGTGAGACCGCCAAAAGAAGGGGAGAAATATTTCCCTTTAATCAAAGTAAACAAAATCAATGGTATAGACCCGCAAATCGTAAGAGATAGGGTTTCTTTTGAGCACCTTACACCGCTATTTCCGCAAGAAAAATTTAATCTAGCAGAAAGACAAAGTACGATATCGACACGTATTATAGATTTGTTCTCTCCAATCGGAAAAGGACAGAGGGGCATGATCGTATCCCAACCCAAGTCTGGTAAGACCATGTTATTAAAAGATATAGCCAATGGTATTGCGGCCAATCACCCAGAAGTGTATCAGATTATACTTTTAATAGATGAACGACCGGAGGAAGTAACCGATATGCAACGCAATGTAAGAGGCGAAGTTGTGGCCTCTACCTTTGATAAGGAACCAACAGAACATGTAAGGGTTGCAAATATCGTTTTAGAAAAAGCAAAACGACTTGTAGAATGCGGACATGATGTAGTTATACTTTTGGATTCCATCACAAGGCTTGCAAGGGCTTATAATACCGTACAACCAGCATCTGGTAAAGTATTAAGTGGTGGTGTTGACGCTAATGCACTTCACAAACCGAAACGTTTCTTTGGTGCTGCCCGTAATATTGAAGGTGGTGGTTCATTAACTATAATTGCTACGGCCTTAACAGAAACAGGTTCCAAAATGGATGAAGTTATCTTTGAAGAATTTAAAGGAACAGGTAATATGGAATTGCAATTAGATCGTAAGATTGCAAATAGAAGAATATTCCCAGCGATTGACCTTACTTCTTCAAGCACACGTAGAGATGATATTTTACTCGACGAAAGCACCTTACAACGCATGTGGATTATGCGAAAATATCTTGCGGATATGAACCCTGTAGAAGCTATGGAATTTATTGAGCAACGCTTTAAGCAGACAAAAAATAACGAAGAGTTCTTGATGACGATGAACAAGTAACCCACTGGTTTATATAAGTTTAAATCCCGATTTTTAATTTTAAATCGGGATTTTTTTTGTGAAATATAGAAAAAAGAATCATGAACCTGATAGTCAATCAAAATGAATACCTTTAAGGTATTAAAGAATCTTCCCCTAGTCTTTAATCGTATTTTTTTATAACAATTTATAAAAAACATTACAAATGAAAAACCGATCTGATTTGGGTGCTTACGTACTATGTACTTTTACGTTTCTCAGTATTTTAAGCTGTAATACTGAAAATAAAGAAAAAACAAATGAAACGGCAGCTCCGATAGTTGTTTTGCCGCCTTCCAATATTATCTCACTCGAGCAAGCAAAGAGTACTTACGACAACTACACAGAACATAGGATAAACCTTATTGAGCCCTATGAAACCGAACAACGAGTTCCTGAAGAAAAGTTTGAACCAGCTCGTTTTGTAGATTTTGATTATGAAATGATAAAGGATTACATCGCGTATGTAGATCAAGAAGCCAAAAAAGCAGGTGTGAAAAAGGTGACAAAATTACGTATGTACTTCGCGAATTACCCCAATGAAAAGAAATTTAAAGATGGGAAAGAAGTTGTTCATCCCAGACAAAATTCTCTTTTTCTTTTACCCACATTAGAAAAGAATGGTGGGAATTATGGATTTTATATTAGTGACAACGGGAAAGCAAAATTAATTATCGATTGGAAAGATGATTCATTGGAAAAAGGCATGGGCTCCGTTCAAAAAACGGGACAGACAGCACGTGCCAGCATAGTAGCAAATTTCTTTTCAAATACAGGCTTATACAGTGGTCAAAGTCTAATTTTAAACCGTAGCGGCTCAGGCCCACCACCTAGAACAGAATTCTAATAAGTATGTCGTCGGAGCTTCTAGAATTTATAAAAACTAATTTTATAATCGGTGTTTATTTTATAACACTTCTGATTTCTATTTTTTCATACAGGAAATATTTTGACACGGTACTAAAATATTTTCCTATAATAATTGCGTATACCTTTTTAAATGAACTATTAGGACACCTTATAAAATACTCAGAAAACTTTGCCTTCCTTCTAGACACAAAGTTCGCCAATGATATCATTTATAATATTTACGATATTTTCTATTATGGTTTTTTCTACACCGTTTATTGGAAATTAATTTCACAACAAAAATTTAAACTATGGATTAAAAGACTATCCCTTATAGTACTAGGAAGCTACTTACTTTCCTGCTTTTTTCAAAATCCAATGCTAGTAAGTTTGTACTACGCCACTTCCTTGGCCTCATTAATATTGGCTGTTATATCTATTCTATATCTTGTGGACAAAGGTTGTAATTGGCAGTGGAACAGGGAGAAGTATAATCTTGTGTGTTGGGTTTCTATTGGTCTTATATTTTTTCACTCCATTTTTCCAGTACTTTTTTTAATCGGTTTTTTACAACAAGATATTTGGGACGACTATGAACTCCATACTGTTTTAAGATTCTCCATACTATTGATGTACATTTTGTTCTGTATTGGATTTATAAAGAGCAGAAGAAGAAGTTTTGGATAAAACGAATACAATAATAAATTACTGTAATGCAAAGGTTCTCACGCTGTGCGATACCGTTAGCAAAAGGCATTCGATATTAAACGCATCTTAGTACGTATGAGAAAGGAACTAGTACAATTATTACAAGAGAACGCATTTATACCTGTATATGCGATTGTATTGGTACTCTCCATCAATAGATACAGGTACTATTCGAAACTAAAAGCATTCCCGATTTTACCTCCTTACATTCTTTTGACCGAAATTTTTGTACTACTGGTAAGTGATATTGATAAAATCTAAATGGTGTTCAAGAATACCTATGAAAATTACAATCACCTGATTTATACCATATATGACATCGTCTTTTTTTTATATTTCTTCTATATCTAAAGGGAAAGCACGACCAATCCAAAACTAAAAAAATATGTAAAACGCCCTACTTTCCCATTTTGTGTGGCTTGTGTAACTAATCCATTTTTTCCAAATTTCATTTTATAGACAAAGCTACTAGCCAAAGTTACAGGCTCAGTAGCACTTGGAATATTTGCCTACCTATATTAAAGGCGTGTAGGAATATACCTTTAGCATTTTCCAATTACCCAAGATTATTATGATGTATAAGTATTGGGCTTTAACGCTTTTATCCGTTCTATCCGATTATATTAGGCACTGGTCAGCTAAATGAAGACCTATACAATGCGCTGCACGTACACAAATTACTTTTATTTTTGATTGAAGTATTGCATAGGTATTTTATAATTGGCTTTTTACGCTTGGGTACTATGTCTTCACTTATGAAAACAAAAAAGCCTTCTAATTACATTAGAAGACTCCTGTAGTTTGTAAAAAAGTATTGTTTAAAGAGCAGCTACATGTTTTGCTAACTTGCCTTTAATATTAGCAGCCTTATTGGCATGAATGATGTTACGTTTAGCTAAACGATCTACCATACTAATAACACTTGGCAAGAGGGCCTCAGCATCTTTTCTGCTTTCCTCATCACGTAATTTTTTAATTGCATTACGCGTGGTCTTGTGCTGATATCTGTTACGTAAACGTACCGCTTCGTTTCTTCTAATTCTCTTTAATGCCGACTTGTGATTTGCCATTTTCTAACTAAATTATGTTTTTATGGATTTTAATATCCATTACCTTAAGTAGTCCGTAGGGGAATCGAACCCCTGTTACCAGGATGAAAACCTGGCGTCCTAACCCCTAGACGAACGGACCAATAAACAATTAAGAACTTAATTTAAGTGTTGTAAATGAATACAATACTTAACTATCCACTTTTAACCCTTCATTAAACCTTGTAGTCCGTAGGGGAATCGAACCCCTGTTACCAGGATGAAAACCTGGCGTCCTAACCCCTAGACGAACGGACCATATCTTTGCGCAATTGCGGATGCAAAAATACAATTATTTTTTACTATCACAACCCCAAGATATTATTTTTTTAATCTTTTAATATGCCTTTGCGAATAGCACCCTTTTTTGCGAAGGTTTACCACTGAAAATACACACACCGTTTTCCTTTTCCACATCAATAGGTATGCACCTAATCGTGGCTTTGGTCTCTTCCTTTATCCTGTCCTCTGTTTCGGTTGTCCCATCCCAGTGAGCAGAAATAAACCCCCCTTTCTCTTCAAGGACTTTCTTGAATTCCGTATAAGTATCTACCAAGGTGATATGTTCTTTTCTATAATCGAAAGCCTTCTGATAAATTTTCTCTTGAATGTCTTCCATTAGAAATTCTATCTTAGCTACAACCTCATCCATAGGAACAGTTGTTTTCTGCAAAGTATCCCGTCTTGCGACCTCATAGGTTCCGTTATCCATATCTCGCTGACCAATAGCCAATCGTACTGGAACACCTTTAAGCTCATACGCATTAAATTTAAATCCTGGTTTATGGGTGTCCCTATTATCGTATTTTACAGATATTCCTTTGGATTTCAGCTCCTCAACTAAAGGCTTTACCCTTTCAGAAATCACATCTAACTGCTCCAAACCTTTGTAAATAGGAATTATAACCACTTGTATTGGCGCCAATTTTGGAGGAAGCACCAAACCGTTATCATCACTATGCGTCATTACTAAAGCTCCCATAAGCCTAGTGGAAACCCCCCAAGAGGTCGCCCAAACATACTCTTTACCACCTTCCTTTGTTGCAAATTTTACATCAAAAGCCTTTGCGAAATTTTGACCTAAAAAGTGAGAAGTACCTGCTTGTAGCGCTTTTCCATCTTGCATTAAGGCCTCTATACAATATGTTTCCACAGCACCAGCAAAACGTTCGCTCTCTGTCTTTAACCCTTTTACTACAGGCATAGCCATATGGTTCTCAGCAAAATCAGCATACACATTCATCATCTGTTCAGCTTCTTCGATTGCCTCTTTCTCAGTAGCATGTGCTGTATGGCCTTCTTGCCACAGGAACTCGGCCGTTCTTAAAAAAAGACGGGTACGCATTTCCCATCTTACTACATTAGCCCACTGATTAATCAATAAAGGCAAATCGCGATACGACTGTATCCACTTCCTATAAGCATCCCAAATAATGGTCTCCGATGTTGGACGCACAATCAGTTCCTCCTCCAACTTAGCATCGGGATCAACAATAAGTCCGCTACCATCCTCGGCATTTTTAAGTCGGTAATGTGTAACTACAGCGCATTCTTTTGCAAAGCCTTCTACATGGCTAGCCTCCTTACTCAGGTACGATTTAGGTATAAACAATGGAAAATAAGCATTCTCATGCCCCGTATCCTTAAACATTTTATCCAACTCGGCCTGCATCTTTTCCCATATAGCAAAACCATAGGGCTTTATAATCATACAGCCACGTACTCCGGAGCTCTCAGCTAAATCAGCTTTTACTACCAACTCATTGTACCATTTGGAATAATCCTCGCTTCTCTTGGTTAATTTTTTACTCATTACAGATAGTTTGGCACAAAAGTTGTGATTAATTAACAAAATAATACGGTAAAACTAGTTATTTTTAATATGTTCAACAATAAAATATTTAGAACGATGATATATTCACTACCCCTCAATAAACTGCGCAACATTGGAATTCTTTCCATTATTGCCTTAGTCGGTGCATCTTGTGGTTCCTTCCAACATGCTTCTTACTATAATAACGACGGTATATATTCAGATGAAACATCACGCACAGTGGAACGTAGACCAGAACAACGACCACAACAGCAATATCGTACGGCGCCTGAATCCAATACCTATTCTGACTACTTTGGCCAAAAAGCAGAGCAATATGACGAAATTTTGGACGGTGAAATCTTTACTGATGTAGATTCCTATGCAAGCAACCCAGTAGACGCTCAAATAAACGAAGAGCAATTAACTGATTACTACACCAATCCTAACGACTACCAAGGTTTTGGTGGTTGGGGTGACAATGCATCCAACGTAAACATCAATTTTCACAATAATGGTTGGGGCGGTGGTTTCAACAACTTCGGCTGGGGCGGTGGTTTCAACAACTTCGGCTGGGGCGGTGGTTTCAACAACTTCGGCTGGGGTGGTGGTTTCAACAACTTCGGCTGGGGCGGTGGTTTCAACAACTTCGGCTGGGGCGGTGGTTTCAACAACTTCGGCTGGGGCCGTGGTTTCAACAACTTCGGCTGGGGCGGTGGTCTTGGCTGGGGCGGTGGCTTTAACCAATGGGGCTGGGGCGGTGGTTTTAACCAATGGGGCCGTAATAACCGGTTCGCAGTAAACTCTTCTAGACGCGGTTTTTACGGCAGAAATAACGTTGCTAATAATGCTAGAGCTACCTCTTTAAGAGGAAGGTCAAACATAAACACGAGAGGGGCATCATCTAGATTTAGAAGCAATGCTGCGCGCTCTTCTACTAATAATAGAACTGCAGCGGCTAGAAGCAACTCAACTTCTTTAAGAAACAACAGGAGTACTGCTTCATCACGGTCATACAGAAATACCTTAGCGAACCGAAGAACAGTAGGCGTCAATCAAAATCGTGCCTACAGAACTAGCAGGAGTACTAGAACAGCTCCAAGAACGTATAGTTCCTCAAGAAGTAATTCGGCATACAACCGTGCAACACCAAAATCAGGAAGTTATAGATCAGGATCATCTTCAAGGGCAACAACGCCTAGAACAGCTACCTATCGTAATTCGAGAAGTGGCTCTAACAGCGGAAGAAGTTATAACTCCGGTAAGAGCAGCAGATCCAGAAGCAGTGGAACCACGAGAAGTTCGCGTAGCGGAAGCTCTAGAAGTAGCGGCAGCATGAGAAGTTCGGGAAGTAGTTCGCGTAGTAGTGGAAGCATGAGAAGTTCGGGAAGTAGTTCACGTAGTAGTGGAAGCATGAGAAGTTCTGGTGGCGGAAGCTCTAAATCTTCTGGAGGTGGACGATCTGGTGGGGGAAGACGTAATTAATCAATTTTTATTTCATAAATCTTAAAAAAAATATCGCAATGAAAAGGCATTTAACTTTCATCTTAGTGTTCCTATGTGCTTTTGTGAGTGCACAAAACATAAATGACGTACTAAAATACAGTACCGAAAATATCCAAGGAACAGCTCGTTTTCAAAGTATGGGCGGTGCTTTTGGAGCCCTAGGAGGTGACCTATCCGGATTGAACATTAATCCAGCAGGGGCTGCAGTATTTAATAATTCGCTGGTTACATTTTCTGGAACGTACTTTAATACTAACAATAAAGTCAACTATTTTGGCACGCAAACTAATAGCAATGTAAACGACACCAACATCAATCAAATAGGTGGTGTTTTTGTGTTCAACAACACGGACTCAAATTCTGACTGGAAAAAATTCTCGCTAGCCTTCAATTATGACTTGGCACAAAATTTTGAAAATAGTTATTTAGTTTCCGGTAGAAGCAACCAAGGAGTCGATTCGTATTTTCTGGACTTTGCACAGGGCACACCCTTGGGAGCTATTTTACTAGAAGATGAAGAACTGATTGAAAATGGATACTTGGATATAGGGGCTAACGGAGGCTTTAGCGATCAACAAGCATTTTTAGGGTACTATGGAGGAGTAATAGACCCTATAGATGATGACGCACAAACAGACCAATACGTAAGAAATGCCTCCTACACGTCCGTAGACCAGCAGTTTCAAAGGAGTAGTATCGGTTACAATTCAAAGTTTATAGCAAACATGGCTTCAGAATATAAAGACAAACTGTACCTAGGTGCTTCCTTAAATTTTCATAGCGTTTTTAACGAGCGTGTTGACCAGCTTACAGAAACGGGCTATGATGCGGACTCGGAAATACAACGGACTACGTTCGACAACTTATTAACTACACGAGGAAATGGGTTTTCATTTACAATGGGAGCTATCGCTAAGTTAAATGAATTTGTGCGTTTAGGAGGAAGTTATCAATCCCCAACCTGGTACCGACTAAACGATGATCTTTCTCAACGAATCAATTCTAATTTAGCAGATGAGGATATCAACTTTATAGATTTTAATATTATTAACCTTTTTGAAACCTATACCATTCAAACCCCTAGTAAATTAACGGGTAGCATGGCTATCATCTTTGGAAAAAACGGACTCCTGAGTTTTGATTATGGTTACCAAGATTTTTCGAATGCGAAGCTACGCCCACAAAGTGATTCAAATTTTCAAACTGTAAATAATGATATTGCAAATACACTGGGTGCCGTATCTACCTTTAGGCTGGGTGGTGAATACCGTATTGCACAGGTAAGCCTCAGAGCAGGTTACCGCTTTGAAGAGAGTCCTTATGCAAATACAGACACGATTGGTGACCTAAACAGCATTTCTGGAGGTATAGGCTATAATTTTGGCGGTAACCGATTAGATTTTTCATTTAATAGGATAGACCAACAGGTAAATCAGCAGTTGCTGGATACAGGATTAATTACTCCTGCTACCATAAATCGTATACGCACGAACGCAACGCTGAGTTATACGATAAATTTCTAGGAAGTTTACCTTAGTCTTTTTAAAATGGAGACGGCAGTCGCTATGGCAAATTGAGATGCTAGCGCTAAAGCTTATTGAAACTGAAGAGGCATTTTAGTATTACAAAGTTCTGGTCCAAAAATCAATAATAGTTATATTAATTTCCATTACGTTTAAAAATGTACTGGAAAGTTTTTGGTTTAGGCAGAATACGCGAGGTTGTTAGCACAGGGGAAGATGCTCCATTGAAAAAGGGAAAAGCGAATAAAAATACGAGAAAACTTAGCTTAAAACTATTAAACCGATGCCCAATTATCGCTTTAGAGTAAAGTGCGTTCTTCTGATTTTAGCTACAATAGGAGCTACATTATCATTTTCGGAATATTCAAACTTAAACCAATAGTCCGTAGATGGCATTTCACTCCCATTAAAGGTGCCGTCCCAAGTATCGGCTATACCTAACTGCTTTAATAGTTTACCATATCGGTCAAAAATAAAGACCACTACATTCGATATACTGGTAGCGTCTATTCCCTGTATATTCCAATCGTCATTGATACCATCACCATTTGGAGTGAAAAATTTTGGGTATGCGAACACTATAAAAGGTATGGGTTCGGTGATACCGCATCCATTTTTGTTATTGATAATTACTGTATTCTCTCCCGGTGGGATATTCCTAAAAATAGGACTGTCTTGAAATTCACCTCCATTGATGGCAAATTCATAAGAACTAGCTCCATCCATAATAAATTCTACGTTATTCTGATTAGGGTCTATCGACATATTGGTATCCAGAATCTCTACACCGTCTAAAATTGGATCTCCATAAAAAGTAATAAGAACACCACCTAAATCTACTACAATGCTTAATGGGTTAGATGCTCTGGTTATAGCTACAAAATAACGGCCAGAATTTGGGCTCGAAACAACTAATTCAGTTTCCATAGGTCCAGACGCTAATTGCTGGTCAATAGTGCCATCATCGTCATAATCTACTGACCAAGTGACATTACCTATATCTGGACCTGCCGGAGAACGCAATGCACTAAGCACGATATCAGGGTCGCCTTCACAAGCAACAACATCCAAGCCTAAAAATTCATCTCTAAGCGTACAATCCAACGCAGTGTTTTGATCGGCTTGTACCGAACTTCCCGTAAACGAAAGTATAAACGGCTCTGGATCATCATCAAAATTAGTATTGAAATTATTAATTAAAATAAAATAAAGTTCTCCGGACTGCACCTCTAACCATTCATCGTAGGTATTCTGACTCCCTATTAAAAAAGGGGCACCTTCTTGTCCGTTTTCCGGATTCACTCCTATTCCAGTAAAAATGGTATTATTTACTTCGTAGTTACAACGAATAGGTTCGGAAGTACCATCTCCAATAATCGTACAATAATTTTGACCATCAACTTCATTATAAGGGCCATAAACGGCAAAATCCCATTCTGCGGTAGGTGTACCCATGCCCCCATTCGTAGGCATGGCTTCAATATCAAAACCAACCTGTCCAGTAGTTCCTGCCCTAAACACGTACCAGGAGGTATTATTTTCGATATTAGCAGATCTCACACTGCCTTTCTCCAAACATCCGGTTTGGGTAATTAAATCAGGGTCAAAATCATCTATATCACCGCCACCATCGGCCAAACCTGCAATAGGTTGGTCCGCACATACGGGTACGGCAGTTCTACAATCTGGAGAATTTTGACCCTGTAATTTCCCAAAATATAGGAACAAACAGCAAAATAATATAGGTAGTGTTCGCATAAAATAATAGGGTCGTAAGTATACTACAACACATATGATAACTGGCAGCATCCCTTTTTAGTATTTTACATCGGACTTATACGCACTTAATCGCTGAAATACAATCTTAGCTGAATTTCAATTCACGTAAGTCCTTTGCGATAGGCTCATTTTAAAAATTATAGTAACCATTCACCGTTATCAAAGTCAGCTTTTTTCCTCCCTATTTTCCGGGTTCCTAGTGGATGAGAACGCAGAAATGGTCCTGACTCCCTTGTAGGAATCGGGGTAGGGACAGGAAAAAAAAAAGATTTTTGGCAAACGATAAATAGTTACCACTTATATCTTAAATTCTTTCTTACTTAAAGACATAGAACATTTCTAAATCAGATGCGTACACATTACTACAACAACGTAAACGCACTTATATATCTAAAATTTTTAATCAGATGGGCGTAATTGTGCTGCATACCAATCACCATAGTATTGGTATAATTGCTAAGTTAAATAGCATCACTTTTATAAACAGAAAACACTATTGAAAACGAACCATATGTTTTAAATAGTATCCCGTTTATAATCGTGATAGCATTATTTCCTAAATAAAAAATATCGGTTAATTTTATGGAGTAGTATGGGTCAAAGAATTACAACAAAACATTAATCTGCTATTGAAAACTACAACTATTGATCTGTTATACTTAACACTAATTTATGTTCTACACACCGTGCTATATTGCATAAAGTGTTATATTATGTATATCTTTGCGCCCCGTAAAAGCATTGTTTAAATGAAAACTGAAGGTAGATTTGAAGACCACTTTGAACAGATTGGCGAAGACCATATTTCTTCATCAGAGGAAACACCACTTCGCAAAGACGCTTTTGTTCTAAGTGATGAAGAAAAGATAGCGCGAATAAACGCTAATGTTAGGGAAATTATGCTCACGTTAGGACTAGACCTAGATGACGATAGTTTAAAAGGAACCCCAAACCGCGTTGCCAAAATGTTCGTCAAGGAGATTTTTGGTGGACTACATCCAGACAGAAAACCGAAATCATCTACATTTGATAATAAGTACAAGTATGGGGAGATGTTGGTAGAAAAAAACATAACCCTCTACTCCACCTGCGAACACCACCTACTTCCCATTGTCGGTAGGGCTCATGTTGCCTATATTTCCAAAGGAACGGTTGTAGGTCTTTCCAAAATGAATCGAATTGTAGATTACTTTGCAAAAAGGCCACAGGTACAGGAAAGACTAAATATCCAAATTGTAAGGGAGCTACAAAACGTTTTAGGAACAGATGATGTGGCATGCGTAATAGACGCCAAGCACCTCTGCGTAAACTCTAGAGGCATCAGAGATATAGAAAGTAGTACCGTAACGGCAGAGTATGGCGGAAAATTCAAGGAGGAAGCCGTACGTAGAGAATTTTTGAACTTTATTAATCTAGATACAACGTTCTAATTCTTTCCAAAAAAGATGCAACTATTCGAACAACAAAAACTTAAAGTACACAACTCACTAACCGGTAAAAAAGAACTATTCACTTCTTTGAACCCGGGGTATATCGGTATGTATGTCTGTGGACCTACTGTTTACAGCAATGTTCACCTTGGAAATTGCCGAACCTTTATGTCCTTCGACATGATTTTCAGATACTTTAAACATCTGGGATATAAGGTACGTTATGTACGAAATATTACGGATGCTGGCCATTTAGTGGGTGATGCTGAAGACGGAGAAGATAAAATTGCAAAAAAGGCACGTTTGGAGCAATTGGAACCCATGGAAGTGGTTCAGCGCTACACGGTAGATTTTCATAATATTCTTGAGAAATTCAATTTCCTTCCCCCAAGCATAGAACCAACGGCTACGGGTCATATTATTGAGCAGATTGAAATCATAAAAGTAATCATTGAAAAAGGATACGCATACGAAATCAATGGATCTGTTTATTTTGATGTCGTAAAATTCAATAAAACAAACGATTACGGAAAATTAAGTGGTCGCAAGCTTGAAGATATGATTGCGAACACCCGCGAGCTTACTGCACAGGACGATAAACGAAGTCCACAGGATTTTGCACTTTGGAAAAAAGCCGAACCACAGCATATCATGCGCTGGCCTTCCCCATGGGGAGATGGTTTTCCAGGTTGGCATTTAGAGTGTACTGCGATGAGCACAAAGTACTTAGGCGAAACATTTGATATACATGGCGGAGGAATGGATTTAAAATTCCCACACCACGAATGTGAAATTGCCCAAGCGGAAGCCAGTAATGGTAAGTCCCCAGTACAGTATTGGTTACACACTAATATGCTGACTCTAAACGGGAAAAAAATGGCAAAATCTACCGGAAACAGTATATTACCGGGTGAGATTTTCTCTGGAAACAACGAAATTTTAAGCAAAGCTTTCTTACCTTCTGTGGTGCGTTTCTTTATGATGCAAGCGCATTACACCAGTATTCTAGACATAAGTAATGATGCATTCCTTGCCTCTGAAAAAGGATTCAATAAATTAATGGAAGCTATCAACACATTAGATGGCCTAATTACCACAAAAGAAACTGATTTTAACGTCTTAGTATGGAAGCAATCTTGCTACGACGCCATGAATGACGATTTTAATACACCCATCCTGATAGCTAAATTATTCGATGCCGTTAAACACATTAATCTAATAAAAGAAGGAAAGGAATCCATAAACTCAGCTGATAAAGAGCTACTAAAGGAAACACTACACAATTTTATTTTTGAAGTCTTGGGCCTAGAAAACAAAAAAAGTGCTGCAGGTGATACTGAAAAACTTAGCGGTGCGGTAGAATTACTTATTCAGCTAAGGAAAACAGCAAGGGAAAATAAGGATTTTGTGACTTCGGATAGTATTCGTGATCAATTGGCAGCTTTAGGAATTCAACTGAAGGATGGCAAAGAAGGCACTAGCTTTAGCGTGTCTTAAAACTACCCCGATAGCTATATTCGACTGGGACAGAAAGCTAATATAGCAGACGGCTAAACTTTAATTGGGACCACAATGAAAAAAATTCTAATAACCCCATTCGTGCTACTGGTACGTTTCTATCAATTGGCCATATCTCCTTATATACCGGCAACATGCCGCTACTCTCCTACTTGCTCCCAATATACATTAGAAGCTTTAAATAAGCACGGCCTTTTTAAAGGTGGTTGGTTGGCAACAAAACGTATTTTTCGTTGCAACCCTTGGGGCGGCAAAGGCTACAACCCAGTGCCTTAAAAAATGAAGTTTAAATGTCTTTAAAAAACATAAAACCTACCCACTAACTATTCAAAACTTATATCTTAGCTCAACATACATTTTATGTACTTTTTAAGTTTCAACTGGAATCCCGATGACATACTTTTTAAAATCGGTTTCATTCAAATAAAATATTACAACTTACTTTGGATTCTTACTTTTATAGTGGGCTGGTACCTCATGAAACAAATCTTTAAGAAAGAGAATAAGTCCATGGAAAAATTGGATTCTCTTTTTGTATATTGTATCGTATCCATTATACTAGGTGCACGTCTAGGGCATGTGTTTTTTTACGATTGGGATTATTATCAGCAGCATCTTTTAGAAATATTGTTACCCATTCGTGAAAACGCAAACTCATCTCTTATCGGCTTCATTAATGGTTATGAATTTACAGGTTTTGCAGGCCTTGCGAGCCACGGCGCAACAATAGCAGCTATAATTGGGTTATTTTTATTCTCTAAAAAATATAAGGACATGAGCTTTTTGTGGCTATTAGATAGGGTAGCCGTTGTTGCCGCTATCGGTACCGCTTTTGTACGTGTAGGAAATTTTTTTAACTCTGAAATCAACGGTAATATCGTACATAAATCTTTCATATTCGCCACTAGATATATTCGCGATTCTGATGATATGCCTGCCTATAAAGCCATTCGATTGACAAAAGAAAAAACGTCTAGTGCTGCGTACAAAGCGATTGAATCCAAGCCTGAATTTGTTCTTATACTTCAAGATATACCTTACAGACATCCAGCGCAATTATATGAAGCTTTTTTATATGCAATTCTATTTGGCTTGCTTTGGTTTACATATTGGAAAACCAATAAGAGTGAGAAATCAGGCTTCCTATTTGGTATGTTTATGGTCGGTTTATGGACGTCTAGATTTGTTGTAGAATATTTCAAAAAAAGTCAAGGTGGATTTGAAGATACATGGGGTACATTTTCTACAGGACAATGGTTAAGCCTTCCGATGATACTCATAGGACTCTATTTTATGTTTAGACCTGTCAAAAGCACCATGTAATCAGCTCAGAACAAAACCCTTCTTCTCAATACTATTTTTATTCGATTTTACGTGTAAATACGTACTAACAATCGAAATCTCTGCCAAAAAAAAGGTGATTAACAGCTTCATAAAGTAGCTTACTTGATTGTATGTTTAGCTATGTACACTGTAGAAACAGATTTTGAAACCCAAACTGGCTTGATGCATCAACAATCAATAGAATAAAAATAGGGCATACATTTCCTATTTTCAGCTCTTGCCATGAATACCTGGTTTATGAAAAATACCAAGATAGCAGAGGACATTATTTTTATTAACAAAAACTAAAACATAGCTAGTTTTCAAGAGAATGCTAAGTCATTTGACTAAAAAGAGGGTTCTATTTTATTATCTTAGCCCTTCCAAACAATCAAATATGCATTTTTTAGGTATTACATGGAATCCAAACGAAACCCTTTTTAATATTGGTTTTGTTCAAATTAAATATTATAATCTTCTTTGGATTATTGCCTTCGCTTTGGGCTGGTATATCATGAAGCGTATTTTTGATAATGAAAAAAAATCTATAGAGCAGTTAGATTCCCTTTTTATCCACACCGTTTTAGGTACGATGCTAGGCGCGCGTTTGGGACATGTTATTTTTTATGACTGGGCATATTATAAAGACCATATAGTTGAAATACTATTACCTATTAGAGAAAGTAGTACCGGCAGTTTGCTCTTTGGCTTAATAGAGGGCTATCAGTTTACCGGGTTTACAGGTTTAGCAAGTCATGGCGCTACTATTGGCGTTATTATTGGATTGTATATTTATACCAGAAAAAACCCTGAATTTAAGCTCTTGTGGATTTTAGACCGTATGGTAGTACCATTCTCAATTGGTGCTTTCTGCGTGCGATTGGGGAATTTTTTTAATTCTGAAATTAACGGGAAAATCGTGGACAAATCTTTTATTTTTGCAACCAGATTCATTCGTGATTCCGATGACCTACACCCTTCAAAAGCGCTAGCAGTCACCAAAGAAAAAACGCTAAATGCTGCTTACGACGCCATTGAGAACAATCCAAAATTCTCCCAGTATTTAGCAGAAATACCCTATCGACATCCAGCCCAGTTATATGAAGGCATCTGTTACATCTTTGTCTTTATATTGATATACTACCTCTATTGGAAAACCGAAAAGAAAAGAAAACCTGGCTATCTTTTAGGATTGTTTCTAGTACTCCTATGGACAGTTCGCTTCTTCGTGGAATTTGTAAAGAAGAGCCAAGGTGGTTTTGAGGAATCTTGGGGACTACTTTCTACCGGACAGTGGCTTAGTATTCCTTTTATCGCTATTGGGCTTTATCTAATGTTTAGACCAACAGGCAAAAAGGCCTAGTCTTATTTTAACGCGATGAGAATACAACATAGTTTTTCTTTTTTATTGGTCCTTGTTTTTCTTTTTTCTTGTAAAGAAGAAAGAAAAACAACTATTAAAACCAAAGAAGTAACATTCAGCAAGGAAGGAACACTTCAAATATTCAAGAAAGAGACGGACTCCCTACTGATTAATTTAAACATTGAAATTGCAGAATCTGACTATGAAACACAAACGGGACTTATGTACCGCAAGGGAATGGAAAGGAACCAAGCTATGCTCTTTATTTTTCCAGATGCTGCACTTCATTCCTTCTATATGAAGAATACTGCTTTTGCATTGGATATTATCTTTATTGATGACAATCTAAAAATTGCAAGTTTCCAAGAGAATGCGGAACCATTTAACCAAAATGGACTTTCTTCACAAGTACGCGTAAAATATGTTTTAGAGGTTAATGCCGGACTTGCAGGAGACTGGTTATTAGAAATTGGCGACCATATCGTTTTCAAAAGAGAATAGCATTATGAAGCAGCTGTTGACAGGCGAGCAAAGCAATAGACTTCTATTTAGAACGATAGTCTCATCGGATTACAACACTTGGATTCCTTTTTACAAAAAACCGCTATGCCTCCAATATTGGAACGGTTTAACAACAGCTCCTATGGTTGCTTGCCAAGAGCAATTTGATGCTATCTTAGAAAGGTATGTGAATGGTTTGCATGCCATGCATACACTTATCTACGAAAAAACAAATAGATTAATAGAGCTTTGCAGACTCTTAGTCCAAACCATTGATAAAACCCTAATACTAGAAATAGACTACTCCATACTGCGAGCATTTTGGAGTAATGATTATGCGACAAAAGCAGCATGAAAATACAAAAGAGTTACTTTCAAAACAAATGGAAAAGGCACCTGATCTCCATTATACATATTGCTAATTTACCTTTACAACAGCTTATAATTAAAAATGGGATGGAACGTTACCAAACAACACCGTATAAGAACGCCCTTGAACACATCTATAGGATAAACAACTAGCATGATACAGCATTGGGCCATCCTCATAAATAACGCTTCACAGAAATCAACATTCATTGCGGCAATCCTAGGTCAAACCCATCCAAACTTCAAGGCTTTTAAAAATCAAAAAGGTGCATTGTTCTCTCCTTTGGCTATTACTAGTTTTGTAAATCAAGAAGAACGTTATGGTACTACTGCACTAAAAAACGCACAACAGGCTTTAAAAACAATGTCTAGCGGTGAACAAAAGAAAGCCCTGCTACATCATATCTTAGCCTCACAACCCGATTACATTATCCTAGATAATCCGTTTGATAATTTGGATACTGATTTTCAAGCTGAACTAAAGCAGTTCCTTACTCAAAAGGCACAGGAGACAAGCTTTATCCAACTTGTCAGTAGAAAATCTGATATATTGCCTTTTATAAATAGTTATGGGTTATTAAAAAAGCTGGAGTTTACCCAACTTAATCTTGAAAAATTAGCTTACGGGTTTACCTCAAAAACCCCTTTTAAAGAACACATCCCAAAACCCATAGAACGCATTGACTGTAAAGCAGACAGCTTAATCGAATTCAAAAACGTGTCCATATCCTATGCAAAAAAACAGATACTGAAGAACATCTCCTGGAAAATACACCAAGGTGATTTCTGGCAACTTAAGGGAAAAAACGGGTCAGGAAAAACCACCATCCTATCCATGATTGTTGGAGACAATCCAAAAGCCTTTGGACAAGACATCTATATATTCGGACAAAAAAAAGGAAGTGGGGAAAGTGTTTGGGAAATCAAAGAAAAAATTGGTTATTTCTCTTCCAATATGACAGACAAATTTAGAGGAAGACATAGCACCGAACACATGCTTATTTCAGGATTCAGGGATTCGATTGGGCTCTATATCAAACCTACCGAAACGCAAAAACAAAAAAGTAAGGAATGGTTACACCTGCTAGATTTCTGGGACCAGAGACATACGCTGTTTAAAGATCTTTCCCTAGGCCAACAACGTCTACTGATGACGGCCAGAGCTATGGTTAAGCATCCGCCTTTATTGATACTGGACGAACCTACAGCAGGCATGGATGATGCCTCGGCAGCGCTGTTGGTAGCACTCGTAAACAAAATAGCCAGTGAGACCAATACGAGTATTGTTTTCGTCTCTCATCGGGACGAGCCAGGGTTATCGCCTATATCTATTTTTAAACTAAATATGACACCTAACGGTTCAGAAGGGATTATCAACTAAACAGAGAATCATATCAACTGGGCTGGACAACGCATTTAACGACTAAAGCGGGGGGTAAAAAGTGCTATTAACTGAGCCCAATAGCTTTTTCCGTGCTTCTTATACACCTAAGTAAGAAAGCTGATAGGGTTTGAAAGATATCCTACTAAGAAACCTAAGCTACTACAATTAACTACTTTTAAGTCGGTACAAAGCACCTTTTTAATCAGCGTTTTACTACTAAAAAAACCGCTACTCCATTAAGGAATAGCGGCTCTTTAGTTTGAGTTAGTCCACTTTATTCTTTATCCTCTGAACCGGAACTTAATTTCTTACCCAATGCATCGAACATAATAGGTGTTGCAATAAATACCGAAGAGTAAGTTCCTATAATCACACCCACAATCATTGCGAACATGAAACCTCTTAAGGATTCGCCACCAAAAATAAATATGGTAAGTAGCACTACTAAGGTTGTTAAGGAAGTATTCAATGTTCTACTCAAGGTACTATTGATTGCTGTGTTAATATTTTCTCCACTCTTCCAACCACGTTCCGAAATTATTTCACGAATACGGTCAAACACAACTACTGTATCGTTCAAAGAATATCCGATAACCGTAAGTATGGCGGCGATAAACGCTTGGTCTATTTCCATATTAAAAGGCATTATTTTACCTAAAATGGAGAACACGCCCAACACAATTAAAACATCATGAAAAACGGCCACAACAGCACCTAAAGAAAACTGCCACCTACGGAAACGAAATAAGATATAAAGGAATACAACCGCTAATGATCCTAAAATTGCCAAGAAGGCATTATTCTTTATATCATCCGCAATCGTAGGACCAACCTTAACAGACTGCATAATACCTAAAGCTTTGTCTGCACTGCCTACCATAAAGTCTTGTTTCGTAATACCATCTGGCAGGTATTTTTGCAGCGAAGCATACAGTTTATCCTGTATCTCGTTATCGACCCCTATTCCCTCTACATCCACTTTATACGGTGTAGTAATCTTAATTTGATTCGACTCTCCATATGTTTTCACTTGAGTACCGCTTCCAAAAACATCGTTTAGTTCAGATGCAATTTCCGACGGATTAACCTGCTGCTCAAAACGAACGGTGTAAGAACGTCCACCGACAAAATCAACCCCTTGTTGCAAACCAGGACCTGCGAACAATGAAAACAACCCTATAGCAACTAAAATTGCTGAAATCACATACGCTATCTTTCTTTTTATCAAGAAATCTATACTCATGTTCTTAAAGAGCCCTTTTGTTATTGCCGTAGAAAAATTTAATGTTCTTCCCTTACCTCCAATATACCAGTCTACCAATAATCTAGTAATGAAAATAGCCGTGAACAAAGATGTTAGAATACCAATTAATAAGGTAGTAGCAAATCCTTTGATTGGGCCAGAGCCGAATACAAAGAGTATAATTGCGGTAAGTCCCGTAGTAATGTTGGCATCCAAAATAGAAGAAAGTGCATTACTAAAACCATCGGAAACCGCTAGGCTTCTACCTTTACCTTTCGCTAGTTCTTCTTTTATACGCTCAAAAATAAGTACGTTCGCATCCACCGACATACCAATAGTTAATACGATACCTGCGATACCAGGTAAGGTCAAGACCGCGTTTAAGCTGGTTAACACACCAAAAATCAACAAAATGTTCAATAATAATGCGATATCTGCAAAAATACCTGCTTTACCATAGTAGAAAATCATCCATAACAATACAATTGTCATAGCAATCAAGAACGACATAAAGCCACTATCAATCGCTTCCTGACCTAAGGACGGACCTACAATTTCCGACTGTATAATTTCAGCAGAGGCAGGTAATTTACCTGCTCTTAATACATTCGAAATATCTTTTGTCTCGTTTACAGTAAAGTCTCCAGAAATTTCGGTTCTACCACCGGAAATACCACCTACAACAGAACAACCTGGCGCTGTGTACACCTTATTATCTAATACTACTGCAATTCCTGTTTGGTTTATATTGGCATCACTAGTCAGTTTTTGCCAGAGCTTAGAACCTTTGGAATTCATTCCCATAGTAACTACAGGCTTACTAAACTGGTCAAACTCGCCACGCGCATCACTTACTACATCACCACTGATTCTTGGTACACCTTCACGATTCGATTTTAAAGCGTAAAGATTAATGATTTCGGTATCCTCGGTTGCTGGACGCTCCCAAACAAATTTTGTAAACTGAATATCAGCTGGCAAGAGTCTTCTTATCTCGGGTAATCTTAAATACCCACCAATCGTAGCGGTATCTTTAATAGCTGCTTGAAACATCGCATTACTTCCAGGATTTGAAGGAATCAACAATTCGTAAAGTGGATTTACCTGAGTTGCTAAATCTAGAGAATCAACTACTATATCTGACAATAAAGAATCCAATTCGGTCTCTTCTTTAATTTGTTCTGGTTTATCGACAATTACAATACCCTTTAATTTTTCATTCGCTTGAATTAAAAAAGTACTAAAACTCGTATTGCTCTGAGAATAGGTTTCCCAAAACTCTAATTGAGCCGTACTAGACAACAAGTCTTGCGCACGTGCAATATCCCTTGCTCCCGGTAATTCTACCAGAATACGCCCAGAATTTCCTTCTCTTTGGATATTCGGCTGGGTTACCCCAAAGCCATCTATACGTTCGCGCAACACTTCAAAGGCGGAAATAATAGACTCGTCTATTTTTGTTCTGATAATTGGCTCTACTTGGTCATCAGACATTTGGAAATTGACCTCATCGCTTAATCCCTTATTCGAGAATATCTCTGGTGAAGCTAATTTAGTCTCTCCTTTTATATCATCGAAAGCATCAAAAAATAGGTCTAAATAGGTGTCATCACTATCTTTGGATGCAATATCTGCATCCGCCAAGGCTTTATTAAAAACAGGGTTTTTGGTATTATTAGCCAAGCCTTTTAAGATATCTTTTACCGAAATCTGTAGGGTTACATTGATTCCACCCTTAAGATCTAGTCCCTTGTTGAGTTCTTTTTTCTTAGCTTCCCCGTAGTTGGTATACCCAAGAATAGTGTTCTCACTTATAGAGTCCAAGTAGCTGGCTTCCATAGCTTCCCTCTTGGAAACATAATCGTCTTCCGAGTCCGAAACACGGCTTGTAGCAAATACTTCCGCTTCTCCTTCTACTTTACTTGTGATAAAAGTATAGGATAACTGGTAAATACTTACTAACCCGAATAATAAAGCGAAAAGCTTTATAAGTCCTTTATTTTGCATTGGTTGTGTGAATTTTGTGAGTGCTTTTTACAACAGCGCGTAAATATATGATTTACCTTAGGAATTGACAATATATTTAGAGGTAATTGTAAAAAGGAAGCCATCCTACTTGATTGTCATCAACATAGGAAAGCTTTTAATCTTGGTTTATATTAAAAGTTACAGGGATAAAAGACCGTTTGTCTTGGTAACTCCTGCTGCACTTTCCTGCATTTTGTTCTTTTCTGTATCGCTCAAAGGAATATCAACGATTTGCTCAATACCGTTTCTACCTAAAATTACCGGCACTCCAATACAGATATCGTTTAATCCGTACTCCCCTTCTAAAAAAGTAGAGCATGGAAACATTTTCTTTTGGTCGCATGCGATAGCCTGCACTAATGCAGAAACTGCCGCTCCAGGAGCGTACCAAGCACTTGTTCCCAATAATTTTGTTAAGGTAGCTCCGCCTACTTTGGTGTCGGCGGCTACTTGTTGCAATCTATCTTCCGATAAAAAATCAGATACCCTAATGCTGTTTCTTGTAGCATGCGAAGTCAAAGGAACCATCCCAGTATCACTATGACCACCGATTACCATACCATCTACATCGGAAATAGGAGCTTCCATCGCCTCTGCTAATCTGTATTTAAAACGAGCACTATCCAAAGCACCACCCATACCAATAATCCTATGTTTGGGAAGATCCGTTGTTTTATGTACTAAATAGGTCATGGTATCCATAGGATTACTCACTACGATAAGAATCACATTTGGTGAATGTGCTATTAAATTACTTGAAACCGTTTTTACGATACCTGCATTAATACCTATCAACTCCTCTCTCGTCATCCCAGGTTTCCTCGGGATTCCAGAAGTAATTACCGCAATATCACTATTCGCCGTTTTAGCATAATCATTCGTGCTTCCTGAAATTTTAGTATCAAAACCATTTAAAGAAGCAGTCTGCATTAAATCCATTGCCTTGCCCTCTGCATACCCTTCTTTTATATCCAAAAGGACAACCTCCGATGCAAAATCCTTGATGGCTATATACTCCGCACAACTTGCCCCTACTGCTCCTGCTCCTACTACTGTAACTTTCATCTATTGATTAATTTATATGGTTATCACTACACGACCACAATTCTCTTTATACATGGTCATAGCCTTAACTTCAAAAATAAGTATTTATTGATAAAAAACAGAACGGACTACTTTAATAATGCACGATGAACCGACCAAAAAATATAGATTTAAGGAACATTACGTTAAAAAAAGGAACCTTTCAACGAAGAAATTGGGAATTAGCTACCATACAACGAATCTTAATAATAAAGCAAGGAACATTTTCGTTCTTACTCTTGGATCCCAAATCCAACAAAACCTACTTTACCAATGAAAAAGCTACTATCATTACTTGCAATAGTTGCCATTATCTTTTCTACTTATTGCTCCAAAATAGAGGAAAACAACGACCCCATTATTGGGATATGGATAGAAGCTGCATCTGTTCAGGATAGTAGTATCGCGAAAAAAACCATACGTAAAGAATGGATTTTTAATGATGTTTATCTGGGAAGGTATCACAGGTGGAGTCAAGGAACAATTATTGAACAAACAGATTTTGAATGGTCTCAAGATGGTGGTACTTACACCGTGGAATACCGAGCGCTGAAAAACAAAGAGAACGATATAATCACCATAAAAACGAACTCTAATGGCACACTACTACAACAAATAAATGGTGATATATTCGCTATTAGGAAGTAAATAATCTTAATAAGGCAATGAAAAAAGGCTTATCCAGACGAATCGGGGTAGGCCTTTTTATATCTTAGGAAACAAAAAACAGCATTTTTAATAGATTAGGGATTTTCGGAGCCAATCCAAAGCACTTTACTTCAATGCTTAACTATCTACTTTCATGTTTACCGATACCCCTTTATCTCAACTATAATTTTAAATCTAGCTTTAGCATATAGCCTGTATGTACTATCTTTTTATGGTACTTAAAGAAATAACAGTTATATTTATTACCTTGTTAAGATATACGTAGTTAATCAATACAGCGTTCCAATACCCCTGTTTTTAAAGTATTTTTTTACTGCTATGCTTAACTCAGATATTTGGGAGCCTAAAAACCCAAATCCTTTTTCTTCTTTGCTAAATCGCCTGCCCTAAATTACTGATATTAAAATTTTATTATCTTCCGAAACGTAGCATATATAAAAGATATCCTTACCAAAGGTATTGAAATACCTAAACAGAGAAGGGTCGTTTTAGATTGATTTTAGGAGTTTTAATCTACCTATTTCAACGAAAAAGGAGGAAGGTATAAAGCATTTGCTCTAAAAACCCGATTTCGTTTTTAGCTATAAGTCTAATCGTTACTAAGCTATGATTTAAAAATAAAGCTTGATTTACGACTATCTAAACCCAAAATTCAGTCCCACAGTCGCGGTGTTAAACTCACCTAATGTGTAATCAGCATGTAATCTAAAGAACCCTAGCTTTAATTTAGCTCCGATACTACCAGTTACGCCGCTTACATTCTCGGTAATAGAGAAAGGGTCTGTATAGGTTTCGGATGCGAACGGTCCGCTGGTTACCCTATACTCTCCAAGAACATCAGTTTGGGATTTCCCTGTAATATAGCCTACACCCCCATAAAAGTTGATAATGGGTAATTTGGTAGAAACTACAGCACTAAAAGACCAAGAACTCATTTCAGCTTCAATACGTTGGTTTGCGCCATCTACCAAATTGATATCGGAAAGGTCATAATCCGCATCGAGCTTAGTATAGCCTATTACCCCAGATATTGCTACTGGCAAAATCTTATCCGCTGGTAATAATTTCGTAAAATCGTGTTGCAAACCAAATCCAATAAGACCCACTGAAGCTCCCTCATATGCGATTTTAGGCAAGAACCGGGCTTTAACCTCCGTACCTCTAAAAATTCCAACACTAGCTTGTAAGTACCCTGAAGGTACAAAATCAAGACCTTCGGCAGAAAGACCAGAGGGGAGCTCAAATTCCTCTCGGACGTTTACTCCAGCAAATTGGCCTTCTACAAAAACACGTGTTCCTTGTAAATCACCTAAGGCACTAGCAACTGGTCTAGCAGTCCCAGGGTTTTGGACAAAGTTTAAATTCTCGTACTCGTTAGGGTCTAAAATAAAAGTTTGCTTATCCTCTTTGTTTTTGTGACTTGTAACCGCCCCTACAAAAGATATTTCGAAACCGGCCAAAGGTTTGGCATCGGCAGTATTATACCATCCTGTCGAAAAACCATATACGGTACTTTCTGAAAAAGGAGCTAAATAATCCTTTGTAAATCGCTCTGCGTCTTCTAAGCCAGCAGCAAAAATATTATTGAGACTAGTTTGGGCTGTCATCAAAGAGCAACTGCAAAATAATAAACCTATAATTATACGTTTCATCTTAAAAAATTTTAATACTTGGTTCTACTGAAACACATACGATTGTTTTTACTCATATGGCTTAAAACACACCGAATGCTCGAATAACTACTAAACTTTAATTAGATAAAACTAAAAAACCTGTACGATACGTACAGGTTTTTGTTGTGTAAGTGGTCGTTTCTATGTGTCAATGTTCGCATAGACGGCATTCTTCTCTATAAATTCTCTACGTGGCGGCACCTCATCTCCCATTAGCATAGAAAAAACCCGATCTGTTTCAGTTGCATTTTCTATGGTTATTTGACGCAAGGTCCTAAAGTCAGGATTCATAGTGGTGTCCCATAATTGTTCTGCGTTCATCTCTCCAAGACCTTTATATCTTTGGATTCCAACTCCTCCACTATAACTATCCGCAATCTCATCGCGTTCCTTATCACTCCAAGCATATTGCTTCTTCTGCCCTTTCTTTACTAAATATAAAGGAGGCGTCGCAATATATACATGACCACCTTCTATCAACTCTCGCATATAGCGAAAGAAAAAGGTAAGAATTAAGGTTTCAATATGGCTACCATCTACATCGGCATCACACATGATAACGACTTTATGATAGCGTAGTTTCTCCAAGTTCAAAGCCTTACTATCCTCTTCTGTTCCAATAGTTACGCCGAGGGCTGTGTAAATATTCTTAATTTCTTCGTTTTCAAAAACACGGTGAGGCATTGCCTTCTCCACATTTAAAATCTTACCACGAAGTGGTAAGATTGCCTGAAACTTTCTATCCCTACCTTGTTTAGCGGTACCACCTGCCGAATCTCCCTCAACAAGGAATACTTCGCATAAGACTGGATCCTGCTCGGAACAATCCGATAGTTTACCTGGCAAGCCTCCGATACTCATGACCGTTTTACGCTGTACCATTTCACGTGCCTTTGTCGCAGCATGCCTTGCAGTCGCAGCTAAGACAACTTTCTGAACAATAATCTTGGCATCGTCCGGGTGTTCTTCTAAGTAATTTGTGAGCATCTCTGATACAGCCTGACTAACGGCAGAAGAAACTTCCCTGTTACCCAATTTTGTTTTGGTCTGCCCTTCAAACTGTGGCTCTTGAACCTTTACGGAAACAATAGCTGTAAGTCCTTCACGGAAATCATCTCCCTGTATCTCGAACTTTAATTTATCCAACATACCAGAAGCATCTGCATACTTCTTTAACGTAGATGTTAATCCTCTTCTAAAGCCAGACAAGTGCGTACCACCCTCATGGGTATTAATATTATTCACGTAAGAATGAAGGTTCTCTGTATAACTCGTATTATATATCATGGCAACTTCAACAGGAATATCGTTTTTCTCTCCTTCCATTGAAATCACATTCTGGATGAGCGATTCCCGATTACTGTCCAAAAACCTAACAAATTCTTTTAAACCTTCATCAGAATAGAAAACTTCGGATACAAATTCTCCTTCTTCGTCTTTTTGACGCCTATCTGTGATTGAAATCGTAACCCCTTTGTTCAAAAATGAAAGCTCTCGCATTCTATTTGACAACGTTTCATAACTATATTCTATGGTTTGAGTAAAAATGGTAGTATCCGGTAAAAAGGTTACTTCTGTACCCCTGTCTTCCGGTGCACACTCCCCAATTGCCTTTACAGGATACATCGCTTTACCACGCTCATATTCCTGTTCCCAAATCTTACCATCCTTAAAAACAGTAGCCCTTAAATGAGCGGACAAGGCGTTTACACAAGAAACACCAACACCATGAAGTCCACCAGACACCTTATAAGAATCCTTATCGAACTTACCACCGGCTCCAATTTTGGTCATGACGACCTGCAATGCAGATACACCTTCTTTTTTATGCATTCCTACGGGAATACCCCTACCATTATCCCTCGTAGTAACAGAATTATCTTCGTTTATGATGACACTGATGGTATCACAATAACCACCCATGGCCTCATCAATCGAGTTATCTACTACTTCATAAACCAAATGGTGCAATCCCCTAGTGCCCACATCGCCTATATACATAGAAGGCCGCATGCGCACATGCTCCATTCCTTCCAAAGCCTGAATACTGTCCGCTGAATAATCCTTAACAGGACCTTCGTGCTTTTTCTTCAATGCCTCTTCCTTATTTTCTTCGTCTTCGTTTTTTGCTGCTTCGCTCATAAATTTAAGGTTGTTTTTACTTCAAATTTTGCAATCCTACAAATATACGCAATACCCCATAAAATATGACGTTTTTAGCCTTTAGCCAATAGCAAGTTATCAACAAAAATTGTGGAAAAACCCATAGTGCATTTAGCCTGTAAAATACCTTCGAAAAACAGTGCCTGTCTCCAGTGAAAAGATAGCTATAGCCTACGTATAAAAACAAATGCCTTTACAATGAAAGTAAAAAACCTCGGGGCAATCCCACGAGGCATTAAAAGGAAAACAGCTTTTTCAATTTTCGAAGTATTAACCTTGTATATCCCGATGAAAAAGCGGGATTAGTTCAAATAGCTGCCTTAAATTCGTTGCAAAGCAACTTTTTAAAACAGCGTTTTACTACTAAAGATACGCCACATTTCAGCGGTGATTTTACTCCAACATGTTCTGAGCTAAAATATCCCGCATTACAGGGTAGTCTTCGTCCTCATCTGCATACTTTTTTCGTTCTTCCATGAGCTGTAACTTCATGGCTGCAATAATAGCTTCATACTTACTTTCATTTATTGCGTTATTCCCCTCTTTTGGATCTTCTTCGAGGTCATAAAACTCCCAGCTAGGCAGGGTTGTTTCTTTGGATGTGCCTTTTTTACCCAAATCTTGGCCGTAAAAGAACGCCAATTTATAACGTTCGTTTCGGACACCAAAATGTGCTGGCCTTTCCGGGTGGTGTAACCAATATCTGTAATACATCTGCTTACGCCAATCCTTGGAAGTACTCCCGTTTAGGTTTGCCCTAAAACTCTCCCCTTGTATATAGGCTGGTTTAGCAATTCCAGCATAATCTGCCAATAATGCTGAAAAATCAATATTCAAAATAATATCATCAACACGTTGTCCTCCTTTTATCTCCTTTGGATATCGGATAACAAAAGGCATGCGGAGGGACTCCTCGTAAATTAAACGTTTGTCAAAAAAACCATGTTCGCCCAAAAAGTAGCCTTGGTCGGCAGTATAAATGACAATCGTATTATCAGCAATTCCTTCATCCTGCAAATAATCCAATAGCTTTCCAATATTATCATCGATTGCAGCGCCGCACCTCATAAAATCCTTCACGAGTTTCTGATAAATTTTCTTACGCTTTTGAATACTATCCAAACCATCTAATGGATATGGAAGTCCAGGATACGAGGTCCAAAAATTTTCTGTATCCGTAGCTTTTTGCCAGCGCTCTCCCAAATTTTCCAACACTTGCCCTTTAAAAGTCCTACCCGTAGTTTCCTTTCCAAAATCCATGAGAGATTCGGGTTCCTTAATGGTATCGTTTTTATAAAGTGATGCAAACCGTGGTGGATAATCAAAAGGTTCATGCGTAGCCTTAAAGTTACAGAACATCATAAAGGGCTTGGTACTATCACGCTCTTTAAGATGATTTATAGTAAGCTCCGTTATCACATCCGTTGAGAAACCTTCATATTGCTTTCCGGAAGAACCATCTCGCCCATCTTTCCAGTTTTCCTTTGTTTTCAATATAGGATTCCAGTATTCTCCTTGTCCCGGTAGCACGTTAAAATAATCGAATCCTTCTGGCTGTTCCACCAGATGCCATTTACCTATTACAGCGGTCTGGTAGCCATTCTCCTTAAAGGTCTTGGCTATATTGGGATGTCCGACAGGAATTGGCTCGTTTAAGGTATACACCTGGTTCATATGGCTATATTGTCCCGTAAGGATACTACCTCTACTAGGGGTGCAGATACTATTGGTACAAAAGGCATTTTCCAGCACAGCACCATCGTTTGCCAAGCGCTGAATGTTCTGGTTTTGAACGTAGTCTTGTAAAATACCGCCATAAAGGCCCCAAGCTTGTGACGTATGATCGTCAGATAAGATAAAAAGAATATTTGGTTTTTCGGGCTCGGCAGCCAGCTGAGCCGAACAGGTGAAGAACAATAAACTACACCAAACAAATAAAAAAGACTTTATACACGTTGCTACCGTTCCTCTCATTTTTCTTAGATTTTAGAATAACCCTAAATATATTCTAGTAATATAGCATTTTAAACCTTAATGGGGTTTAGCATTCTAGTTTCACTTAAAACTTAAAAGGGGCACCATGTATTTGGCACCCCTTAAAGACTAATTAAAAAAACAAAACTGAGCTACTCCTGAAGAATAGCAAACAGAATTTTAATGACCATTACTTTTTATAAGCATCGTCATGTACATTTGCAACTGCCCTACCAGAGGGGTCGTTCATATTTTTAAATGCCTCGTCCCATTCCAAGGCAATCTTTGTACTACAAGCCACAGATGGTTCTTGAGGTACGCAAAGTGCTGCCGCATCCGAAGGAAAATGTAGTTCGAATATAGACCGATAGTAAAACTCCTCCTTACTGGTAGGTGTCTGTAATGGAAATCTAAATTTTGCGTTTGCTAATTGCTCATCCGATACTTCTGTATGTACTACTTCTTTAAGGGTATCTATCCAACTATACCCAACACCATCTGAAAATTGTTCTTTCTGCCTCCAAGCAACGCTATGTGGTAACATATCTTCAAAGGCTTTTCTTACTACCCATTTTTCCATACGTTCACCATTGATCATTTTATCCTTTGGATTGATGCGCATGGCAACATCCATAAACTCCTTATCCAAAAACGGCACACGACCTTCTATGCCCCAGGCCGCTAATGACTTGTTGGCCCTAAGGCAATCATACATATGCAATTTATCTAGTTTGCGAACCGTTTCTTCATGGAAGTCTTTTGAACTTGGTGCCTTATGAAAATATAGATAACCACCAAATAACTCATCTGCGCCTTCACCAGAAAGCACCATTTTTATCCCCATCGATTTAATTACCCTAGCCATTAAGTACATCGGCGTCGAAGCCCTAATGGTGGTAATGTCGTAGGTTTCCAAGTTATAAATCACATCCTTTATAGCATCCAAGCCTTCTTGAATGGTAAATTTTATCTCGTGATGTACCGTACCAATGTGGTCAGCTACCTTGCGAGCAGCAGCCAAATCCGGAGAACCTTCTAGTCCCACCGAAAAAGAGTGTAATTGTGGCCACCAAGCATCGGTCGTGTCGTCTGATTCTATTCGTTTTTGCGCGTATTTCTTTGCAACGGCAGAGATTACGGAAGAATCCAATCCGCCAGAAAGCAATACCCCGTAAGGTACATCGGACATTAATTGCCTATGCACGGCAGCTTCCAACGCCTCCTTTATTTCTTGGATACTGGTCTCGTTTTCCTTGACCGCGTCATACTCCGTCCAATCTCTAGAATACCATCTTTTAAGCGCTCCGTCCGAACTATGCAAGTAATGCCCTGGAGGAAAAAGCTCAATTCGGGTGCAGGTACCTTCCAATGCTTTTAACTCTGAAGCAACATAAAAGGTTCCGTTTTGATCCCAACCCATATACAACGGAATAATTCCCATGTGATCGCGCGCTATGAAATATTCATCCTTCTCTGAATCATAGATGGTAAAACCAAAAATACCGTTCATATCATCCAAAAAGTCTACTCCCTTTTCCCGGTATAGGGCTAAGATGACTTCACAATCGGATTCTGTCTGAAAATCGTACTTACCTTCAAACTGCTTTCTTAATTCCCTATGATTATAAATCTCACCGTTCGCCGCAAGCACTAACTTACCATCCTTACTCAGTAGCGGTTGTTTTCCAGAAGCAGGGTCTACGATAGCCAATCTTTCATGGGCTAAAACTGCTTTTTCGTTACTATATATACCACTCCAATCTGGACCTCTATGACGTATTTTTTTTGACATCTCCAACAACTTTGGCCTTAGCACCTCGGTACTTTCCTTAACCTCAAATGCACATACTATTCCACACATAAACTTTGCTATTATATCAATTTAAATACAAATATGCTTTTATTGTTTCAATTATCAAACTAAAACTCATTATATGGTTTCATTATAACACAATAATTCGATTTATTAATATAAAATTAAACTTGAAAGCTAAAATTTTGCAAATATTAAATCCATATGTAAGTATTGCAAAAATTAACGACTTTTTAAGCCTATTTAATTTACGAACTACTTAGCTTTGAATCACTTTAAAAAACTACAATGATGAAAAAATTAGTTACCCTTGCTCTTTTTGTATTTGCCTTGGTTTTTACAATAAGCACCAACGCCCAAAAATTCTCAGGAATGGATAAAAGTCCATCGGACATGGCTTCCTACCCAAGCGATTATAAAATCTCTGAAAAAGTAATACGCATTTCTTACGGAAGACCTCAACTAAACGGTCGTTCTTTATCTGAGCTTACACCAGCAGGGGAAGTTTGGAGAACGGGTGCCAACGAAGCTCCGGAAATCACATTCTACAAAGATGTGACTTTTGGAGGAAAAGAAGTTAAAGCCGGTACTTACGCATTACTTACCATACCGGGTGAAAAAGAGTGGACCATAATCCTGCACAACCAATTAAATCAATGGGGTTCTTATTTTTACAAGGAAGCTTCGGACGTAGTCCGTGTTATGGGAAGCACTGGTTCAGGAGATTCCCTTGAAGAATTCTCTATAGCCTTTAAGGATGTAGATGGTGGCGCCCACATGGTTATGGGCTGGGATACTGTTAGGGTAGCCGTACCCGTTATGTGGTAAACAAAAATATTTACGCAATAAAAAAACCTAAGCTTTGCTTAGGTTTTTTTATTGAATATTATGTAGCAACTTTACTGTGGCGGTAACTTTCTAGTGCCGCTTATAGGAAAGCTTCCTTGACTCGACGATGCTTCACCCAGTATTTTATCGTCTTTCGCGTTCAAAACTATAGCAATCCGCTCTACGCCATCTAAGTTTACCATAAAATTTAAGGTGTCGCCTACTATTTTCACGTTCTGTCCTGTTAAGACTCCATTACCCAAATGTACTTCAACAACAGGCATTCCTTTTTCCATACGAACAAACAGGACTCCTTTTCTATATGCGTCCTCTGTTCCTTCTACCTCATAATCCCACACACCAACAACTCCTTTATCAACAACAGTAGGCAAGGAAGCCGTTACTGGTGCTAGATTACTTGGTACAGGTAATACTCCGTAACTTGTTGTTAAAACAAAAACTAAGAGAACTACTAAAAATTGAAATCGTCCCATCATATTAAATGTGTATTTAGATATTATTTTACAACGTAGAATTCGTAAAATTATTCCGTTGAAGTTTGTGATTTAACAGGAACTTATGGCTTTTGATCCAGCTTCACCCCTTGTTAATTGTCTTCTAACCCCTGTTACAGCAAAATTAAGATTTTGTAGAATGGGTATTCTTCTTCTCCTTTATCCGTACATAAATAAGTTTCTTTCGACCCTTGGAATCTTCCCTTCGTTCTATTTCAAAATGTGGTATGCTATTTATCAAGGGCGTGAGTTTTTGAAAACCATAGTTTCTGGCATCAAAATTAGGCTGTTTCTTTTGCAATAAACTGCCAACATCACCCAAAAAGGCCCATCCGTCATCATCCGCAACATCGTCTATGGTATTAGCCATAAAACGCAGCGCTTTAGGGGTAATCTTATCTACTTTATTTTCAGATTTCGGTTTAGATTTATCGGCGTCCGTTGGCTCTTCCTCTCCTTGACTTTTCAGTATTTCTAGATAAATAAACTTGTCACAAGCTACGATAAAAGGATTTGGGGTTTTACGCTCCCCTATCCCGTACACTTGCATTCCTGCCTCGCGCAACCTAGTGGCCAAACGGGTAAAATCGCTATCACTACTCACAATACAAAAACCATCTACTTTACCTGAATATAGGACATCCATGGCATCAATAATCATGGCGGAATCCGTAGCGTTCTTTCCTTGTGTATACCCATATTGCTGAATGGGCGTTATGGCATTTTCAAGTAGCACATTCTTCCATTTACCCAATCGCGGGTTTGTCCAATCACCATAAATACGTTTAATGGTAGGATTGCCGTATTTAGCAATTTCCTCCATCATTTCCTTTATATATGCTGATGGTATATTGTCCCCATCGATAAGCACCGCTAAATTCTTATCCATTTCATTCCTTTTTGTAAAGGTAAGATGTTTTAGGTCGCTATAAATTATTGCCTACTCTTGTTTTCTAATAATGGATTCGTATACAAGTATTTAGTAACTTTAAACCTATAAAAACTACAACACAAAAATCTACTATGTTATTTTCTTGGATTAGAACAACCCCATTGCTTTTGCTAATGCTAATTGTTTTCGCAAATATAAATGCTCAGAATAAAAAAGAGTACTATCAGCTCAAAACCTATACGGTAAATAATGAAATACAAGAGCAGCTGGTGGATACCTATCTTAAAAAAGCCTTCTTGCCTTCCTTAAAACGATATGGAATCAATAGCGTTGGCGTCTTTAAACTACATAATGACACGTTTGTTAAAGCTGATAAAATATACGTTCTCATCCCCTTTGCATCGTTACTGCAGTTTGAAACACTGGAAGACTTTTTACTAAAGGATAAAGCGCATCTATCCGATGGCGAAACGTATTTACACGCAGCACATGACAAAGCACCGTATGAGCGCATCAACTCTATCTTAATGCGGGCGTTTACCGGTATGCCCAAAATGACACCCCCTAAAGGGGAAGGGCCAAGAGCAAAAAGGGTCTACGAACTTAGAAGTTATGAATCGCCCACAGAGGTAACTTATAAAAACAAAGTACACATGTTTAACCAAGGCGGCGAAGTGGCTCTTTTTGATAGCCAAGGTTTTAATGCCGTTTTCTATGCCGAAGTAATTTCTGGGGATGCCATGCCTAATCTTATGTATATGACTACATTTTCTAATATGGACAACCGGGATGAACTATGGAAAGGGTTCTTTTCTTCTGATAAATGGAAAGCCTTAAAAAAAGATGAATACTATAAAAACAATATGAAGAAAGCGGACATTATGCTGCTCTATCCTACTGAATATTCTGATTATTAAAAAAATAAGGGCAGCATTATAGGTATTCGTTCTTTTGCTCAAAAAAACACTACGAAAAACACGTATGAATAGCGATAATCTACTGCGGATTTTTCGCCTTTACCGAAGCAATAAGCAGGAACACCAAAAAAAACAGTCCCAAATAACCAACCAGATGGTACGAGCCAAAAGTAGACAGGCTTAAGCTAAATACACTTGGCGCCAAGGCACTGGCTAAAATCAAAAAACTCATTATTTTTCCGGTAATACTACCCAAATTCGTCCTTCCATAAAAACGAGGCCATGCCACGGCATTTAGCACAGCAAAAAATCCGCCCATAATACCAAAACCAGCAATTAAAAACGGAACGCCTACAGAAGTAGAAAGCAACAAAAACCCTAACGAAGAAAGTACACCCCCAAAAAGCAACAGGTACAGATAAAGCTGCAATGCAATATAATCACTTAGAAAATTAAAAATGGTAGAGGTAGTTACGGCCACAATGGAGGCCGGTAAAAATATACTGATAGCATCGGCTTTCGCAAACCCGTCATTTTCAAAAATAGAAACGATATGAAAGGTAAGTCCGGTAATAAAAAAACTATTAAAGGCCAACGCAAGTCCGTACATCCAAAAAGCACGTGTGGTCTTGGCTTCCTTTAAAGTGTACTGCTTTTTGACAGTTTTTGGTTGCACACCTTTCGTTTCAATAATTTTAACGCCATCTGGAACAAGTCCGTAAACCTCTGGCGCGTCTTTATACAAGAGATATACCAGTACACTGAACAGAAATACGGCAGCACCCAAATAACGCCACGCATGTTCCCATCCATTAGAATCAATCAATACGCTTACCCACAAAGGTGAGGAAGAAAAACCCAAGGAAACGGCCACACTGCTAACAGCATTTACTTTCCCACGGTTCTTATCGAACCAAATCATAATTACATTACGTGATGCCATGGTCAAAATTCCCTGACCAGAAAAACGTAGCATAAAAAATAAAACAGTCATTAAAATAAAAGGGATAACCCAAGTATCTAGTTCTAGCATTTCTTTGACCAAGCTGCTCATAGAGGCTGACCAAGAACAAAGGAACAAGGTCAATGCCAGACCCAAGGCCGCCAAAGAAGCCACTTTCCTAGCCCCAAACCGATCGAACCAAACTCCTGCACGCCCAATCAAAAGAGAACTTGCAATAGTTCCAATCATATACGCATTACTAAACTGATTTCTAGAAAGACCCAAGGCATCCTTTACCGGATTCGTAAAAACTGACACCCCTATGGTTTGCCCTGGTATACTAAAGAAAATACCCACCGTGCCAATAACCAAAATAACATAGCCATAAAAAAATGGACTTTTAGCAGGATTAATACTTAGGAGATTTGGTTTGGTTGACATGCTTTAAATTCCCTGTAAAAGTAAATCTTTGATTGGAATTAGCGTTTGTTATACTGGTTTAGTCTGTGATTATGGTATTTCAGAATAACGATACCCTAGTCCTTAATCCGAAATTCCACCCGCCTGTTACTCTGGCGACCAGTGCTTGTTGCGTTTTGCATCACCGGTTTTTCACTGCCAAATCCATGATAGGATATCCGTGCACTGTCAATTCCTTTTTCCATCAAATAAAAAGCTACGGCTTTAGCCCTGTTTTCGGATAGCTTTTTGTTATAGGCACTATTACCTATAACATCCGTATGGCCAGATATTTGAATCTTTAGGTTTTTGTGAAGAGACAAATAGGCTTCTATTTCATCCAACTCTGTTTTGGACTTGGATAACAACTCAAAGTTATCAAAGAGAAACAGCATGTTTTTGAATGTATGGATGCTACCAAGTTGAAACGATTTTCCGTCGGCAAGAGGACCTGATCCAATATGGATCTTTGGATTTGAAGGGACTACAGCTATCATATCAACATAGTAATAAGATCCCTTTGTAACATTCCGCTTGGTCCGAAATTTTTGGGTGCGTGCATTATTTTTAAAATTGCCAATAATGATATAGTTCTCCGTGCCTTTTGCTACAAATTCCTTTTTCACCTTTACCCATTCTTTTTTGTCTGAATAGAAATCCGAATATTTTATCTCGAAGTAATTGGAGACATCTCCAGAGATTTTGGAAAGGTGCCTTCTTGATAAGGTTTTTCGAGTATCTACCTTGACCGGATTTTCCGTGAACTGTACCCCAAATTCCTTAATAGCAAAATCCGAGCGCTCCGCCAAGCTTACATAGAACGAAACCGTATACGTCTCATCCTTTATCAGCTTTTGATCAAGTACACCCTCTAAATACTCCCTATAATCTTCTGGTGCGTAAAAGTAAAACCCTACATAACCGACCCCGAAATTAGCGGGTTGCTCACCGTTAAAATTTTTTGGGGTTCCCATTGCCTGACTACACCCATTAAAATAATCGGTAGACCCTTTGGTGGGCGTTACCCAATCTACCATATCATTGTCTAGATTACCTAATTTTTGTGGGCAGTTGACGAAATGTTCAAAGCTGGGGTTTTTTACTAAATTTTGGGAATCTGCATTATGTATGCATACCGTAAAAAGCATAGAAAAAAGAAAAAAGAAATGGTCGCGACAGTTCGTGGGTTTTTGTTGCACACCTCTAAAATAAGAAAATCCCTACTCCTTTTCAGAGGTAAGGATTTTTTATACTTATTTCGAATATTTTTAAAAATTAAACTTATACGTAGCACCACCCAGTATCTGAAGCCCTTGGACTTGAAAATTTGCCCATCGCTGATAATTGTTGTTCGCAATATTGGATGCTTTTATAACTAAAGATAACTGGTCGTTTACACGGTACCCTACATGGGCATTGGCATCAAAAAATCCTTCCAAGCTTACTAAGGTAACAGGAAATTCTGATGGTGGTACGTTCTCCACCGCGACACTAGAAAAATCATCTCGCTCACCAACATAAAACAAATTAAGACCGGCAAACCATTGCTTCCCAATCTGGTAATCCATGAACAAGGAGGCTTCTAGATTTGGTAGGTTCCAAGCAGGATTATCCGTTTCGGTGGTATACTCATTTATTTGAGCATTGATACCTAAAGTGAAGTTTCGGTTGACATCTAAATTCAATTCCCCAAAAATACCAATGGTCCTTATATCGTCATAGAACACATCAAAAGAATTACCAAAATAATACCCTCTATCATCATTCCTAAACAAATTCTGTGGATTTAATCGAAACAAGGGTCTATTGTTTTCCGCACTATAAGACCCTTTTAGATTGTAATTTAAATTGGGTAATAACTGGCCTTTTACACCAATGTAAGCGTTGTATTGACTATCTGTCGGTGCAATATCTAAGGTGGGAGAAACAAAAGGATTGTCTTCCACAAATCCATGAAAAGAATTTTGACGTAACTCCCCTACCACTCCACCATAGGCGATGACCGTTTCCTCTAATAAGCGGTAGCTAGCAGTTATTGCTGGATAAATATAAAAATTGCCTTCACTATTTTCCAAATCCATACCATACACTAAATTCACACCTAGGTTAAGAGACAAATCATCACTATGCATCTGCAAACTAGGACGTATCCCCGCTTGTAGCTGACCATAGTTTATACCTCCCAGGTTTACGGTGTTACTTAAATTAGTATTTTTAAAACTCCCGCCCACATAATCGGCATTTAAACCAAGAGTAAATAGCTCCTCGTTTAAGGGAAACTCAAACGCTGCATTTACTATCGCTCGGTTCTCGCCAGACTGGGCAGAATCCCAGAACCTGCGAAATTTTGCATCTACGCCTTTAAAGAAAGAATCTTCTAAATTAAAATGGCCCGAAACTTCTCCCATAAAATAATTTTGACCTTCGTCTATAGCGGCTATGGTGGCATCATCAAAAATAGATTCCGGTACCCCGTACCAGTTATAATACCGATGTTGTACTCCTAAATCCGTACCCCAATTGTAATCTCGATCTCGTTTTTTATACGCCGCATCCATTTTAGAATTGCTAAACCTGTCGTTTAATTGCACCCCGTCAATACCACCTTGAGTGGAGTGGTGGTTCAGTCCAATAACCAAATCTTCATCCCTACTCAAAGTCCTATTCGTATAAAAATCGACATTTACATTGCCATAATTACCGACTCCTAAAGACGCATAGGAGTTAAATAGTTCGGGGGGCGGTATTCGTTCTACCGCAGATGCCGTTCCTTTGGATGGTGTAAACGTAGATGCTACTGGCATAGAGAAAATACTATACTTAATCTTCTTTTTTTGTAATACGATAGAGTCATTAAGATTGGGCGTGGACTTTATTTTAAAGGCATCCGAAACCGCAGGCGTATATGCCTTGGTTACTGTAACGGTCTCCGTTCCTATATCTTCCTTCTTATCATCCTCTTGGGCTGTTGCGCAATGCATGCCTATGAACAATACACCCACTACTATTATGCTTTTGTACATACGTGTTCTATTACTTTGGTACATTAATCTTGATTTGGGTTTACTGAAGAGTTTCGTTGTGCTTCCTTAGATTTGATAATAGCGAGTTCTCCTTTTGCGTTGGCAACCATTGCTGGAAACTGGGCAAAATTAACAATGACGCTCTCCAGAATATAGGTTGCTTGATAGGCATCGTCTAAGGCATAAAAATTCTTTGCCATCAGCACTAGACCTTTACCTCCCCATTCTTTGTAGGTGGCATAATCCTTAGCCAATTTCTGAACCGCGATATTAGAGGATTTGGCATCGCCATCCTTATTTTTAAAATATGCCTCATAATACAACGCCTCGGCAGCTGCAGCGCCAGAAGCAATCTTTAGTACTTTTACATATGCCGATTTTGCCATCTCCTCATCATTGGTCGCTATGGCTGATCTGGCAATCATAATCTGGGCATCGCTCTTAATACGATTATCTATGCTCGGGGTTGCTAATACCTTCTCGGCATATTCCAAGGTTCTGTCATAGTTCCGTTGCTCGTAGTAGCCTTTCATTAAGTTACTTTGGGCAAAGGTTCTATTCTGATGTATATTTGCCCGAGTCTCTAGTTTCAATAAATACGGTAAAGCGTTTTTATAATCCTGTTTGCCAATATACACCTCGCAAACCCTAGTCAAGGCTTGCTCTGCATATTCGCTTGTATTTCTATCCGCCACATATTTGTAATAGGGTAAGGCAGCTTCTTTATCCCCTTTACCAAAATATAATACGGCTAAATTGAAATTAGCATCTATAGCGTGCAGCCCGTTAGGAAATTGTTCAATATAATTTCTGTACCCGCGGATAGCCGTGTCTATCTTACCGTCCCTGTTCTGTTTTTGTGCGGACTCAAAATTTGCATTGTCCAGTTCGGTATCTGTAACATCTACAAAATCCAGATTTTCTACCCATGCTGCATACTCGTTTACGCGACCTAAATCAACATATACTAATTTTGCTGTGGCAACAGCCTGTATTGCTTCTTGACTTTTAGGAAAATCCCGAACTACGGTCTTAAACTTAGCCAAGGCATCTTCATTCCTATCGCCATTATAATGTACCAACCCTTGTCGCATTAAGGCCTGCGGAACCAAACTGCTTGCCCTAAATTCACGTATCAATCGATCATAGGCCTGTAAGCCCTTACTTTCTTGTCCATCATTTATATACGAATTCCCCAGCTCATAGAGTGCATCGTCCCTAAGGCTGGACCTTGTGTATTCCGATATAAAATTTTCGAGACTTTCGATTTTGGTATCTCCTTTGCCCACAAAACCATAACTCATAGCCTTTTGGTAGTAGGCATAGTCCTTTTCTGGACCGCTGAGCGCTAATGCCTTGTTATATGTTTCAATAGCTGGCCAGTATGTACTGGTTGCAAAATAACTATCCCCTAAACGTAAATAGCCATCGTTCAGCTTCGCTACATCGCCACTTCCTTTCTCGGTAAAAGCAGCAAAATAGGTTATGGCCTTGTCGTAATCCTTCTGTTTAAAATAGGCATAGGCCAAACTGTAATCGACATCGGGTAAAAAGGTTTGAAGCCCTGAAGATGTATTTTGCTTAACAGATAAAAATCCCGCTGCGGCGGCATCAAAACGGTTCAATAGATAATCTGCCTCCGCTTTCCAGTAGTCCGCTCGTGCTTTAAACCTTAAATCTTCAGCGTTCTTAAGTGATTTTTCCAGCGTCTCAGAAGCTCCGGCATAATCAGTTTCGATAAAAAGTTCTATACCTCTGTAGAACGCCACTTTTTGATACGTAGCCTTCGTAGCGTAGCCTTTGTTCTTTTCCAAAAGTTCCATGGCTCCTGCAAAATTCTTGGAGGTAATAAAAGAATCTACTAAAAGGGTTTGCATTTCCTCTTGGTGCTCATCATTTGGATACGTATCCAAATAATTAGTGATTACCAGGGGAACTGATTCGTAAGCATTACCAACCTCATAACTTAAACGCGCATAGTTCAAAAAAGCATCTTTTTGGATTTCTGGTTTAAAATCCATCTGCGACGCATTTCTAAAGGCGTTTAACGCTTCCTGTTTTTTGTCTAACTTCAAATAGCATTCCGCTAGATGATAATAGGCATTTTGCGAAACACTATTGGTACCCCCAATGATTTTATTGAACTGCTGTATGGCATTAGCGTAGTCCTCTTGCATGTAATAGCAGTAGCCCAATAAATAGAAATCTGTATTGCTCCATTTACCTCCTTTACCCTTATACCCCACCAAATAGGGAATGGCGTTACTGTATTGCTTTAGGTTGAAATAGCTTTCCCCTATGATTTTATTAAGTTCCGAGACCTCCTTACGATCTGATTTTGGTAACTGCTTTTTTGCTAGGGCGATAGCCGCTTCGAACTTGCCTAATTTAAAGTTCATATCAGCCTGATAGTAACTTAGCTTTTTCTCCAGTACGTCTTGGTCTGTAATCTGATCAAAACGTTCATTCGCCGTTTCATAATCATCTTTCTGATAGGAAATATACCCTAAATAATACTTAGCCTGAGAGCCATAAACGGTGGAATTGGATACCTTGGACAAGTAGCGTTCTGCATCTTCCGTCATGCGTGATGAGAACAGGGAATAGCCATAATTAAAATTAAACTTTTCCATTTCGCCACGTGACAGGTCACTTTGGTCTACCCTGTTATACCACTTAAGGGCGTAGGGATATTTTCCCGTTTCAAAATAGTACTCGGCCACATCTGCAAAAGCGGAATTCCGTTTGGTGGAGGTTGGATATTTCTCAACAAAGTCCTCCATTAATTGATCTGCACCCTGCTGATTTAATCGCACAGCAGCATTGGCAGTGAAGTAAGCACTGTTGGCAGCGACCTCCTCATTATCGGTACTTGATTTTACTTTTTTAAAAATAGTTTGCGCTGCCTGATATTGCTCATTATGATACAAGGCAAGGGCGTCTTGAAAATCTTTCTGCTCGTGGGTATAAATCTTGGTTTCCTGAGCGTTGGATGACCAGAGAATTCCTGTAAGTACAGGAATATAAACTAGGAATTTTTTAAGCATAGCGTTCTCTAACTATTTAGTGGCACTTTCGTATTATTAGGGATAACGGCAAATCATGTACCTAAGTATGTATAATAAACAGCAAAGGAAAAGAATTTAGAAAACAGTTCATTAATATCGTTAGGAACTTATTACTTTTATATCAACATTTACACTATGAAAAACACTGTTTTAGAGCTAAAGGATGCTGCTATATTTCAAAAGGAAAATCTTGTTTTGAATGAGGTAAACATTCATGTGACCAAAGGAGAATTTGTATATCTTATCGGTAAGACCGGAAGTGGCAAAAGCAGCTTTATGAAAACCCTCTATGGCGACTTGCCCTTGAAACAAGGCGAAGGGAGTATCGTAGATTTTAATCTAAAGACCCTAAAAGAAAATGACATCCCTTTTCTAAGAAGAAAACTAGGCATCGTTTTTCAGGATTTTAAATTGTTACCGGACAGGAATATCAATCAAAATATGTTGTTCGTCCTTAAAGCTACAGGCTGGAAAGACAAAGCAAAAATGAAAAGCCAAGTGGAGGCCGTTCTAGAAAAAGTAGGCATGAAAACCAAAGGCTTTAAGTATCCGCATGAAATTTCGGGTGGGGAACAACAGCGTGTCGCCATTGCAAGGGCTCTTTTAAACGATCCGGAACTTATTTTAGCCGATGAACCTACCGGAAACTTAGACCCGCAAACCAGCGTAGAGGTTATGAAAGTATTGCAGGAAATAAACAAATCCGGGCGCACTATATTAATGGCCACCCACGATTATGCCCTTATCCTAAAATATCCTTCTAAAACGATTAAATGCGATGGAAATCGTATTTTTGAGGTAGTACAGAGGGCTGTTTAAACGAAACTCTAATATAGCCTAGTACCGAGTTCCTTTACCAAAAAGCTTTCCCTCATTCCTTATGATAAAAAACGAAGAAGCAAAACGACTTCAAGAACAGAGCAATGACTCAAAAGACTGGTTAAAGTGGGAGCCCTATCTCAGCGAACGGTAATGGGGAACGGTTCGTGGGAATTACAGCGCACATGGAGGCGTATGGAACTATTTTCCTAACGAACATTGTCCGCAGCAGATCCTACCACTGAGTTGAAGATGGTATTCCAGGTATCTCGGACAGGTATTGTAATCTGTGTTCCAGCATCGGACTTTGAAACGGCAATGACCCCATCCTAAAAGAAGGATTATTTGGACTTACAGGACCACCATGGCGAAGATGTAAAAGAACCCCATTATTATTTGGAAAGTACGCCTACACATTCCTATATAAAAACACTTGTACAAATACCCTCAAGCTGAATTCCTGCATGGAAAACTAGTTTCCGAAAATCAAAATAGAAACCACAAGGAACTGTAAAAAAATTGGTTATCCCTATGTACTTTGTCTTTTGTACCATTGACTATTCCTTATATCGTGTTTCGCCATTTGTCATGCGTATTCATGCTCTGAATCAACTACTTTATTTATACCAAAATAAAAACAAGGGAAAGACTACCCATCATAACCCAAACCATATTTTTCGGTAGGATACAAAACACCTTGTTTTAGGATAAAAATATCCTTGTAAGAATCATCCACGAGTTCCAGATGCCCGTCTAAATCAGCGTATAGGATGTTGGGACGCGATAGGGCAAAATGTAAGCCTGCTGCTATTCCAAGACCGCACTCGTCTATACAGCCCACCATAACCTCCAATTTGGCAGACTTGGCTACGGAATTGATATGCATACCTACCATTATGCCGCCCACTTTTTGGAGCTTTATGTTGACCATGTTTACGCGTTCGTTTTGAGCGAGACGGAACGCATCGGCAAGGGTTTTTAAACTTTCATCAGCCATTACTGGGATGGTTGTTTTATCTGTCACTTCGCCTAAACGTTCCTCCGCTCCTATTTTGGTAGGCTGTTCAAATATTTCGATACCCACAGCAGCAGTTTTTACTTCAAATTCTAGCGACTCTGCCACGGTATACCCTTGGTTCCCATCAAAACGCCAAGTAACTTTAGGAAAAGTTTCATGGAGCCTCGTCATTTTTTCTATATCCTCAGCCACACTACGCCCACCTTTAATTTTAAGTATCGAAAAACCTTGCGAAACATATTCCTTAGCATGCTTCAACGTCTCTTCTAAGGACAGAATACCAACAGTAATACTAGTAGGAATCGAATTTCTATATCCTCCCAAAAACTTATAGAGCGGTACTTCGGCCTTTTTTGATATCAGGTCAAAAAGCGCTAAATCTACCATAGCAAGAGAAGATGCTCTTTTTCCTAAAATCTCCTTCAGTTCCAATAACAAAAGGGCATACATAAAAGGGTCTTTACCTAGTAAATAGTGGGTGATTTCATTTTTTATGGCCAGTTCTACCTCGTCAGGTGTTTCTCCGGTAACCGCTTTATCTGGTGCCGCACAACCATAGCCTACCCATGTACCGTCGGTCTCTATTTTAAGAATAAAATTACTTGTTCTATCAATCGTTTCGTAAGCAATGGTATAGGGTACCGCTAATTTTAAATCGATACGTTCGTAAGATACGTTCGTTATTCTCATTATAATTTTTCCATCAAGAGGTTTACTAAATCAGCTGCGCCATATTCCAAAACATCAAAGGCCGGCAATTTGGTTTCCAAAGTAATTTTTCTACAAACATCAGTAATTTTATCTTTGGTCATCCCTTCATGGTTTAGGGTTATCGCAATCACCTCCTTACCGGAAATTACCTGAATGGCGTTGATTTGATCCTTTAGCGAATGCATTTTATAACCTGGAAAGCCGTCATATTCCACACGGGTGGGTGCATGCTGTAAAATCACATAATCAGGTCTACCAGCGGCTAAAATCTCGAACCCGCCAGGATAGGCAGGATTCATTAAGCTTCCTTGCCCTTCAATTACAATAACATCGGGATTTTCATTGGTATAGGCACTAACTACGGCATGCTCTATCTCTCCAGAAACAAAATCGTTGATACAGCTATCCATGACCATACTATATGTAGCACCTTGCATCCATGCAGTTTGTCCTGTACCAATCATTTCAGCCTTTTTGCCTGCCGCCCTAAAGGCATGAACCAACAACCAAGCGGTAGTGCGTTTCCCTAGCGCAGAATCGGTTCCCAATATGGCCAATTTCAAGCAGTCGACCTTTTCTATATCCCCCGTAAAAAAATGTAACTTATCCCTATCTGGCGTCTTTCTAATATCACGCACCTGACACTTATTTTTATTAGCGACTGCCATTAAATCGGTATCGTTAGTTAAAAAATCATGAAGACCGCTATCCACATTCCATCCCTTTTCTAAGGCTTTTCTAATGGTACCCTTTGCCTCCTTAGGCAAGCGACCGCCATCCGGTGCCAAACCAATAACCAAATAACTTGGTGTATTATTTGCGGCTGCCAATTCCGTTACTGCCGTATCAAAATCCTTGAAAACTGGAATTCCGTTAGAGCTACCATCCAAGACCGTTCCTGCATCCTGACCCTTATATTTAGCATCTAATACCCCAACTACTTCATACCGTTCCGTAAACCGAACAAGACCATGTGCCGTTTTTCCGTATGGTGTATTAAAAGCACCTTCACAGTAAACCAAGGCCTTCCCATCTATCACTTTCTTCATTTTTAACTCTTTTAATGTTTTGCTGTGAGCACCGCTACAAAACGGTCGGGCTCCAGGTTTAATTTTTCATGCACTTCCAATAAGCCTATCAATCCTGCAGTTGCGGCAGGTAGAATTTTAAACCCTTCCTTTTTTGCCAAAAGGGCTGTCATTTCCCGTAGTTTCTTATCACTTATATTAAACGCACTCCCGTCAGATTCCCGCAGGGCGTACAATGCTTCCTCCCCATCAAAACTATGCCAATTGATGAGGGGTTCATTGAACTTTGTTTCTTTAATTCGTTCTGGATTTAAGTCTTTGCAATGGTCCAATCCTTGTAAAAAAGATTGCACAATAGGATTCTTAAAAGAGGAGGAGGCTGCTATCATTTTTGGTACTCTAGATGTCTTTCCTCTTTTGTACAAGCTCACAAATCCCCTATATATCCCAGCGAAAAGGGTTCCATTAGATACTGGTACGGCACAGTATTTTGGAGCATCTCCTAAATCCTCAAAAATCTCCTGTGCTATTTGTGCATAGGCCGATATTTGCAAAGGCGTATTGGCGCCACCCGGATTGGCATCATACCATCCGTTCTCTTTAGCATGTGCAGTGCTCGCCATCACCACATCCTCATAACTTCCTGGTAAACGAATTATATCCGCATTTAATTTTTCCATTTCCTGAATTCTATCCGTATGGTAGGATTCAGGGATATACACTTTACAGGCAATACCCGCCAAATCTGCCGCTAAGGCCATAGCTACGCCATAATTACCGCAAGTAGCAAGCGACACTACTTTATATTCCCTGCGTAAGGCGTCATATAGTTGTGCAAAAGCGATGCGGTCCTTTTGTGTGCCTGTAGGGTTATCGCCTTCGTACTTGATATACAGTTGCCGCAGATCAAATTCACGTTCTAAGGTTTTAGCTCTACTCAATCCCGTATCGCCTACCTCTAAACTTATAATATCTTCATAAGACTCCAATCTATCTACTAGAGATTTACGGGAATCTTTGACCAAGTCGCTTAGTTTCCGAGCCTCAGAGGAAACTTTATTTTCAGCGGTTTTCACTCCGTCCTTAAGGTTCATTTTTTAATATTAGTTTTTATTTTAAGGTACATTATATTTCACTACAATTATTATTTATTTACTGTACTATCTTTTTGAAAAAAGTATACAGAGGTAAGCTGTTTACTTGTTTGATTTTAAATTTTAACATACTTTTTTTCTTAAAAATTGGTACGAAAGGTTTTCATTAGCTTAGGCTATATAATGCAACCTTAAAAATTAACAGTTTGGCATCCGCTGTCCCCTACTTATGAAACTATTTTTTAAAAATTTAAAAGGCAATGAAAACAAACCTTGTATTTTTAGAAAAAATACAGCACTTGAAATATCCTTTTCAACCCTTAAAGAGAAGCCATACCCTACTTGCATTTGGCCTATTCGTTTGGATATTTGTTTTCCTATATCTTACCGAACCCTTAGGTGTT
>JBLIEO010000007.1:0-46849 GCA_047633095.1 Maribacter sp.
CTGACCGTGGTGCTTCCATCCGTATTCCAATTATTACCGTAGAACAAGGATGGAAAGGTTGGTTGGAAGATAGAAGACCAGCTTCTAACGGTGATCCGTACAAGATTGCAGGAAGAATTATTAAAACAGTTAAATCTGCAAAGTTATAAAGCGTACTTAATTGTTGATTATACCTAAAACGCCTTGGAAATTCCAAGGCGTTTTTTTATTCATCTATATTTTGTAATGGCGTATTCATCCAATAGTCCCCAAAATTATCCGGTTTTGCCATGCGTTGGTCTTGAAAAATAGGGCGGTCTTTTTTCATGAACATCGTATCCTTTGAAACGCTACCGTTGGGCTTTATCTCTTGTTCAAAGAACTCTCGATATTGTTTATAGGCTTCATAGGTTATTTCATTAACCGTTGATGTCCGTGCCCTGTTCGCTGCGCTTATCACTTGTAAGGATAGGGCCAAATCTTTTCTGTTTATGTATTTTGGGGAATACAAAGTGTCTACCATATTCTTAAAATTATCATCCTTCCTTGGAAACATTTCTACCTTGTCACCCCGCACGTTCATCTGGCCAAAGCAGATTTGTTTTCCACGAAAAGTTAAAATATAGTTCTTTGCTCTTGCTCCTGTTGTCTCATATACAAAATCATTGAAATGGACCACAAAACAACCCCTGCTGCCATTCCAATTAAACTTTTCCACATAAAATAAAGGGGCTTTTTGAACTTTAAAATTATTAAAGAAAGAAATGTAATTCGGAAACATTTTTTCAGACTTGCGCTTGTATTCCGTAATAATCTCAAAAACCACTTTAAAACCAATACCATGCCTGCTTACTTGCCCTTTTCGTACTTTACGTTTGTCATCATAAAGGGCGTACTCTAGTTTATGAATCGCGTAATCCGTTTTGGATATGTATAGCTTACCTACGATATTACTTAGTTGCATCGCCTGTTTAAAAGTGATGACGAACAATTCTTCGCCATCTTGTTTGATGTCATTTTCCCTTTTAAAAGAATGATTACGAATAAAATCGCGTTGCATAACATTTACAAAATCATAGGAATTTATCTTATAATTTCGAAGGGCATCATGAATACGTAAAATCGTGAATTCGTTGCCACCATACCCTCTCAAATAAGCATTTTCAATCGCTTTATTGCGATTGTCATAATCATACGCCGCCTTACTATATTCATCTTGTTCAAAAGTTTCATTGTGGCGATAGTCATAAATGCGCACTTTAGATTCTTTTTCGTCATCGGTATAAAAACCACTGTCGACTACCTCTAAAATAGCTTCGTTCAGATTAACGTACTTGTCCTCTTTAATTTGATAGTCTCTATAATAACTAACGGCCGCAAAATTTGAGCTTGGATAATTGTTCGGGATATTTTCTATAGCCCTACGCACAATCCTCTTGGCCGAGAGCTTGCGCTTCTTTTTGGCACTGACCAAGGCTTCGGACAAAGAGAGTACACCTAGCATCAAGTATAGTATATTACTATCGGCATAAGAGAGCCCTTTTAGTTCAAACGCTTTTTTTTCATGACCCAGGGAAGAAACTTCGATAGTATCCTTCGCTTCCTGAAAGCTTAAAGGCAAACGAAAACTACCGTCCATATTGGTAATGACCCCTTTTGCCTTTCCAATAAGGCGTACGGTAGCAAAAATTATGGGCTCTCCGGTTTTTTGATTCAGTACTTTAGCTTGTAAAAAGCCTTACTCTTGTGCCAAAAGCTTATCCTTTGTAACTATGATAAACAACAAAATAAAAAGCACAATTTTATTCATATAGACAAGATAGCCTAGCTAAGGGTAAGATACACAAAAGTCAAATAAACGCCAAGAAGAATCAAGCCATCGCGCCATCCTAAACGCAAGCCTTTTGGAATAAATACCAAAGGCAAAATCAAGAAAGAAATACCCAACATCCAAAAGATATCATTGGAGAGTAATCCTTGATCCATGACTTTAATAGGCGTGATGATGGCAGTAATCCCAAGAACTGCCAATAAATTAAAAATATTGGACCCTATTAGATTTCCCAAGGAAATCGCTTTTTCTTTATTGATTATCGCAATAATAGACGCAGCCAACTCCGGAATACTGGTGCCCACAGAAACGATGGTAACGGCTATAATCCGTTCACTTACACCAAAATTTGTAGCTAGGCCAACAGCACCCGTTATTAATAATTCCGAACCGCCCCACAAGGCCGCACCACCAAGACCTAGATAAAGGGCGGTCTTCCAGATAGGCATCAAGACCGAAGGCTCTTCGACCTCCTCCTCTACCGCCTTTTTTTGAAAGCGCAACAGATAAACTAAAAAGATAAAAAGAAAAGCAACCATTATGATACCTTCATACATCTGCAAGACACCATCAAAGTAAATAAAGAAGAAAAACAACAAGGAGGCCAGCATCATTACAGGCCAATCCGTTGTATAAAAACTACGTTTTACATCTATATTACTCAGCAATATCGTTATGGCTAAAACAAGGCCTAAATTAGCAATATTAGACCCTACTACATTCCCTAGCGCTAAATCAGGAAAGCCTTCGAGAGCAGCATTTACACTTATGATAAGCTCTGGGGCCGACGTAGCAAAGGACACCACCGTCATCCCAATTACTATCTTGGGTATGTTCAATTTTAAAGATAAATCCACTGCCGATTTCAATAGCCAATTACCTCCGGCAATCAATAGCACCAATCCACCTAAAACGAACAAAAAATTCTGCATACCCACAATTTTTTTTTGCAAATATAACAGAACAATTTGAGTATTCAATCGCTATTAAAGGCTTTGGAAATTCTATAAAAAATAGAAGATACAACAAGCTTAGCCTACTAGAAAAATCGAATTGAAGAACGCACCATTTAGCAACAGACAATGAAGAGAAGAACTCATAAAACGTATGGAGACTACCGTTGAAAATAAATCCGAATATATCATGGGTAAGCAAAAGGAGCCAAACAACGTAACTCATAATACTTCGGCAAACAATATAATTTCTATTGCGGGTAACACCGTATGCCCTTTTGTAAGAATAACTAGTGGCCCAAGTAACGAAAGTCCCCTTATATGTATTGATAGCAAAAAGGAACCTCACAAACAAATAGAAGATTTGGATTCAAATAAAATTGCCTCTATAAGTGTGCTAAAGGGACGAGTAGCTATCAAAGAATAGGGTGAATGGAGTTATTCTAATAACCACAAAGAAGCACTCATTCAACACTAAATACCGATAAAATTTTAAGAAAACCCATCCAAAATTTAGATGGGTTTTTTGTTTTTCAAAAAATGAAAAGAACTTTAATTACCCTTTTTTTAATAAAAATACCCTAACAATCTAAAAATACCATCAAAAACCCTCTATTAAAATTACATATTATAATATTTTTAGGTACTTATGGTTACATATAAAAACACCTTTGTAGAAAATATTAAAAATATTGAAATGCATTTGATTATTTAACTTACAGTACTGTATGTAATTGTATTAATTTTATCAATTTCTCTTGCAACTATACGCTTCTTTCCTATACCTTATTCGGATAATCCATGACAAAACCTATTTGTATCACTAAAAATTATAAATATGCTTAACTTAATAAAACTAATACTGTACTTACTACTAACCATCGTGTTATCAAATTTTTAAAATTACAAATACGCGACACGATGTAGCATAACAGTTGAGGAAATTTATCTTTTATTTAAAAGTAGCGTAATATAAAAATGCGACAAAAGCCGCATTTTTAATTTTGTATTTTTGATTTACGAATAAAACCTCACCAACATGTACACCTTTCTAGCTAAATTGAATAAGGCATTGCTTCCCTCCTACTCCAAACAGCGTCTAGACCTTTCAAAGGCTTCAAAATTACAAATGGGTATTATCGGTTGGCGCTACTTTGTAACTACCAATGCTTTAGATCAGTAACATATCAAGGAACGGGTTGGCCAAGTCGCTATCTTGCCACGGCCCTTAAGAAATTCTAGTTCCAATAAAAAATTAAACTGTACAATTTCCCCACCAGCACGTTCAACCAGTTTTGCTACAGCACTAGCGGTTCCTCCAGTGGCCAGCACATCATCATGGATAAGCACCTTCTCACCTTCTTTAATAGCATCCATATGCATTTCTAGGGTGTCACTACCATACTCTAGGGCAAAGCTTTCACTAAGCTTCTTATAAGGCAACTTGCCAGGTTTTCTAACAGGGACAAAACCCGCTTGTAATTTTTGAGCAAGGATAGGTCCAAAAATAAAACCCCTGCTCTCCATTCCCACTACCTTATCAATTTTAACATCTCCAACAAGCAGCACCAGTTCCTCAGCCGCTTTTGTCAGCGCCACGCCATCCTGTAATAACGGCGTTATGTCCTTGAATAAGACACCTTCTTTTGGAAAATCTTTTACATCCCTTATGTACCTCTTAAAATCCATTTCTTTTGTTGCTTGTGCGAAGTTAAGCCAAAACCTGTGCATAATCCCATACATCGTTTAAGACATAGCATCGTTCAAAACTAATTTTTCAGCTAAGGCTATTATCAATTTCTTGTCTGGGTCCGTCCTAAGATCTACTATTGCCTTAGTAGTCATTTAGGCCTTAACTAAACACTGGTTTATTTTGTGTTAAAAGTAAAAAGAAATATATTTGCAGCCCCTTATGGGGGAAATAAATGGCCCTGTGGCGCAACTGGATAGCGCATCTGACTACGAATCAGAAGGTTACAGGTTCGAATCTTGTCAGGGTCACAATAAAAACGGGGGTTAACAGCAATTAAGCGTTACCCCCGTTTTTTCATTTGCACACTATTTGCACATTATTGGTTGTTTTCCTCCTCCTCGAACATAAAAGACTTAACCTGATTTATAAAGGTGTTATAGTCGATTTTACCGACCCTATAGTCACATTGAAGGTCACCATAAGCGTCAGAAAACTGCTCATTTTCCGATGTCAACACCTTACCCCTGGGTATACCTAAAAGAATATATTCCACTTCGAAAGGCAGATAGTAGAAATCCATTTCATGCATTTTACCATTTAACTTCCCATTTAAATAATTAGCATAAAAATATATACCTTCATAAAAATCATGAAAATCATTTTTATTATATCCAGCAAAATCGTTGGCAACAAGCTGAAAAAAGAAATATTTCGATATTTGGCACAAACATTGTACATTTAATTGTACATTTTTTTATGAAAAAAATTAAACACATAAATCATGAATAAAATTATCAAACTAGTAATTGCGGTTATTGTTTTAACTACCGCTACGGAATCCTTAGCGCAAAGAGGGGAAGATCCAATTCCTCTCATTGACGTGGTTGTTGAAAAAACACCTCCTGGAATAGCAGAAAGGGCATCAACGGATCGAAATGGTTATATTATTTACAAATCGTTGGCGGCAGGCAATTATATTATCAGCGATAGACATGGGAACAAAGCAAGTGTAAAGCACCCAGGTGGGCCAGCCAAATGGCGGCTTGTTGGCGGCATAAAAAAGCGCAGACCTGTCTGGACTTTGGTGGACGAAAGCGACCCGCTTTAAAAATTATAGTTGCCCCACGTGTGTTTATTGATTTTATAAAAACTACCGATAAGTAGTATTGTTTGGTATTGGGTGGCCGCTACCATAATACACATCGGCAGGAGTTAAATTTTGTAAAGATTCGTGATACCTTTGGTTGTTATAAGTTTGCACAAATTTTAATGGTTTGCAAAATAGGTTAGTTTCCTTCTCATTTTCTATTCTAACTTCCTTTACTATGGTATTTGAAGAATCTGGTAGTAGCTCTGACATTTTCTTTTGCATACTTGTAAATATAGCATGGTGTACGAATCTTTCTTTCCTAAATTCTTCTCTTTTTTTTCTGAATTTTTTATCAAAAAGATTGCTGTTATATTTTATAGGTTCTTTTTTATACTTTATAGATTCTAAGTCTCTCGTATTCTCTTAATATCGAAAAAACTGTTTACCGACCACTATAGAATCAGGAATTTAGAACCTTTTTATTACCTTATTCGATATTTCATAAAGCGTTCCAAAAAAATGATTTGGAACCTCATTTATAACATCAACCTTTGGGGCGCAATTGATAATTAATAAAGGAGTCATTAAAAACATTAAGGATTTTTTCTTCACAATCATTTTTAAATATTTAAGGCCGTACCCTAGTATGATTCAATTAGCATACCACAGTTATTAAGTTCATTTGCTACACTATCTACTTTTTTTGAAGTTTGATATTCTAAGCTCTTATTTTGAGTATTACAAGAAATTAAAAACACTACAATAAAAATGGGAGAAATTAAACGTGGCTTCATACAGCATATTAGTTTCTGTTTCAATTTTTGTTAAAATTTCATTCCCTTTATAATATAGTTTAATAGATTGGTTAAATTCCATAATTTTGGATTATGTCCACAATTATAGTATTTAGAAATTACGATTTAGCATCAATACACCAACTTCTTAAAGAGATAGGAAAAGAACGTTATGAGTGCGCTTTAAAAGACGAAAACATTAGTCAAAAACCTTTGGGTATGGATGGCTTTTTTGTAGAGTTTGAAGTTGATACAAAGGACATAAACCTATACTATAAATACCCTTCAAAAATCACGCTTTATATTATGCCTGTTCTTGGCTTTTGGGGGGTTCCCACTAAGTATTGGGAAATACACCGTAAAGAGAAACATTAACTCCGCCTTTAGAGTACAACCAAATTAGAGCCCAAGTTCTACTCTTTAGTGCCATGATTATAAACGGAAAAGCTATAAAGATACCAGTGCTAATTTTGTTTTAGTAGGCTAGTGATTAATTTTATACAGCACTGTCTTAGTTATTTAGTTCATTCCCTTCTTCAAATTTGATTAGAATTGGCATAAAAACTCCTTTGTTAATCAGACTTAATTGAAGTCCGATAAATGGAAACATAAGAAATATAGTTTTCAACCAAGATTCTGACCATAATGCTTTTAAAATCGGTGTATAATTATTTCCACAAACAAATTTTAGTGGACTTTGATAAAAAGTATAATAGAAGAAAAAAATTCTCAATATTCCTGCGATGGAATGTGTTATACTACTGAACCAATTTAATTTATACTATCTTAAAATCAGATATTATAAAAGAAAAGGGAGTACCCTTATTAAGAATGAAATTAACCCTATCAAAAAAATGTATCCAACTATCAACCAAATCCAACTTAATGAAAACATGTAAATCAGTAATAGCCGCGTTCAACCCATAAGTGCAACAGATTTACTTTTTGACACTTGTCAGAGTCACGTAAAGCTAAAATTCTGAACTGTCGTGGGCACTTTTATCTTGTTGAGAAGGTTAAAAGCCATAGATTTCCATCAATAATCAGACACAAAATATGTGCGACTTCTTTTAGCCTAAGTATTTCTTAATTTCCTGCTCTTAACTTTTTCAGCATAAGAAATACTATCCCGTTTAATTCTAATACGAATATAGTATCTCTAAAGGCCTTCAAAATATATGTATAGGTGGCTTCAACAAAACTACTTTCTTTCCTATATTCGCTAAAACCATAAGCGCAAAAAGATGACAGTAGTATGTCTAACCCTATTCCAGAAGACAAAGCATACGATAGACATCCACTAAAAAATCTCTAAAAATGAAAAACATACTCGTAATTATTAGTGTTTTCGTTATGCTTCACGTCGAAGCCCAAACACCAAAATTCCAAGGACAACCCCCAATTAAAATAATAAATACCGAATCAAAACCGATACAAACACAATGGAAAGGGAAATCTACTTTTAAGGATTCAGATGTTGTTTTTTCAAATGACTTTGCAGGCGCTAGGCTTAACGGAATAGTTAAAAACAACGACAGCACCTATACTGCTTTAATTACTTCAGAAAATACACCAATAAATATAAGTCCATGGTATGCTTTTAAGGTATGGGCTACTAAAAGTCAATCGATAGATTTGGTGTTAACCTATCAAGAAACGGTAAAGCACCGCTATTATCCTAAGTTGAGTAGCGACGGTATACATTGGTCATCGCTAGATTCTGTTAACTACATAGAATATGAAAAAGGAGATGCTGATTTTGGACCTGGCGCCCTTCCCCTATATGTAAAAATGAGATTAGCCATTGGACCAGACACCCTTTGGGTTTCTGGTCAGGAATTGGAGACCTCTAGCCGTGTTTCCAGTTGGGCAGATAGTTTGTCCCAAAAACCTTTTGTGCAAACAAGAAGTATCGGAAAAAGTGAACAAGGCAGGGATTTGAATTTGTTAACGGTAGGCGACTCGGAATCCAAGAAGATGCTCATTGTTATTTCGAGGCAACATCCGCCAGAGGTTACTGGATATCTTGCGATGAAAGCTTTTGTTGAGAACCTCAGTTCCGACTCCAAATTAGCTCGAAAATTTAGAAAAAAATTCACCACGTATGTGATTCCTCTCATGAACCCAGATGGAGTGGACAACGGTCATTGGCGCCATAATGCCGGTGGCATAGATTTAAACAGAGATTGGGCAAATTTCAATCAACCAGAGACACAGGCAGTAAAAGAATTCATGAAAAACAAAATTAATAAGACCCAAGGTAAATTCTATTTTGGCATTGATTTTCATTCTACCTGGGACGATATCTATTATACGGTTGATCCTGAATTAAAAGGGAATATGCCAAACCTTGTTTACGATTGGCTTGATGCTATCAAAAAGCAAATTGACGGCTATGACCCTAATATAAAATCAAATGATAAAATACAACCTACCACCGTTTCCCGAAACTATTTTTTTGCGGCTTACGGTGCAGAAGCTTTAGTTTTTGAAATTGGAGATAATACTCCTCGCCCGTTTATAAGGGAAAAAGGACGAATTAGTGCGAATGTCTTAATGGAGATGATGTTAGATCGTCTAAAAAAATAGGAGCTTCAGGATACAATAAATCCACGTATTTTTCAATTTGACCTATTCCACTATTAGCTCACTATTTTCAATCAAGGTCTCAAAGGATACCCAATCTGTTTTTATAAAATCCATTACCGCTGTGGAAAAATCTGAAATGAGCACGGTAGCTTGTTCTAGGGTTTCCCTATGTTGTTGGGAAGGCACGGTAGTTTGTGCCGCCGCTATACGTAAGGCCTCCTGAACTTTTGAAAATGGCGAGGTTTCAAAAGACTGCCACGCACCTAATTGCCTTTTTGGTTTTGGAATCTGCCCTTTAGAACGAAGCTGATCTAAGGCTACCTTTATATCATTGATTTTTGAAACCAATGCCTCCTTTGATTCCCCTTTATGCTCTTTTACTTGTTCGAATAGTTTTACTAGGCTTTTCTTTTTCAAATCTAGCGCCCTTAAATGCTTGGACAATAGGGCAACCTGACTATCGACCTCTTTTCTAAATATGTACAAGGCTTTGTCTACATTAGGTTCCAGATCAAATCTTGGATCCGGAATCACCTTAACGCTTGTGGTATCGGTAAAAGAGCCATACTGCAATACAATGGTATAATCGCCTGGTATCACCGGAATATCCCTAGAAAAATCATCTTGCCATGCACCCGGAAAAGAAGCGGAAGCTTCGTCCAGTTTCCAAATCATATAATTAAGCCCTTTACTTAATTCCTTGCTTTCTATGGTATTGACCAACCTGTTTAGATGATCATATACTTCCGCTTTGACCCTTGTTTTTTTAACTGGTTCTTCGGATATATAGAAGGGAATCTCCGTTTTTTGAAAGACTTTATTTTCGCCTTCAAAGGTAGTATGAAAGCCTGTCCATATATTTCCAGGCGGATTAATAAACAATCCTTTTACTTGTACGGCATCGTTCATGGGCAAGGCAGTTATGGCCGATTTTAACTGATTTCCTACAATTTCGCGTAAGGACAATAAATCATCCATCACCCAAATAGCCCTACCAAATGTCCCCACAATTAGGGCAGATTCTGGCTCCTGAATCTTTAAATCCATTGTAGAAACAGAAGGAAAACCATTTTTAAACTGGGTCCATGAGTTTCCTGTATCCATACTGACCCATAGTCCATTTTCAGTTCCTAAAAACACCAAATTGGGTTCCACTGGATCCTGTATTACGCTTAGCGCGTATCCCCTTACCGTATCCCCATGGGCCAATCGCTCCCAACTTGTGCCAAAACTATCGGTTTTAAAAAGATAGGTTTCATAATCACCCTTCCTGTAATTGTTGACCACCATCCAAGCAGTTCCTGCACTATACCTTGAAGCTTCAATTTGGGCTATCCAAGCTTCTTTGGGCATACCTTTAACATTTCTAGTACGGTTTTTCCAAGTCGCACCACCATCTGTAGTTACCTGTACTTGACCATCATCGCTGCCCGCCCAAATCACGTTTTTATCGATAGGACTTGGGGCAATAGTTAAAATAGAGTTATAACGTTCTGCGCCAGAAACGTCTAGGGTAAGACCCCCATAATCTGTCTTTTGATGTTCCGGATTGTTGGTGGTCAAATCAGGAGAAATAATCTTCCAAGACGCCCCTTTATCCCCAGTCAAATGCACAAATTGCGAACCATAATAGGCCGAATTGGTATCAAAGGGATTTCTAGCAAAACCTGCATTCCAATTAAAGCGTAAGGACGTTTTTAAGTTCGGAGCCGGTGGAATAATATTCACATAATACCCCGTTACTTTGTCATACCGATACAAATTACCATTTTGGGAAGATCCATACCCATAGCGAGAATTATCTAAATCTGGAGAAATATCAAATCCATCACCACCCACCAAATATTGCCAATACAAGGTGCGAATGCCACCTCTTTTCCAAGTATACGCAGGACCAGACCAGTTACCGTTATCCTGCATACCGCCATACACATTGTAAGGCCTATCATTATCTACACCCACATGGTAAAACTGCGCTACAGGAATGGTCTCCGGAAAATACCAACTTTTACCGTGATCATAGGTAATGCCCAAGCCACCATCACCTCCTATGATAAAATGTTGTGCGTCTTTGGGGTTTACCCAAAACGCATGAAAATCGGCATGAATTCCCTTTGTTTCATCAGCAGGAATCATTGGAATAGTGTCAAATGTAGTACCGCCGTCATAACTGACCGACAAGGGCTGATAAATATTATAAACCCTATCCGCATCTTCTGAATCTACGGCGAGGTCTTGAAAATAGAAAGGTCTGTTATTTGTAAATTTGGGGTTATCGTTTATCAATTTCCAATTAGCTCCCCCATCGTCACTCCGGTATATGGCGTTCTTCTTTGCTTCTATCTTCGCATAGATTCTACTAGGTTCGGACGGCGCTATGGCAAAACCTATTCTACCCAAATTACCGGACGGAAGACCCTCATTCATCCCTAATTTTTTCCAATGCGCTCCCGCATCATTTGATACATAGAGTCCAGAACCTTCGCCCCCTGATGTAAAATAATAGGGTGTGCGTTCATGCTCATAAAGCGCTGCAAAAAGCTTCTTTGGATTGCTAGGGTGCATCACCAAATCTGCAATTCCTGATCGATCATTGGAATATAGGATTTTTTTCCAATGCAATCCTCCATCTGTTGACTTGTATAGACCTCTATGCTCATTGGCAGTAAACGGGTCTCCCATGGCACCCACATAAATAGTATCAGGATTTAATGGATCTATACTAATTCTATGGATGGTTTTGGTTGCTTCTAATCCCATATGCTCCCAAGTGCGGCCACCATCCACACTTTTAAAAATGCCCATACCCAAATTCATGGAGTTCCTTGGATTTCCTTCACCAGTACCCACCCAAACGACGTTTGGATCACTTTGCTGAATAGCCAAGGCACCAATATTCTGAGTAGGTTGTTCATCAAATACCGGTGTCCATGCGGAACCTCCATTCTCGGATTTCCAAACTCCACCGGATGCGGCCCCCACGAACATTATTTTTGGATTGGCCGTAACTACATCAATTGTTGTAATACGGCCACTCATATTGGCGGGACCAACGTTCCTAATCTTTAGGTTTTTTAAAGCTGAAAAATCTACCTGTTGGGCAACAAGAAAATTAGATAAGCATACTACTACCGCAATAAATATGATTTTAAGCTGCATAAATGAATTCCTTTTCTTCAAAAATAAGAATCGGTTTTCTAAATTGAAGCAGAACCGCTTGTATTAATTAGAGACTCATTTTTTAAATTGTATTATTGTCATACTTTTTAGTTTGAACTAAAAATGAAATAGTAAAATTTACAATAGCATTTTGAGGCGTTACTATTAGAAAAAAAGTAGTGAACAGAAAAAACACTTTCCTTATACGAGGATATAGAACAATGTAACGTAAGCAAAACAATCAGATTCTTATTCGGTTTTACACCAAACTTGGCTGCTCGAGTTAAGTTTTAAGCCGATGCCAATTTCACTCCGCCAAGGGTTCCTATAAACTAGACCTCTGTAGTCTTTTTTTTAAAAATTTTCAACTTCGAAAATGGAATCTGGCAGCAATGAAACAGTACAAGGAGAATATACGAGATAGCAAAACATCCAAAACTAAAATTTAAAACAAGCCTTACGACTGTAAGATTTTAAATGGGCCTTGTTACAATCGTGTCAAAATCTGGTATGATTTCCAAGTGCTCAAAAACACACAATTACTTTATACTCCATAACAATCCTAAATCCACTAAAACAACTATAAACCTTCAATATTCAAAATTAAAATACTGTTTGCGCCCCCCATGCATCTCCTTTTACGTATTTACCACACCTTAACCCCAGCAGAACGTTAAATTGTTCACAAATACAGTAATCTAATTATACCATAACCAGATAGAATTGACAAAGAATTGCGTAATTTGAATTTTATGTTAACTTTGAAAAAAAGACGTAATGGATTTACTTGAACACGCAGACGAGTTCGTAGGACGAAAAATGAGCAACATGTCAACTAGTGACAGGGTTGAGGCTTCTAGGGAGGCTAAAAAATTGATTTTAAGTATCAACGAAATTTATAAAGAGACAAAAGATTCTAATTTAATGGACGTTATGAAACGCGTTACAGAAAAGAAGAAGAAAATTGAAAAACGATTGAACGGAGTTCCATTAGTATAATTACCTAATGGATGCACATTTACCAAAATAGTTTTATTCCTATTTTGGAGCTGACTTATAAGATAAAAACCCTTCCTTGAGAGGGTTTTATTTTTGTTGGCAATTCTATAGTGGATGTTTGACATAGCTTAAATAATGCTATTATTTTAATTTAAAAAAATCTAAAAAACTCCTGAATGGATTTTCTTTTAAAGCCTTGGCCTTGGTTTGTTTCTGGACCTCTTATCGCAACCGTACTTTTACTGCTGCTTTATTTTGGAAAAACCTTTGGCATGTCTTCCAATCTAAGAACCCTTTGTACTATATCAGGTGCTGGAAAATATTCGGATTTTTTTAAATTTGATTGGAAAGCGCAAAGATGGAATCTTACTATTGTGCTAGGCGCTATTCTTGGTGGTTTTATTGCAACCAAATTTCTATCGGACGGGGCAGCTATTAAACTAAACCCCGAAACGATTTCCGACCTTGCTATGATGAACTTCACACAGGTCGGTGCCACATTATTACCCAATGAAATCTACGGTTGGGATGCTGTTTTTAGCCTAAAAGGTATGAGTATATTGTTGACAGGAGGTTTTTTAGTAGGGTTTGGTACTAGGTATGCCGGTGGATGTACATCTGGCCATGCTATTTCTGGACTAAGCAACTTGCAACTCCCTTCGTTAATAGCTGTTATTGGATTTTTTATTGGTGGTCTGATAATGACTCATTTTATTCTTCCCATATTATTTTAGATATGAAATTTTTAAAGTTCCTTTTTGTCGGTATATTTTTTGGTGTAATACTCGTAAAGTCAGAAGCGGTATCGTGGTACCGAATTTATGAGATGTTCAAATTTCAATCCTTTCATATGTATGGTATTATTGGATCTGCGGTACTTATGGGTGTTTGCGGTATCTTTTTAATTAAAAGATTCAAACTTAAAAGTATAGATGGTAGTGCAATTGTAGTAGTGCCTAAAGAAAAAAGTTTTCGAAGATACATTTTGGGCGGTACTATTTTTGGACTCGGTTGGGCATTAGCCGGTGCTTGTCCTGGCCCTATGTATATCTTAGTTGGAGCGGGTATTTACCCGATACTCATTGTTATTTTAGCTGCTATGGTTGGAACCTTTGTTTATGGCTTGATACGACACAAATTACCGCATTAAACATCACTACTTAACAGACAGTAAGCCTATTACCGCTATGAAATACATTCCAAAGTAAAGAAATCATAAGATTATCTGAAACAATAGAATACCATCAACGCTTATTTTTTTTTAATACCTATATCCTAAATCGTGTGGCACCTTAAGAAAAGTAACCTTAAACTGGTATGGCTCTTATTTAATCTATTTGTGTTTGTCTAATTCAGGTCGTATTTCGTTTGCGCATTCTTCTTTTAATCCATGGTTCCAAAGTACATAAATAGTAATGAAGGTTCCAGAAATGGATAATCCAAAAAAAAATAAACCTAATAAAGTTCCTACTTACTTCATTTCTGCAATAAGAATTAAAGCATAAATAGACACAAAGTTCTAAACCAAAATTGACATTCTCACTATGGTGTTTGGATGTTTATCGTATTAAAACTTAAGTTTTTCATTTTTATCCCATAAACCCCAATAAGCCCCAACATCTCCCTCATCTCCGGTTTTCCATGATTCATCAAAAGATGAAAAATAGAAGGTCTCTATATTCTCTTTGGAAGCCCAAGCTTGTGTATTTATAAAATACTTCATAGCATTCTCTTCTGATGAAACAGCACCTTTTAAACTACCTCCTTCACTAGGCCATCCCGTTTCCGTAATAATTACTTTTTTACCTTTTGCAGCATCAGTTGCTTGGCCAAACATCTCTTGCATATGACTTAGCGCATATTCTTGAGGACACCCCTCCCAGTAAGGATAACAATTTGATAAAATAACATCACAGGCTTCCGTAATTTTGGGGTGTTGTGAAAATTCATAATACGCGTCTACATAACCCACCTCAATATTTGGCAAAGCTGCCTTTACGCGCGTAATATATTCCAATAGCTGCTCCGCAGTTAAATCATTTCGATATAAGACTTCATTACCTACGGCAGCAATGTCAACACACCCTTCTTTTGCCAAGGCTATAAGCCCTTCTATTTCTGCTTCGTTCATCTCCAAATCATCCCCTAACCAAGCACCAACCAAGGTTTTAAGGCCATTTTTTTTAGCAACACGAGGAATGTGCTCATTACCTTCAACACAAGAAAATGAACGCACCCATTTTGTATATGGTTTGATGACATTAATTCTTCTTTGCACCTGTTCTTCGGTAATTACATCTCCTGGCTTTTGACCATCTTCATACAGACTAAAGCAAAGTCCATGCATGCCGTTTTGAACTGTTTCTAACCACAAATGTTTTAATTCATCTCCAGAAATCATACTAAAATCTACTCCAGTATGACTGCTATAATTGTTTTTGGCAAGTGTAAAATAATGGCCCTCTCTGTATGACATATCGCTTTATTAAGAATTCATTTAAAATTTAATAACTCTCCTGTAAGCACCATCAGGTGCGCACCTTTCCTTTACATTTGGCAGCAAAGTAAAACCCTACTTCGTAAAAAAAACTAGAATAATTCTATTTTAGTTCACTTACAAAAATTGAATTTATATCGCTATCGTTACGTGTACTAATTATTAATTCGGTATAATTTCGTTTAGCTGCTTTTTCTTTTCTAGCGCTTCACGTATCTCGCCTGCGCGCTCTTCAGTAACATCATAATCACGCATCACGAACATAGCAATGAGTGTTCCTAGTATAGGAATTCCTGAGAAAGCTAACCGTAAGCCATCAACAGCCCCTTCAGGCTGAATGCTTGCATCTGAATCGAAACCTACCAAACTCATAATAACACCGCTCAATCCTCCCGCGATTGCAAAGCCAAATTTCACCATCCACCAATAAATAGCCCCAAAAGTTCCCTCTCTTCTCAGCCCGGTATTAAGCTCATCTAAATCAATAACATCAGCTGTCATAGACATCATCAATAAAAATAGACTTCCGATACCAAAGGAGAAGAAAGGGAGTGCAAAAATGAACATATAGGGTTTTCCTGGAACAAATAAGAACCAAAGCATTACATATCCTAAAACAGAAATTGATTGTGAAATCAAAAAGGCCTTCTTTTTCCCCATGGATTTAGACATCTTAGCCACAATAGGAATAACGAAAAAGGTAGTCCCAAGAGCTCCTAAGCATCCGAAAAGGGTAGGCCATATACCTGCAGCACCAGCATCACCATCAAAAAGGTGGTATACAATGATGAAGAATGAAAAAGATGCAATCGTCATAAACGCGTTATACACTAAGAAAGTAGCGATACATAGTTTTCTAAATGGTTTCATTTTAAAAGCACTTACAAAACCTGAGCCTATTTCTTTCAAACTATTGCCTATATTTTTAAAATTTAGGGGAGAATAGTCCTCGTTTAATGTTGACCTACTTTTAATAAATATGCCTGGTACAATAGCACAAATTGCAAAAATGACCCCAACCCAAACGGCAAGTGATCGGGTAGCAACTTCTGCCGATTCGAACCACGCTGGGTCATACATAACCACCCAAAACCAAGGGGCAATAACCCATGCCCATTGCCCAATCCATTGGGCAGTTGCCATGATATTAGTACGTTCATGAAAATCATCACTCATTTCATAGCCCATAGCAACATAAGGCACGCTAAAAATAGTAAGCCCCAGGTAAAACATAAATGACCAAATCATAAAGTAGGTAAAATTGTAGTCTACACCACTACCCCTATATAGTTGCCACATAATGATAAATGTCGCCCCCATAATAAGACCTCCAAGAATCACATATTGTCTTCGTCGACCCCATCGAGATTTTGTATTATCAGAAATGAAGCCCATAAGAGGGTCAGTAAAACAATCGAAGAGTCTTGGAAAAAAATATGCAACTCCCCACATCCAACCTGGCCATCCTAAATCTTGTACCAGCACCACCATAAATATTCCTAATGCGGCAGGAAACATTTGGTTGGCCAACATGCCAATACCGAAGGCTACTTTTTGTCCAAACGGAACTTTTTGGCTTACTGTTACTTGTTGATTTGACATATTTTTTGGTTGTTTAGGTTTTTATTTAAATCGAATTCGGTATGATTATAGTTTGAATGGCTTGCCCATTTATTTGAACAGTCACGTTACGTTCTCCTAAAGACAGGTTCATATCTTTTGCTTGTTCTTCTTCATTAAAAACGACTACCGCAATAGAACCATCTGGGTTTTCGGCTGCTGTGACCAATAGTCTTTCGTCTGAATGTGCCAAACCTATTCGTATAGCTCCCGGCCTAATATACTTACTAAAATGTGACAAGGTGTAATAGAGCGGTGTCATATAGACCTCATCATTTTCAGCATCTACGATAATTGGCGCCACACACCAGTTTTTAAACCAATTTGGCCCACCTTGTTTATCCAGAACCATATTCCAATCTATCCAACCATCTACCCAGTTGTTCAGGCATCCAATAATATCTCGTGCATACCGATTGACAGGCGCATATTTCGGATGTAGCTGTTTATCCTTTTCCGGTGCCCAGTCCCATCCCCAGTCCGTTGCTTCTTTGCTCCAATACCAAGCATCATCTTGCCATTTCGGAATTTCAGCATCTACACAGGCCTCTGTTTGAATTAAATACTTATTGGGTGCCTTGTTATGTGCGTATTGCAATGCCTCAGGGAAAACCTCATATGTGCTGGCATACCAGTGTATCGCAGCACCGTCATAATATTTCGAAGTAGCTTCGCTTTTATACATTGTATCTACCCACTCAGTCAAATATTCACGATTTTGATCGTAGCCTAATATCTTTACATCATGCCCCTCCGCTTCTAATTTGGGACCAAGATGGTTTTGAACAAAACTGGTCATTTCTTCTGCAGTAAAATGCATGCTTTCCCAATTATTGTCGTTTCCTAAGGGTTCATTCTCAACTGTAAATCCCCAAATATCAATACCCTCAGCTTTGTAGGCGTTAATATATTTTGAAAAGAATAGCGCCCAAGTATCATTGTATTTAGGCAAAAGCTTTCCTCCCATCCAATCCTTATTGTCTTTCATCCATGGTGGTGCCGTCCAAGGTGAGGATATTATTTTGAACCCATCTTTTGATAGGACCATAGCCTCTTTAATCATGGGTATGATATCATCTCGGTCTTCATCAATAGAGAAATGTTCTAAGCTTATATCTCCAGAAATAGGAGCGTAAGAATAGGTGCCCAGTGAAAAATCACAGGAATTCATATGTGTTCGTGTTAACGAATATTTAGCCCCCTCTTCGCCAAAATAAGCGTTTAAAACTTTAGCTCTATTTTCTTTACTTAGTTGATTTAGCAAATGTGCTGATGCCTCTGTAAAAGAACCACCAAAACCTGTAATGGTTTGATATTTTTCGCTTGGCAACAGCTGTATTTGGATGGCATCTTCAGCTTCAGAAAACTTCGTTAGCTCTTTTAATTTATTTCCATTGGCCGCGGTTTCATATACGGTCACGCTTAATTTGTGTTTGTTATTCATACAACCAGTTAATAAGAGTAATCCAAATACCAATACCACGCCTATACCAGTAGCGCTTAAATAAGCAAACCTCTTATTGTAATTTATTAGCATTGGTTATTTGTATGGCGGCACCATTACTTTGTTCATTAAAGCATCCTTATCTCCATTGTATGTTTTTGTAATTGCTTGCCCATCTCGGGTTAAACCATCAAAAGTTCCGTCATCTACCAAGTGCCATAGCGCAAATTTCGCTTGACTCTTTAAGTTTATCAACCCAAAATGATTTTCAGAACCTTGAGGGTTTTTAGCATCTTTCCATTGTTCATCAAAACCCTCAAAATAAAAAAGAGAGATACCTTCTGCGTTAGTCCAATCGCGTAAATGATTATAGTACAATGCTTCTTTATACTCATCCGTAGCGTTCGAGCCATTAGGCCCATACTCTTTATTAGAAACGGTTGCCCAGCCTGTCTCACCGATATGAATAGGCTTATCAATTCCTAAGCTTTTCATGTATTCATATACACTATTGTATTGCGACATGGCATATTCTTTGGCCCTAAGCATAGCAGCATCAATTTTGTCACGTTCAGACCGCTCTTTTTCACCTTCAGGTACTCCCCAGAAAACCGGATTATAATGTGTATCATGCATAGGATATGTATGAACAGATAAAAAATCAACTGCTGCAATTAGTTGATTCAATTCTTCTACATGATATTCACCACCACCACCACCCCAAGAGGCAAAATTATCTGAACTTGTAATCCATAAATCTTTTGAGAGCTCACCTGACTTTTTTAAATCTTGAAGATGATTAACCCATTTTAAAATCACGCCTGGTTGCACAAAATAACTGGCAGCCCATTTAACCATAGCTTCATTGCCCACGGCGATAACTTTTATAATATCCGGATATTTATTGGCAAGCCGCACGGTTTCTTTTATTTCAACAGCATTCCGTTCACTTTCTTGATTATGATCAGGTTCTTGATCCGTCCAAGCATTTTTACAATCAATCCATGCACCCAACATTACATACATTTCAAAATTTGGGTCTTCATTTTTCAACTCACTTATTGCTTTGACAAGATTACTTGCTTGCGGTAAATGGACCTTATAGGTGCGTAGTATTCTTATCCCCATTGCAGCCAAAATTTTCAAATCCTCCTTTAGCTCTTTCAAAGTAGGCTCAATATCATGATCTACCTGTCTATATCCCCCGTAAGACATAGCTAAATATTTAGGATTACCCAATATATTTTTTGCGTTCATATTTAATTCTTGCTGCACTATGGTTAAATTACTTTCTGATTTGGTATTGTTTTTACATGAAAAAACTATGAATGATAGTAAAATACAAACAATTGCGTTTAAACGATTCTCCATGACTCTAATTATTAGAAGCGGTATATTCCATTAATCTGGACTATTGGTATATCTAGATTTAACCAATTTATACGTCTGCTTTTTCTTTCGATTTATATCTACAATACCCCAATACTCTTCATTTGGTGTGCCATCATATGGGACTCCTGTACTATTCGGTGCCCAGCCTCCTACATCTTGTGTTGAAGGATTTCCTGCTTTCCACCAGCCATCAGTAAAAGAAAACAAGGCGACCCCTGAGCATATTTCTAGATTATCAAAAACACTTTCTAAGACCGCGTCATTCGCATCGGCCTGCGCTTTTTCATTTACTCCTTTGTCATAACCAGCTTTTGTAATGGTCATATAACTATCTCCTCCAGCTTCTGATAGGTACATTGGTTTATTGCTCACTGCTTTCCATTGTTCAAATAGTTCTTCTGGATTATCCCATCGATAAACATTCATACCCCATACATCAATGTTGGGTGAACTAGATAATGCCAATGAATCGGGCAATTCCCCATGGGCTGTTGTAACTGGATGATTATTATCAATCCCATGAATGGTGATAGCCGCCATATCCATTATTTTATACCAATTTTCAATATCATTTTCAAACCGTTCAGGATGGTAATTATATTCATTCCCAAGTTCCCACATTAAAATCGCTTTGTGATTCTTGTATTTTTCAACATACGCACTATACGTACCCGATAGAATATCATAGACACCTTCCTGATTGTATCCAAAGCCTATAATCAGTTTAAAACCCGCTTCGCTTATTTCATCTAGTACTGCGCTATTATCTATTGGTTCATAAACGCGAATGGTATTTATACCCGCTTCCTTCATCAAAGCCAAATCTTCAGTCAACCTAGAAAAATCTCTTTTAGTACTTCCTATGGGAACCGGATGATAACAAATACCCTTTATTAGATAAGGCCTTTTGTTTACCAAGATTTTTCTTTCTTTTACCATTACGGTTGTATCTGTTAAGCTAGTTGCACAGGAAGCTACCAACACTAATAAAAAAAACATTTTCACTATTCTAATCACACTATTGTATTTAATTGATAACATAGTTATTTCGTAATAAAAACCGTTATAGAATCTATCTGCCCAGATCGTTGAAATAACATAGCACTAAATTCCTTGCCTAGCTGTAATGCATTTACAAACTGACTATCCCCAGTATTAAAAATCACTTCAATTTGTTCTTTATCAGCAAGTTGATATATAATAGGTACTTGACAATACGTAAAACATAGTGTGTTTTTCTTTAAAGATATTTCCTTCGTAGATCCATCAATAGCGATATATTCAAACGCTTCATCATTTTTTAGAAATTCTTTTTTTTGTAATAGTACAGGTGCAAATTTAATTTCTCCATCAAAAACATGGATACCCAGTTCCCCAAAACGGCTGAGTAAATCCTCTTTAACCTGACCCGTCATTCCAGGTTGTTGCGCTCCTTTACCTCCTGGTGTATGAGAATAAGGATCCGTTGGAAACGCCCCATAAAGCTCTGGAGACTTATGGACCCCTATTCCAGCGTTTATCTCATAATAATGCTCCAGAAGACGGCCAATAGTTTCATCGCTTTCCTTCTCTTCAATAGCTTTTAAACAGCACTCTTGAACAGCAAGTACCAATTTAGAGACCATATGCCAATAAATAGAACCTAATCCTTCATACCCATAAAAGGTTCCAGACCTACCAGTAAAGGATTTATGATTAAAAATATCTTCAAAAACTTGAAGCAATTCCCTTTTTTCCTTCTGCACCAAATCAGAATACGATTCACCTAAATTATCCAAGGCCGTTTCCAAACTTTTTGCATTGTTAAATTTTCCATTAAAATGATACGTTCCTACCACATCCTTTTCGATAACTTGCAGGTTTCCATCCTTTAGTAGTTGTGGTAACAACAGCGATGAAGAAATAGCGCTCTCAGGTATGTTATTTCTTTCCGTAAAACGAGGCAGCTCCTTGTTTGGATATAAAAGATAACTGTACTGATCTTCCCGGAATAATGTACTTTGTTTTAACGCATCCAACACCTCAAGAGACTTTTTAGAAGTCAAAAACCCTGAACTTAACACGGCGACTTGACCTTCCAACATTTCACTCAAATAGGAAATAGAAACCTCGTCTTTATTCTCTACCGTCATTAAGTTATACGCATGGTACAAATTATCCTCACGCTTATTTGCGGTAATAGAATGATCTAAATACAGTAGCCCTAACTCAGAAAATCGAAGTAACTCGTTTTTAGTAACACCCTCTTTTCGTGCTGAAAAACCCTTATCATATATAGCACCCCTATAAGCACTAGCTGCCATACCTAAACCATCCATAACCACTTTACGGTCTTTATTGGATAAGTCAGTAGCCAAAGACCCTATTTGCTCTTGCAGTATGCTTACCGTTTCCTTAAAGAACAAATTCAACTCAATGGAAATCAGTATTTTTTCTACCGAGGCATTTTCTAACATCTTCTTGAAGAAAGTAAAAAACCGGCGCATATAGTAGAGCGTAACCATTGAAACCCCGTTACCTACCAAGGCATTGTTGGCATCATTCCATTCCGGTCTTTGCGTATTCATCCAAATACCGCCCTCAGGTATAAGGTTAGAACACTTTGCCAATACGGTTGCCAATAACTTTTCTATTAAGTTAACCCTATAAATATCTTTTTCGGGGGTAACTAACAATGAGGCATCAGCTCCAAGTATACGGCGCTTCTCTCGAATTTCATTATCTAAATCCTCGTTAAAATCAATCGTATCCTTTGGGTTTTTCAACAACTCCTCGTAGGGCTTTATCACATAGGGCACGTTAGCATATACGAAGAAATCGGTATTAAAATAGGATTCCAACTTTTTAGGATAATAGGCTTCTATAAACTCCAGAAATTTCAATAAATAAATAATTTGATGATCACCCCAATAGCCAATATAAGACCAAGGATCGTCTGGTTCTATGCTTTCCCAATCAAACCCGTCTTTGGTTACCCTGTAAGGATTGTAGCCATCAAAGGTTGTTGCATTCAAAAACTTATGGATCATATTTTCCATAAAATCCGGATAGGAATACGCCAAAGCTTCCCAATTCTGAAAAATATCTCTCCAGTTACCTTGGTAATCCAGAACTTTTGAACCGTCTACTTCGTTTCTTGTATTTATCGAGAATTTATTCCAAGGTCTACTGGGGTCTCCATGCCTTCTACTGAACATCAGTGGTAAATATTCCAAACACAACCGACCAAAGTTTTTGTCTTCGCTATCCCAGGCCAATTTTTTTAAATCTGGTAGTTGAATGTTTTGTGGTAAGGTTGCTAGCTCATCTGAATACTTGCTGTGCACTTCCGTATTAGCTTTACGCAAATAGCTCGTAAAGTCTTCTTTTTCAATAGTATAATTATTATCGAAAATACCCCCTCGCATAATATTAAAAAGTACGTTGGCATAGTGCCTTGTATTTCTTCTTTTATCAGCGGTGATTTGTTTACCGTCTGCGGCAGCTGTCAACTTTAAAAGATTCTTTGTGCCGAGCTCAACATCTTCCAGTATGGCTTCCCTAAGGTTTTTGTCGTTTTTTATTCGTTCAGATAAATCCACAACGGCAGCGGGACCTTGATTAACGTCAGCAATCAACATCCACTCTTTTTTAGCCTTAGCTTCTAGTTGAATTTCTGAAACGGAAAAATAAGCACCTTTCTCTGCTCTAATATCCATTTCTTCCGAAACACTTCCTGTTTTTCTGAATGCATTCAGCTGTAAGGAAGATAATAACTTCTTAGAATTCGATAGACCTATAGACCATACTACATTCGCCTTTAGCGCTTCACTTGGTTCTGCTTTATCTACTATTATAGCACTTAGAGAAAAAATTCCTAAACCAGACTCCTTTATAAGTTCGCTCTTCTTGTATGCATCTACCAAATTACTTGAGGCTTGCTGAAGGTTGGGCTCCACTCCATAGGGTACTATGTTCTGAATACCATCCAAAAGCTTAACGGTACTATTTTCCGTATTTCCGTTAATAAGTGTGCTCTTTTTTATAAAACCGAATTGTATACTTGAATTCCATTCACATTGATACGTAAGTCCCAAGTCATGGTTTATTTCCTCAAACATTACCTTATTGCCATACTCACTTTTATAAAGGTTTCTAGTACACTCATAAACACCAGTATATCTGTCAGAAAATGGTTCCCAGCCTCTTTTTTTTCCTTCAGATTCTATTACCAAAATAGTTTTATTTCCTGTAATATCGGCTGCCTCGGTAATCTTATCGTCTGTATAATATGGAAACAAAGCGTAATCACTATTCTTTCTCCCTGCCGTCAATCCGCCGTTACTGGATATGAACATCCAATGATCAGAATCACTAACAATACTCATAAAGAAGGGGCGAAGGGAGTCGCTATTTTCTATTTTATAAAAACCTTCATTGTTTATTTTAATATAATCCATCGTTAAAATACTATAATCGGTTATTTAATATTTTGAATTTATTTCGTTACAATAGCGTTGCAAATTCCTTAATTCTTGTTTATTTTTTAACAAGCATTTCTTCAACTTCTTCCAGTGACTTCCCTTTTGTTTCAATTACAAATTTGTAAACAAACAATAGTGCTAAAAAAGAGAATATGGCATAAATACCAAATGTCATTGTTGGCCCTAAATTAGATAACTCCCATGGAAATATTTGCGTGACTGAGAAACTAACCAGCGAGTTAAAAAATCCAACAACAGAAATCGCTATTCCTTTAATTTTGGTTGGAAAAATTTCGGATATAAGTGTCCACATTACAGGACCCAAAGAAATGGCAAAAGATGCTACGTACAATAAAATAGCAATCAACACTAAGGTAGCATTTATCTGTATAAAATTAGTAATCTCATTGCGCTTAAAATCAAGAAATTGTTCTCCATCCAATTTATTTTCAATAACTTTAAAGAGGGCCCCCTGACTTTCAAAAGATAGTCCGTTTAAATCCCCTAAAGCAGTCCGAATTTCAACACTACTGACCTTATCAAGCGCTTCCTTACTAAAATCATAGCTTGCTTTATTAAAGGCGAAAGCAGCCATTAATAAAGCTACAGTCATAAAACTAGACCCTATTATCAATAATGGTTTTCTTCCTAAACGGTCTATCAACCAAATAGCCAGTAATGTGAATACCAGGTTTGTTAAACCCACAACAATTGCTTGCAAAAAAGAAGAATCGGTACTACCTCCAGCTTGTTCAAAAATGGTTGGTGCGTAATAGAATACTGCATTTATACCTGTAATTTGTTGAAAAAAGGCAATACCTAAAGCAATTACCATGATAATGGAATATTTGCTTTGAAAAATATCAGCTAATTTCCCTTTAGATGCTTTTTTATCAACTCCTTTTTGAATTTCTATAATTGTTGTTTCGGTATATTGCTCACCCCCTATTTTCATTAATACTACACGAGCCAATTCTACTTTATTTAATCGTTGTATGAGCCATCTTGGACTTCTTGGTACAATAAACAAGCTTACAAAGTAAATAAAAGCTGGTATAGCTTCAACACCCAGCATCCAGCGCCAGCTATCCCCTTCCATATTCATGAGGAAATAGTTAGAGAAGTATGCCACCGAAATACCGATAACGATGTTTAGCTGATTAAATGAAACCAAGCTGCCTCTTAGTTTAGGAGGGGCTATCTCTGCAATATAAATGGGCGCTATGAGGATTGCACCACCAATTCCTATACCCCCGATAATCCTAGCAATAATAAATTCTGTATAACCCGTAGCAAAAGCAGACCAAGTAGCTGAGATGGTAAATAATGCAGCAACAACAATTAACACGTTCTTTCGTCCAAATTTATCTGCAAGCGGGCCTGCAAGCAAATTTCCGGCCATAGCGCCGAATACAACACAACCAACGGCAAAGCCAAGCATGGCATCTGTCATGTCAAAATATACGGTAATTCCTTTTATGGCTCCAGAAATAACAGCACTATCAAAACCTAATAAAAACCCTCCTAGTGCAACAATTAAACTGATTAATACAGTGTAAGACTTGTTCATTTGAACAGCAGTATCAGAAGATTTCATATTTGGTTGGTTTGGTTATTTTGGAATTTAATTTTAAATAAACTAATTAACAAATATAAAAAAGACCAGTAAAAAATCATACTGGTCTTGAAAGTCTAAAACTAAAAACTAACTATAATTTTATTGGTAGATTCTAACATAATCAATTTCAAAAGTATCCTCACTAAAATTCTCTGAAACTTCTCCTCCTAAATTTCCGCCTAATGCTAAATTTAAAAGTAGATAATGCGGGTTATCAAATGGTTTATCGACTGTATTAGACAGTTCAAAAACCACTTGGTCGTCTATACTGGCAATCATACTGCTGCTAGTCCATTCAAGGGAATATATATGAAAATTTTCTGTAGTACCTTGGGTAACAAGATCTCCTCCATCAGTTTTATACTCCCCTGTATTGGTATCTCCCCAATGGAAATAGGACAATGTTTTAGATTTATCCCATCCTGTTTGTTCCAAAATATCTATTTCCCCACAAGCGGGCCACCCAACATTACCATATTGATTACCAAAATAATTTCCCGTTTCATTTATATTAGCCCCCAAGGTCCATATAGCTGGCCAGGTGCCTTCTTCATTTGGTAATTTTGCCCTGACCTCTACCTTTCCATAGGTAAAAACATATTTTGAGTTCAATCTGGCAGAAGTATATGATTTTGTAGTACCTCCCGTAGTGAATTGCTCTTTTAAAGCGTTAATTTTCAAAGTACCGCTACTCACATTAGAATTATCCGAACGGTCCGTATAATGTTGTAGTTCTCCATTGTACCAACTCCCATTATTAGGGGGTATTACTTGATGAAACCACTTCTCCTCATCAACACCACCTTCGTTCTCAAATTCGTCAAAGAAAACTAGCTTTGTAAACTGATTGTCGGACTTGTATACGGTTACATTCACCGTTTCATTTATAAATTCTCCAGTATCCGAATATGCCCAAGCTACAACGTTGTATGTGTTGGTTCCTAATTCAGAGAACACATACTCGATAGTTCCTGAATCACTATCCTTAACATCCCCATTATTAAAACGAAATGCGTATCTGACTGCATTATCGGCGGTAGCGTTGACTTGGATAACCCCAGAACCGTCTCCGTTAGGATTTTCGTCATCTGCTCCCGTTAGGCTGATAGATAACGAAAAATTAGTAACCGTTGTGTTGGGAGTCGGGTCTCCTGAGCTACATGAACTAGGAATAATTAACAAAAAAAAAATGATATTTATGTAGCTCATACTTTTTAAGAAATAACGAATAGTTTTCTTTTGTAATTTCATAGTCCAACTTCTTTAAGCTGATATGCATTTAGTGTAACAGGTATTCTTATATTTTAGCCTAATTATAAAAATAAAAATTATCTATATACACAGTAACGTTTGCATTACCAGCTACTAAATTGTCGAATAATATTTGAGTGACTTGAGATCTATCCATTGTAAAATCGTCTAATGGAATATCTACACTTACCCATTGACCTTGTGTTACTGTTCCAACAGATTCCAAGTCTTCCTGTGCAGGATCTACTGCTGTATTTACAAGCTTAATTCCTAACTCTGATCCATCAGCAGTCCAATAATCAAGATGTACATGAGTCATAGCTGTCAAATCTGTAGGATTTCCATAATCTGTTACGATTCCTGTGAAATCGAGATCAAAATATTTAATGGTATTGTTTCCTTCTAATAGAATTTCTTCAAAACCAGAACCAGACCATTCCGTTGGTAATTCACTAACAGTGGTTGGTGTATATGCGTCACTGTATATTGAGATTACATTAGCAGCATCAATTGTTGGTGTAGGTGCCGCAGCACTAGGTTCTGTAGGGGGTACACTATAGAAAAACAAATTATCTATATAAAGATTTGCTGTATTACCTAAAGCATCAAATAAAATTTGGGTAATTTGAGAACGGTCCATAGCATAATCATCTAATGGAATATCTACACTAACCCAAGTTCCTAATGCTAGGGTCTCTGGAGATTCAATATCTTCCTGCCCTGGATCAACAGCAGTATTCACTAATTTGAGACCTAGTGTTGAAACATCTGGAGACCAATAATCAAAATGAACAAAATCCATTCCTGTTAAATCTGTTGGATTTCCATAATCTGTAACAATACCTGTAAATGCTAAATCAAAATAATTGATTGTATTGTTTCCTTCAATCTGAATTTCTTCAAAACCAGAGTCAGACCATTCTGTTGGTAATTCACTAACCGTAGTTTGTGTATATGCATCACTATAAATTGATATAACCTTAGCAGCATCAATTGTTGGTGTAGGGGCAGCAACTAGCGGTATAGTAGGTAGTCCACTATAGAAAAACAAATTATCTATATAAAGATTTGCTGTATTACCTAAAGCATCAAATAAAATTTGGGTAATTTGAGAACGGTCCATAGCATAATCATCTAATGGAATATCTACACTAACCCAAGTTCCTAATGCTAGGGTCTCTGGAGATTCAATATCTTCCTGCCCTGGATCAACAGCAGTATTCACTAATTTGAGACCTAGTGTTAAAACATCTGGAGACCAATAATCAAAATGAACAAAATCCATTCCTGTTAAATCTGTTGGATTTCCATAATCTGTAACAATACCTGTAAATGCTAAATCAAAATAATTGATTGTATTATTTCCTTCAATCTGAATTTCTTCAAAACCAGAGTCAGACCATTCTGTTGGTAAGTCACTAACTGTAGTTTGTGTATATGCATCACTATAAATTGATATAACCTTAGCAGCATCAATTGTTGGTGTAGGGGCAGCAACTAGCGGTATAGTAGGTTGTCCATCATGGAAATAAAGATTATCTATATAAACAGTGGTGGTTTCAGGGACTAAATTATCAAATATTATTTGAGTAATTTGTGATCTATCGATTGCAAAATCGTCTAATAAAATATCTATACTTACCCATTGACCTTGTGTTACGGTGCCAACAGATTCCAAGTCTTCCTGTGCAGGATCTACTCCTGTATTTACGAGTTTAATTCCTAGCTCTGTTCCATCAGCTGTCCAATAATCAAAATGTACATAGGACTTAGCTGTCAAATCTGTAGGATTTCCATAATCTGTTACGATTCCGGTGAAATCGAGATTAGAATACTTAATGGTGTTGTTTCCTTCAATCTGAATTTCTTCAAAACCAGAGCCAGACCATTCCGTTGGTAATTCACTAACCGTAATCGGTGTATATGCATCACTATAAATTGAGAGTACTTCTGATTCTGGTAATATTGGAGCTGGTGCAGCGGTTGTAGGTTCTTCAGCTACAACTGGTGGGGGAGTTTCACCTGCCTCACCCAATATGATGTCATCAAAATAGTGTGTCGTTGGGGCATCTTTGTCACCGTTGAAATTAAAAAAGAGTACCAATTTATCATATTTATCAGAATCACTTGTGGAAAAATTAAATATCAATTCTTCCCATTGATTGGCAACAGTTGTGATGCTCTGAGATTCTTTATTAATATCACTATCAGCACTATCCTCTAATTTTACGAGTATGGTCTGCTCAGCCGCTGGTGAATACACCTTAAGTTTAATAGCCTGGTTTTCCGAAAAATCGACCTTACTGGACAAGTCAAAAAATAAACCTGCCCAAGGTTCTACACCTTCTGTTTGAGAATAATCAACAACTTTATCGGAAGTGTTTAGTCCCGATGCATCTGGGTTTTCAACAAAATCTATGGTAAAAGAGCCGTCTTTTTCTCCAAAAAAATCAATCTCAGGACCTCCACATTCAAAATCCATTCCGATAGAAATGTCATTCAATATAGGATTATCTGGACAACCTTCAACAACTGGTAAAGGTTCCGGAGCTACAAAAGCCGACTTGGGAGGAATATCATCTTCGACCTCACATGAAATTATAATACTGAAAATACCGAACACCAAAAGTGTTCCTGTTAAAGGTAAGTTTAAGCTTTTTATATACTGTTTAATACTATTACGCTTCATATCGTAGTTTTTTAGTTTACCAAATTTATCTGCCCTTAATTATATCCATCATTTTGAGGATAATTTGGTCCCAACAGGTCAATTTGCTGCTGAGGAATAGGCCAATTTTGCATATACTCCCTTAATATAACTTTTGGATTTCCTTCGGGATATGATTCATTTAGGTTATCGTTATTCATGTGATCTGTCAAGAATTCAAATAGTTTTCCCGTTCGTTTTAGCGTAAACCAACGTTGCCCTTCAAAAGCCAGCTCGCGTGCTCTTTCATCCAATATGGCCTGTAAATCAATTTCAGAAACTGTCGCAGTATTAGCTCTAGCTCTCACCGTATTAAGATATTCTAGTGCTTTTGTCGTAGTACCAAGCATCATATGTGCCTCAGCTCCCATAAGATAGGTTTCTGCCAATCTATAAATCATAATATTCTTGAAATGGTTTCTATCGGTAGGTTCTACATTTTCATCAAAAAACTTAATAACCCCTGGATTTTGTCTTCTATAATAAAGCATAAATTCATTCTGGTCGGTCTCACTATTTTCGTACAAATCAAGCGGGTCTCCTAACTGTTTTCCTTCCGGAAGCGAAGCCTCGTCATTGTACTCATATTCAAAAATATAATATGATCTATCCCTTCTGCTGTCGTTTGAATCTTCGTTCAAAAGGTTAATCAAATACTGATTCAAAGAAATGAAACCTACTCCAGCTCCTCCATTTTCCACTGACTGAACGAGACCTGGAGCATCCGCATAAGAGGACACCATATTCCAGTTCATGATATGTGGGGCTCCCCCACCAATGGTCTGAAATTCAAAATTGACAGCAAACAAAGTTTCAGGATGATTAAGATTACCTTCAAACACCTCTTGGGTTGTTGCGGTTAAACTGTGGTTGCCGCTCTGTATAATAGCATCTGTTTGGGCAGCAGCTTCTGTCCAATCGTTTTCCCACATAGCTACCATAGCCCGTAAATGCCTCGCTGAACCTTGGCCCCACCTGCCAAATTGGTCTGGATTATAGCTAAGATTTTCAATTGCAAAATCCAAATCTGCACGTAACAGGGTAAAAACTTCCTCTTCAGAAGATTTATTCTGAGGTAAATCAAAAGCATTTTGAGGTGTTGTAGGATTTGTATTTATAAAAATGTTGTTAAATAATCGGTACAGGATAAAATAAGAATTAGCCCGCATTGTCTTTGCTTCAGCCAGAATTTGATTTCTTCTATCCTCATCGATGTCGGTTAAATTTTCGGCACCTTGGATAACAGCGTTTGCACGATCAACTATCTCATAATAATATACCCAATAGGCATTTACACCTTCAGCTGTTCCAAAATCTCCTAAGCTTGCTCCCCATAGAAGTCTACTGTAAAGGGAAACCTCACCGGTTATACCTGCGGACAAATCGCTCTTTGCTTGTAAAATCAAAGGAATTGTACCATTGAGTCTACCATCCTCATATATCCTCCTATTTAAGGTATAAAGGCCAACAACAGCATTTTCAAGGCCTTCAGGAGAAGAATACAAAAAATCTACCGAAGTATCAGACAATAATTTGTCTTCCAGAAAATCTTCTTCACAAGATGTAAATAAAGTAAGCGTAATAAGTATGGCAAAAAATCTTTTCGATAACAAATAACCATTTATAATTTTCATCTGTTGCTATTTATTTATTTTAAAATATAATTAAGAATGACAACCCAAACCTCATATACAGGCGTTCGCTCAATTCGTACATTGGTAATACATCACTAGTTTCCTAAAATGTTATGTTCGTTCCAATGGTAATATTTCTTGTTTCCGGAAACGAAGTTCCATTATCATTATTAATTGGGTTTTGTTCAGGGCTGTACGATTTAAAATCGGTAAACGTGAACAGATTGGTTCCTGTTGCGTAGAGCTTCACGCTCTTTAACCCAATTTTAGAAAGACCTTCTTTAGGAAGGTTATACCCAAATGTTAATGTTCTCAAACGAACATAAGACGCATCTCGCACTGCAAAGGGAAAAAGATGTAAATGTGTATCCGGTTTTGGTCGTGGATATTCTGCAGACGGGAATTCTGGAGTGTAATATTTTGTCCTAATTCCATTTATCGACCCTTTCCATAATTCACCATTGGCAAGCACAGTATTTAGTCGGGTGGCACCCTCAACAATGTAAATATCTGCGAAAAGCTCAAAATTCTTATAACGAAATGTGTTTGTAATCGATCCAAACCAATCAGGATCTGTGTTGGTAAATACATTATCACGGTTGTCTATTTGTCCGTTACCATCTTGATCTACGACCCTTACATCTCCTGGCCGTGCCAACGGGTCTCCCGAACCTGCGATATCATCACCTACCTGATAAATTCCATCATACTTAGGTAACCAAATATTATTAATGGATTGACCGACAGAGAGTCGTCTTCCAGAACTATCATTAACGTCAATAGGAGTCCCGTTTACATCAGTTTCACCGGTAAGCGAAATAACTTCGTTTCTATTTTTGGAAAAAATGAGCCCCATAGTCCAGCTGAAGTTTTCTTTTCTAACAAAATTAGTATTTAAGGATGCTTCAAGACCTTGGTTTTGTAATTCCCCAACGTTAAATCGAATCACATTGAAACCCGTCGTACCTGCAATTGCTCGGTCCAATAACAAATCAGTTGTGTTTGCTTTGTAATATTCTACAGTACCCTCAAAAAAGTTATTGAACAATCTAAAATCGACCCCTGTATTCAAAGTTGTAGTAGTTTCCCATTTTAAGTTCGGATTCGGTAAACGAGATGAAGCAGTTGACCCACCTACCGTTTGCCCACCGAATACGTAAGGCCTGTTATCAGCGACGCCTAAGGACTCTAATGAATTAATTCCTTGGTTTCCAGTTGCACCATAACTGACCCTAAATTTCATTTCATCTATGCTCTCTATATTTTGCATGAATGGTTCTTGATGTGCTTTCCATGCTACAGAAACAGCTGGGAAAAACCCCCATTTATTATTGGCTGCAAATACGGAAGCACCGTCCGCCCTTGCCGTAGCCTCCAATAAGTAACGATCTAAATATCCATAACGCACCCTTCCTAAAAAAGAAAGAAGCCGCCGTTCAGAAACATTTCTTTCGTTGGCAAGTAAAGTCGTGGCATCGCCATTAAAGCCAAGGGAATTATTGGTGAATCCTGACTTATCAATTTGGGTATATTCATTAGACTGCTCATCAAAAGCTTGAACACCTGTTATATCTAAATTATGATTTTCTCCAATCTGTGGAGTGTAATTGAATATATTTTCTATTAAAACTTGCTTAAACAAGGTGTTGGACATTACACCGATACCTCCTATTCCTTCATCTCCAGCAGAATGCAATGAAGACCTATATATACCTCTGTTGGTATTTCTATTTCTAAGAAATGTATTTAACGTATAACTAAAGCTGGGTGTGAAATCATACGTTAAATTGAGATTTACATCGGTAAGATTTATTTTTGACCTATCAGTAGATTCTCTTTGATCCCAAAGCGGGTTTACGGCAGTTATAGAATTTCCTAAATAAAATTTTATTAACTCATTATTATCCGTAAAAGGCTTTGCCAACGGGGTAATAGTAGTAAAATTCAGGCCACCAGTTTCTTGGTCCTGAGTAGCATTTTGATAATTCAGTATACCCCGGAATGTTAGTTTATCTGTCACCTTATGCTCAAGATTCAATTTATAAGTACCCCTGTCAAAACCAGAATTTGGTATAATACCATCTTGAGAAAAGTAATTAAGACTTGAAAATATCTTAGTTTTCTCCGTACCTGCTGAAAAACTTACCGAGTGACTTTGAATCAGTGCATCTGTCAGTGTCCTATCTTCCCAATCAACGAATTCCCTATTCTCAATTGCATCTAGTTCAAAAGGACTGAAGACGTTTTCATCTCTTAAATAATCGCCAGTAAACCTATTTCTATTGGCCTCTCTTCTTAAATCAATAAACTGGGATCCATCATATAGATTGAAGTTTCGGGTTACGGTTTGGATTGTGGTATACCCATTATAAGTAATGGTTGCCTTTCCTACCGTTCCCTTTTTAGTAGTAACTAAAATCACACCATTCGATGCTCTTGAACCATAAATGGCCGTAGAAGAAGCATCCTTAAGAATTTCAATACTAGCAATATCGTCCGGTGCTACATCATTTAAGTTATCAAATGGCAAACCATCAACAATTATCAAAGGTGAATTCCCGTTGGGTGCAACCGAAACATTTCCCCTAATCACGATATTAGAAGCACCACCAGGTCTTGCATCCCCGAGGTTCACTTGTACACCGGCAGCCCTACCTCGAAGCATTTCAGATACGTTCGTGGTTGGTACAGCGGTCGCCTGATTTACTTCAACGCTTACAACCGAGCCAACGACATTACTTTTTCGTTGCGTCCCATACCCTACAACAACAACCTCTTCTAGAGCCTGTGTATCTTCTTCCATTGAGACATTAATAGTATCCTCTTGTCCTACGACAATTTCGACCGTCTTGTATCCGAGATAACTAAAGACTAGTACCGCATCCGATGTGATATTTGAGATTTGATAATTCCCATCAAAATCGGTGACCACACCATTGGTTGTTCCTTTGGCTACGATATTTACACCGGGAATAAATCCTGACGCATCAGAAATAGTACCAGTGATCGTTTTAGTTTGGGAAAACCCTAAGGTTGTACATAGTAATACAATGATTGTTATGATTCCACATCTCATTTTCTAGTGAATTTTAATTACACTCAAATGTATGGACATTATGATTCTTTTAACAACATACGCACCTATACAAAAATACTACATTGATAATTTTGGGTATCAATAATTATGAATATGGTAATTTATAAGGATAATAATCAACAAAATAGGGGTTTTTAAAGAAATAAATATTGAATAAAATACTAGAGCCTATTTATCTATGTATGGGTAATGTTGTAGTAATTACAGAAACTGATGTAGCAATCTACAGCTCTATAATATAGGCTGTAAGACTATTTTCGTGAGGAAGGTCCATTTTCTTTCGTAAACGATATCGTTTCACCTCAACGCTACGCACAGAAATATTAAGTAACGGTGCGATTTCCTTAGAAGCTAAATTCAACCTTAAGTATGCACATAGGCGCAGGTCGTTTGGCGTAAGTATTGGGTGTGCCTCCTTAATCTTTTTAAGAAAATCCTTATCCGCATTATTAAAAGCTTCTTCGAAAAACTTCCAATCGTCCTCATTGGTGAGGTTGCGGTCTATGGTTTTGATGACCGATTTTATCTGGGTTGGATTGTCTGCTTTTTTTAATTGTTCTTTTATGTTATTTAAAAATTCATTCTTTTTGATTATACTCATCGTTGAAACTGCCAGCTCCCTATTTTTACTTTCTATTTCTACGCTTAAATTTTCATTTTTTAGTTGCGCCAGTAGCTTTTCAGTTTTTAGCTTTTTACGTTTTAACCTTCTTTTTTCATCTGCTAAAACTCTTTGTTGCTTTACTGTATAGTATCGTTTGTATACTCTATGCAATACTAAAAAGAATCCAATAACAGCAAGACAATAGATGACCAAAGCAACGTAAGATAAATACCAAGGTCTATTAACACTAAAGCTATAACTTGCTGTATTCGTAGTAATAGTATTGCCAATTTTCGCTCTTACCTCAAACACATAATCCCCATACATGAGATTATTAAAGCTTGCAATTGGCTCAAAACTCCAAGTACTCCAATCTTCAAATAAGCCTTGAATCCGATACTGATAAGATACCTCAGAATATTTATCATATTGTGGCACTGTATAAGAAAAAGACAGAGAATTAGCTTCAAAAGCTAATTCAGAATGACTAGAAAGCGGCAGTAATAAAGCATCTCTGAATTCTGAATGATTTTTAACTGATGAAATTTCTATGATGTATTTTAACCCTTTCCTTTTTTCCAAGTCTAGAGTTACAAGACCATTAGAAATACCTATTAAATATTTATCATCTGTAATCCTATTGATATTTTCAAAACCCACCACTCCTAAACTTCCTCGGAAGAAAGATGGAATAGGAATCGTAGTAATTGATAGCGCTTGAGAAAAAACTTCTGGTGAAATCATTGATAAGCCATTCTTAGTGAAATACCAAAGCTTATTTGCTCCTTTATCAGGTAGTGCAATACTGCTTATACCGCCAGCCTCATTAATTAAGAGACGATTTAGAATGGAATCAGGCATAAAGCTAAGACTACCACTTTCTTTAATAAAAGCTCCATTGACACTTGAGTAAATAATTTGATTGTTATACTTCACCAAACTAGAACCATAACCCATTTGCGAATGCGTTTCAATATCCTTCACTTTCCTAAAACCTTCATCAATCGATAAACTATAAAGCCCTTTGATTTCATGATTTACAAGCACCTTGTTATTGCCTATAATTTCAAAAAAACGGGTTGATATATCAAAACCCTCAAGTTTGTTCCTATAAGACCAATCACCGCCTTTTTTTTCTAGAATTGAAATACCATTATAATTACCTTGTAGAAATAAATTCGGTTGCCCTTCAATTCTTTTTATGTCCCAGGTACCTGGAAAGGTAGAAATTAGATCTGCGGTATCATCCTTTATAAGGTACGTTCCATTGTTATGCCCACAAAGCAAATAACCATCAAAAGCATCTAAACTCCAAACCTGACCTTCGGTACCTCCTACTAATTCAAACCCCTGTTTTGAACCAAAATCCCTTACAAACAAACCTTGATTTGTTCCTAAATACAATTTATTCTGGTAAAATTTAGAAGTATATACAGAACCAATTTGCCCACTATTGTCATTATATTCATTAAAAGGAGAATTCATATTAATAACACTAATGCCATTATCAAGCCCTAACCACAGGTTTTCATCGGCATCTTCAAAGACTGATAGAATTGTATTATTACTAAGCCCATTTCCCCTATTTATACTTCGTATTAATTCCCCGTTGAAATCTATTTGATAAACACCATCAGAAATAGTTCCCAAGATATATGTACCATCTTTTAACTTTTCAGTAGCGTACACAACAATATCGCCAAATGGTTTTAACAATCCAACTGCTCTAGTTATGAGTTTAGTATCTACTACTTGTAAAAATTTGGCATTATCTAGAATCAGCACAAGCTTGCCTTGCTCTTCATACATCCCCACAACCTTTCTATCCTGCAAGGACGCAGCATCTATGGCAAGTATAGGCTCCCCACTTTTAATTAGATAAATATCCTTATTCTGATTTTGATAATATACGGCGTCATTAACTTTAAAAATATGCGCCTTTATTGATTTAGCTTCTATCCACTTAAACTGTTTAGATTTAATATTGTAGCTATATATTCTATCTAAAGATTGAAAAAGAACCCAATTTCCTAAAGTGACTATATTCCAAAACTCTTCATCTTCCACCATTGGAAATTCCATTTGGCTAGAAATTGACGTATAAGCCAATTCTCCAAAACCATTCCTTTGCCAAAAACCAAACTCCATGTATTGCCCTGTCAAAATCAAGTCACCATTAGCATGTACGGACCTAATGATACTATTATTGGGTGAATAATATTTACGCCAACGTACGCCATCGTATTCCAAGAGGGAATGGTTGTTAGCAATGAAGATATGTTTATCCTCACCTTGTGTTATGGCCCAATTTTGATTCTCACCATTGTAATCCAGCGGAGAAAAATTCTGAATAGGAGGTAGCTCTTGCGCGCTAAGGCTAAGAGATATTAACAATAGAAAAAGGAATGATTTCCGTAACATAAAAGACTTAATAATCCTGTCGCTTAAATATAGGGAAAGAAAATAACCTTAAGGCAGCTTATAACATAAGTCTCTCAAATAATCTCAGCACTCAAACCTGCACTCAAAAGGCCTGTACAACGTGGCTCCAAGTCTTTGTATTCTCCAGTTTTTACTGTGCATTTCCCTTTGTAATGTACGATAAGACTGCATTGCTCAGCTTGTTCGGGCGTATGATCACAAACAGAAATCAATGTTTCAATAACATGGTCAAACGTATTCACATCGTCATTAAAAACAACGATTTCATTTTGTCTTACTGTCTCCTCTTCTAATAGGACCTCCTCGGAAATTTGTTCTTTAGTGCTCATCCGTACAATTTTACTATTAACTAAAATACATATTTTGCGGCAACCCAATTATTTTTTTCAAGATTATTTTCAAACCTTAGTCCTTCATTTTCACATTTTTGGGTAATCAATTCCAAGTCCCCTTTGTAATATCCACTTAACAACAGAATACCTTTTGGATTCAAGCAACCTACATATTTTCCTATATCTTCTAGCAATATATTTCTATTGATATTCGCAATGATAACGTCGTACTGTTGTGCACTTAGAAGACTAGCGTCGCCTTCATAAACGTCAATAAAATCGACACTATTGCGCTCCACGTTTTCTTTTGCATTAAGATAGCACCAGTTATCTATATCTATCGCATCTACAGGTTTAGCGCCTCGCATGGCCGCCAAAATTGCCAATACTCCTGTGCCACTTCCCATATCCAAAACGGCCTTGCCATCTAGCTGCAGTTCTAAAAGATGTTGAAGCATCATGTGTGTGGTCTCGTGATGGCCAGTTCCAAAACTCATCTTTGGCTCTATCACGATATCGTAGGTCACGTCCTTTTTTTTATGAAAAGGGGCACGTATCATACAAATATTATCTACTACTATGGGTTGAAAATTTTGCTCCCAAGTAGCGTTCCAGTTCTCTTGCTCTATTTCTTTCCAAACAAAGGATATTTTAAAATTGGGATTGCGCAATATCCCTATAGCTTCCAAAATAGCGTCGCTCCAATCAATCTTTTGTATGTACGCTAAAACACCATGTTCTTCCTCTACAAAACTTTCAAAACCCGCAGCTCCCAATTCAGCAATGAGAATGTCAGAGGTTGGTTGTAGCGGATCTACTGTAAAATTGTATTCTACGTAAACTTTGTTACTCATTTACTTGAATTAAAAATAGAAAATACATACTGAGGTCAACTAGATAATCTACCATAGATTAGATTAGAGTACAGAACAAATCTATTACGGCTCAAATGCATCTCCACTGCGCTCGATGTGATAGTAAAATAAGCGTTGCGAAAACTCCTTTGAATTTATGAACCCTTAAATAGCTTTGATTATGGCCACAAAATCGTCTGCAACTAAAGAAGCTCCTCCAATAAGTCCGCCATCAACATCAGGCTTGGAGAAAATCTCTTCGGCATTACCAGGCTTTACACTCCCGCCGTATAATATAGATACACCATTAGCTATTGCGGTATTATATGCTTCACCTATCGTCTTTCTAATAAATGCATGCATTTCTTGGGCTTGCTCTGGAGAAGCGGTCTCCCCCGTTCCTATAGCCCAAACTGGCTCATAAGCCAATATGATTTTTGACCATGCAGATGCGTCTAAAGAAAATAGTGCATTCCTAAGTTGACTCTCCACTAATTTAAAATGATTTCCGGATTGACGGTCTTCTAATTCCTCTCCAAAACAGAACATCACACGGATTCCTTTAGCCAAAGCAGCAACTACTTTTTTGGCCAAAATTTCATCGGTCTCACCAAAATAAGCCCTTCTCTCAGAATGTCCGATTATAGCAGTATCCACACCTATATTTAAAAGCATATTGGCTGATATTTCTCCTGTGTATGCGCCGCTTTCTGCAAAGTGCATATTCTGAGCAATGACCTCTATCTTCGAAGATTCCAAACTACGTACCGCTCCAGTTAAGTTAACATAGGTTGGCGATACCATTACCTCGGCATCTGTATCTGGAAGTTTTGCGGAAAGCTCCGCTAAAAGTGTTTCCGTTTGCTCTAATGTTTTGTTCATTTTCCAGTTTCCTGCGACTATTTTACTTCTCATAACCTACTAATTCTTTATGATTTATTATTATGTTTTGTTTAATACAATATGGAACTAATCAAGTATTAACTCCTCCAAATCGTTGTAATGTACTTTCTGTGTTATAGTTCCTTTCTCCAATACAAGCACCCCAGGGTTAGACCTTACTATAGTCTTTAGCGTAGTTTCATCAGTAAAATAAAAACTATAATCCAGTTCAAACTCGGCGACCAAGTCATTGGTCTGATCAGCTCCCGAGGCCGACACCCCGATTACTCTGTAACCATTTACCAAAGCGTTGTCGGTTACTTTTTTTATTTCATTGAATACCGCTGTATTTGATTTTCTTAAATCGTAGGCAACGACGATAACCAATTTAGGCTCTTGTAATAAGGAAGCTGCAAAATCTTCCCCGTCTTGCTCTATGGTAAAATCATGCACAGGAGGTTCGTAGCCCTTTTGAATCTCGGTGGTTTCTACCCCAATAAATTCCCCATCAACGGTTGGGTAATCACCCTTAGTCACTATAATTTTCTGCACGCCGTCTACCTTAAACTCCCACGCATAATCGTAAATAGCCTTAGGCGCACCTTCTGGCACTCCCATACCATCCTCAATATTTTTTCCAATTTCGTAAGGCCTAAAATCAATTACCGGTAGATGGTTTAACACATGATAGGCGTATGCTGCACAAGCGATTAGAGACAAAGCTATAATAACCTTGTTGATTGATGGCGCAAAAAGCGAGGTCACATATTTTCTGCCTAAAAACAGAATCAATATTAGCACCAATAATACAATATCCTTTGTAAAAGACTCCCATGGCGTTAGTTTTATCGCATCCCCAAAACAACCACAATCCGTTACTTTGTTAAAATAAGCAGAATAAAAAGTTAAGAAGGTAAAGAAAATGATCATCCCTAATAGGCTCCAAAGGGTAAATTTCACTTTGTATCCAATGAGTAGCATTACCCCAAAAATTACTTCTAAAATGACTACCAATATAGATATCGCCAAGGCGTAAGGAATAAAAATAGACAAATCTAAAACGCTAGGACTAAAATATTCTTCTAGCTTAAAGGAGAAACCAACAGGATCATTTAATTTTATAAAACCACTGAAAATAAAAAGTACCCCAACAAAAACCCTAACCACTCCAATAATATACCTCATAGCATTATGTAATTTTGTTTGTCAACCCCAAATGTATCAAAGCGAATACTGCATAATTAATCATATCTTGATAATTGGCGTCAATACCCTCGCTCACTAAGGTCTTGCCCTTATTGTCCTCAATAGTTTTTACTCTTAATAATTTTTGCAGAATTAAATCCGTTAAAGAACTTACGCGCATATCGCGCCACGCTTCTCCATAATCATGATTTTTATTCAACATCAACTCTTTTGTTCCCGTACTGTGCTTTTTATACAGCGCTATGGCTTTTTCGGCACCTAAATCGGGCTGGTCTACCACACCAAGTTCCAACTGAATCAAGGCCATTATAGAATAATTTACGATTCCTATAAATTCAGATTTTTCGTCTTCATCAACTTTATGAACCTTATTTTCTTGCAACCCTCTAATTCGTTGGGCCTTTATGAAAATTTGATCTGTTAACGACGGTAAGCGCAGAATACGCCAAGCACAGCCATAATCCAACATTTTCTTTTCATATAAATCGCGACAAATTTTGATGACCGCATCGTATTGTTCCGCTGTTGCTTGCATGTACTTCTTGTAATTTGTGTAAATTTCGCTTAAAATTTTGTAACCGTCAAGACCCTCGGTTTAAACTTCGGTTACACCCATAGCTAAAATTCAGTATACATGACGATTAACTGCAAAGGAGAGCTTATTGATTTTAAAACACCCAAAGTAATGGGTATTTTAAATGTTACTCCAGATTCCTTTTTCGATGGTGGTAGGTTTAAGGATGAGAAAAATGCGTTAAAACAGGTTGAAAAAATGCTGCTGGAAGGTGCCGGTTTTATAGACATTGGTGCATACAGCTCAAAACCTGGTGCTACTGAAGTCTCCGGAGCATTAGAATTAAGTCGCATAACGCCCATTGTTGAACTGATACTGAAACATTTTCCAGAGGTACTCTTGTCTATTGACACCTTTAGAGGAACTGTTGCAAGAGAATGTGTTGAACGCGGAGCGGCAATCGTCAATGATATTTCCGCAGGCCTTAGGGATGAAACTTTATTGGATACCGTAGCTAGTTTACAGGTGCCATACATTATGATGCACATGCGCGGCACACCAAAAACGATGCAACAACAGACAGTTTACCAACATCTTATACAGGATATTTTGCTTTTCTTTTCGCAAAGGCTCAATGTGGCTAGGGGAAAAGGAATTACCGATGTAATCATAGACCCTGGTTTTGGATTTGCAAAGAGCCTTGAACAAAACTATCAACTATTACAACAACTGGAAACCCTAAAGGTTGCCGACTTACCTATACTTGCAGGGATTAGTAGAAAATCTATGATTTATAAACTCTTAAAAAGTGATCCAAAAAATGCCCTAAACGGAACCACCGCATTACACATGGTTGCCTTAACAAAAGGTGCCAATATCTTGAGGGTGCACGACGTTAAGGAGGCTGTTGAATGCGTAAAACTCTATAAGCAACTTACATCTTAAAAGCTTACTCCATTTTCATACCTCAAATTTTATTAATTTTACAAAAAGCGCATTCCTTGGATTTTTTGAATTTTATCGATTTTAAGATTACGGATATCCTAGATATTGTCCTCGTGGCTGTGCTCCTTTACTATATTTACAAATTGGTCCGTGGCTCAGTAGCGATTAATATTTTTATTGGTATTGTTATCGTTTGGGCCTTCTGGAAGTTAACTGAACTTTTGGGAATGGAAATGATTAGCAGCATTGTTGGTGCCTTTATGCAGGTAGGTCTTATTGCCTTGATTATCGTTTTTCAACAGGAAATACGAAAGTTCCTATTAATGATTGGCTCCACCAACTTCGCTAACAAACGTAACTACATTAAACATTTTAAGTTTTTGAGACAAGAGGGTATCACTACTACTGTAGACGTAGATGCCATCCTAAACGCCTGTGAGAAAATGTCCAGTTCCAAAACAGGTGCAATTTTAGTATTGGAACGGAACAACTCCTTGGATTTTATTAAAAGTTCTGGAGACCGCATGAACATAGAAATAACCCAGCCCATCATTGAAAGTATTTTTTATAAAAACAGTCCATTACACGATGGCGCAGCTGTAATCGTTGATAATTATATCGTAGCCACAAGAGTTATATTACCTGTATCCAACGAACGTAATATTCCCTTACGCTTTGGATTGAGACATAGAGCTGCTGTTGGGATAACCGAAAAAACAGATGCACTGAGCATTGTCGTAAGTGAGGAAACAGGATTAATCTCCTATATAAAAAACGGAGAATTCGTGCTCTACGATTCTATTTCCCAATTAGGCACTATGCTTAAACAAGATTTAGTATAACCTATGATTTGTTAATAATTGTGATAATACCTTAAGAACAGATTATAGTTGCTGCCCAGATTTCGGAGCCAAGGGAATACATAATATAATCACAATAAAAAAGTTTTAAGCGGACAGTAAAGATTTTAGGAGTGGGGTAAATAATCTTAATCCTTAATTTATTCAAAAATGGTCAGTATTCGTATTCGATTATAGCTCATTTATCTTTATTATCTACTTTCTGGTTTTAGCGTTACCAGCCTATTTTCTTTTCAATAAAAGCAACTATAATTCCTCAGAATACCTTGTGGCTTTTATTTGCGTAATAGCCTATTTTAGTGTTGTAACGTTTCCAATTACCATTGGGACGCTAATGATTAATCCTGATAATTATATTGCTTCAACACAACCACTCTTCTTGGCTATCGTGCTTTATGCAATATATGTCATACAGAGATTAAACAGGTTTTCATTTAAAAGATTAATATGGAAATCACTTATTAATCTGTTTTTAGTAATGGCCCTTTTCCTTACCATTATAATTGGTATTGTAATACCATTAATACCTGTAGGAGTACTTAATACCAGTGATTTTACCCTAATAAAGTAAATAACAAACTAAGCAACTTCCTCAGCCAAGAACTGAGCTTCATACAAATTACTATAGTACCCCCCTTTTTTAAGTAGTTCTTTATGGGTTCCCGTTTCTACGATTTTTCCAGCGTCCATAACAATAATCTTGTCCGCTTTTTTGATAGTACCCAGCCGGTGTGCGATGACTATGGAAGTTCGACCCTCCGTAATTTTATCAGTAGCTTTTTGTATAAGCTGTTCAGAATAGGTATCGACAGATGAAGTGGCCTCGTCTAAAACCAAAATACTAGGATTGCTGACATAGGCACGTAGAAAAGCTATCAGCTGCCGTTGACCACTGGACAGCATCGTCCCCCGTTCTTTTACATTATACTCATATCCACCAGGAAGACTAGAAATAAATTCATCTACTCCAATAGCGGTTGCAGCTGCTTCTATATCGGCAATGCCAATGGTGGGATTCTTCATGGAAATATTGTTGGCAATGGTATCGGCAAACAGAAAAACATCTTGCAATACTACGGCGATATGGGACCGGAGAGAGTTTAGTTTATAATTCTTTACATCCGTACCATCCACACAAATAACTCCGGAATTTATTTCATAAAACCGATTCAACAGATTGATAATGGTCGATTTTCCAGCTCCCGTAGCACCAACTATAGCAATGGTTTGCCCTGCTTTTACCTCAAATGAAATACCGTGAAGCACTTCTTCATCTACCAAATAGCCAAAATGCACATCGGTGAACGTAATATCTCCCTTAATATTTGATTTTTCAATTTGGCCCAAATCGTCAATTGAACTGTCGGTATCCAAAATCTTAAAAACCCTATTAGCAGCTACCATTCCCATTTGTAAGGTATTGAACTTATCCGCGATCTGTCGTAAGGGTCTAAAAAGAAGATCTATCAACATAATAAAGGCAAAAACGGTACCTGCAACATCATCGGTAATATTCGTTACATTTTGCAAACCACCGTACCACACAATCAACCCTAGAGTAATGGAGGATACTATTTCAGCTATGGGGAAGAAAATGGAGTTGAACCAAACCGTTTTCAACCAAGCATTTTTATGTTTTTCATTTATTTTTCTGAAATTTTCACCCTCTATCTTTTCCCTAGTAAACAGCTGCACAATACGCATGCCCGTAAGGCGTTCCTGCACAAAGGAATTGAGATTAGACACCTCTGCTCTTACCTCCGTAAAAGCAACCTTCATGGCTTTTTGAAACAAGCGCGTAGCGTATAAAATTAATGGTAAGACTGCAAATACTATAAGTGCCAAACGCCAATTTATGTATACCATAACCCCAGCAGCTACAAACATCTTCAACAAATCAGCCACAATAACAAAAAAGCCTTGACTAAATATTTCTCCAATACGTTGCATATCGGCCACCGCACGGGTTACCAATACACCGAGGGATGAATTGTCAAAATACTTCATTTTAAACCCTAACATTTTTTGAAAAAGATTGATACGAACATCTCGGATTACGGATTCTCCCAACCAGTTGGCATAGTAGTTAAAACTCAATTGGCTCAACACCTGGCCTAATAATACTACTAACATGGCTATGGTTAGGTAGAGCAACCGTTGTGCATCTGCACCTTTAACGGCATCATCTATAATCTGCTTTAGAATGATGGGTGTAAGCACTGCAAATATGGATAGTAGTATTGCAGCAAAAGCAACTCCGTAGAAGGTGATTCTGTAAGGTTGAGTATGGGCTATCAAACGCTTAAAAAGTCGCGTATCAAAGGCTTTTCCTGAATCTTTGTTCATTTTTTAAAAATAGTATTGGGATAGCTAACAGCTGTTAAATATAATCCTTTTGCAGGGACTGAAACCCCGGCTATTGTACGATCTTTACTTTTTATGATGGTCTTAACAGTGTCCAAACTAGATTTTCCGGTTCCTACATCCAACAGGGTTCCTACAATGGCCCTTACCATATTCCTTAGAAACCTATCCGCTGTAATCTTAAAAACAACATACTCGCTTTCCACACTCCAATGGGCACTTTTAATCCTACAGAAGTGATTGTTAACCTCAGTCTTTGATTTGGAAAAACACTCGAAATCTTGCTTACCCAAAAGCAATTCCGCCGCATTATTCATGAGCAAAGTATCCAGAGGATGTTTTATGTAATGGGCAGCCTCTGTTAAAAAAGGATTTTTGTCGTTACAAAGCCAATACTCATAGGACCGTTCCAAAGCATCAAACCTAGCGTGTGCATCATCTTGCATTAAGTAAATACCCTGCACGGCGATATCATCGGGTAAAAAAGCATTCAGCCTATATACCAAATCTATAGCATCCTTAATCTCGGTAAAATCAAAGTGGGCATGCATTTCACGAGCGTGTACACCTGCATCTGTTCTTCCTGCACCTACAACTTGTATTCTTTTTCGCATCAAAATAGAAAGCGAATGCTCTAAAACTTCCTGTACCGTAATGGCATTAGGCTGTTTTTGCCAACCATGATAGGCTTTCCCAAAGTATGAAAATTGAATGAAATATCTCAAAAAGATGGCTTAGTTTTGCAAAGTGTAAAGATATGAATAGTTCCTGTTTATTAGGAATGGTTTCCTAATTTTGATACGACTTCTGGATTTTGAAATCAACGCTATTTTTTTTAACATCAAAGCCAAGACAACTCGCAATAGCAATAATGCAAAAAGCAGAACGATAAATCAAAGAAGCTAACTTATTAGTACCCTAAGATGAATTTAGCATTAAATTAAAATGACCAAGATTCTACTCCTTTCAGATACACATTCCCATCTAGATGATGTAATCTTAAAATATGCCGCTCAAGCAGATGAAATATGGCATG
>JBLIEO010000008.1:0-44247 GCA_047633095.1 Maribacter sp.
GACTTTTAATTATTAAAACTCTTTTTAATTCTGGCTAGGTCACGCTTATTGTCTTTATCCTTCATCGTCTCCCTTTTATCGTAGAGCTTTTTACCCTTTGCCAATGCGATTTGGATTTTGGCAAAACCACGGTCATTTATAAAGAGTGTTAATGGGACAATGGTAAGCCCAGAGGTTGTTACCTCTTTAAATAATTTTTTCAATTCTCTTTTTTGTAACAACAGTTTTCTTTGAGCCTTAGGTTTGTGGTTGTAGTGAGATGCATGAGAGTATTCATCAATCTGCATATTGATGACAAAAAGCTCTCCACGGTCATTAAATTCACAAAAACTCTCCGAAATGGAAGCCCTACCATACCTAAGCGATTTGATTTCTGTACCACCCAAAACGATACCGGCCGTATATTTATCCAACAGTTCATACTCGAACCGTGCTTTTTTGTTTTTTATGTTGATGTTCTTTTGCATACGGTACAAAAATAAGCACAATTAAATAATCGGCTTAACTTTTAAAAAGAATTAAAGTGCTTCATTTGTAATGAATCTTATCAGTTTACGAATAAGGATAAAAATAGAAGTGATGAATAGATGGTATTGTATAGTGTTACTGTTACTTGTAACAGCATGTAATGAAAAAACAAACGAACCTACGGCACAAGAAATTATAGATAAAAGTATTGCAGCAAGTGGTGGGGAGAATTATATCACAAATGATATCTCTTTTCGTTTTCGGGATATTGTTTACAGCGCGAAAGGCCCGGTGAATAAAAGAGTTCTAAAAAGAAGCTTTTTCAAGGACAGTATCAGGATAACCGATGTAAGATCTCCTTTAGGGTTTCAACGTACTGTAAACGATAGTCTTGTAGTACTATCAGATTCAATGGCAAACGTGTACGCCAATTCTATAAACTCTGTACATTATTTTGCATACCTGCCGTATGGACTTAATGGTTCAGCTGTAAATAAAAAGTATTTAGGCAAAGTGAAAATCGATTCAACAGCGTATTACAAAGTTGAAGTGACCTTTGATAAAAGCGGAGGGGGTGATGATTACGATGATATTTACGTGTACTGGTTCGATTCAAAAACATACAAACCAGCCTATTTAGCCTATGAATTTCATATAAACGGGGGAGGCCAACGCTTTAGAAAAGCATTTAAGGAAAGGGTAGTGGGCGGTATCCGTTTCGTGGATTATCAGAATTATAAAAACACGCAGTTAAATCATCCAATTCAGGGTATAGACGAGCTTTACGATAGTGGTGCCTTAGAACTACTTTCCGAAATAAAATTAGAAGACATAACCGTTATTCCGGGCAATTACAATTAAAAACCAATTTAGAGTCAGTGGCCACCCCGTTAACAAGTTTCACAATAAAAAGGGTGCCGTTCTCACTATCGTCTAGTGCATCGTATTTCTCATCATCTAATAGCATATTAACGAGTTGTGGTGTGGTATTGCTATGCCCCACTATCAACACATTTTTATTTAGGTTTTCTGTTTTTAATAGTTCCAAATCCAATGTTCTAGGGTCATAATATTGAACATCTATATTGTTCTTTACAGATGTAGGGGCAGCGGTCATTGCCGTTCTGGCATAGTCGGTAGAATAGATGGCATCTATATGGGCATCTATTAATATTTCCGCCCAATGCATGGCCCGTCCCAGTCCTTTTTGGTTTAATTCTGGGTCTGCATCGTCCGGATTATTTCGTACCTTTTCTGCATGTCTTATGAGATAAAAAGTTGTAGTTACGTTATCTGCCTTAGCTTTGCTTAGAGGTCGTTCTTCCTTACAGGAGTGTAAAAAAATAAATCCAGTAAGCAGAATTAGTTTTAGAAATTTCATTTTTGTACTATTGTTTTGCACGTATAAAACTAAAAATACTCGAAAATAGTACGTTCAATACGCTATTTTTTGTTTTTTTGCATATGAAAAATTTTTGTGTAGCACTTCTTATCGGTTTTGTAGTTTTTGGTATGCGTGCACAAACCGCACCTTTACCAAACGATTTTAGGCAACAGAATATTACAGAATACAATTCCAGCCTTGTAAATCCAGCGTATGCGTTGAACCGTAATAATGCCCCTTCCGCAGCGCTGTGGGCAAGATGGCAGTGGCAGACTTACGATTCTGATCCAACCTCTATTTTCTTTAATTATACCCATAAGCTAAACGAAGCATCTGCTGTAGGTGGCGCATTCTTTCAAAATAATACAGGAATTTTCTTAAATACAGGCGCAGCTATCAACTATGCGTTTGCTATTGATTTTAGTCCTAAAGTACGACTTGGAGTAGGATTAAACTTTTTTGCCTTTCAACAGAAATTAGCAGATGAGCGGTTTTTCCAACCTAATCCTATACAAATATCACCCGAGAACAATTTGGTATTGCAGTTGGCACCAGGTTTAAATTTACGGGTAGACAAATTTAACATTGGCTTTGTATCAGAAAACATGTTTGATTATAATCTGAGCACCAACGAGCGTAATACGAGCCCTACGGATAGAATGTTTTTCGGACTCGCTAGTTATGATATCCCAATGAAAATTTTAAACTCAGATGGTAATTCCTATTTGCGGCCTGCGGTTTATTTTAAATCCATTCCTGGGTTTGATACTCAATACGGGTTCAACTCTATTTTAAGTACCCAAAAATTTTGGGCACAAGCAGGTTATAATTCGTTTTATGGTATTTCTGGAGGTGTAGGCGGACGCTTCCTAAAACGTTTTTCCATAGGAGCCTTGGTCGAGTTCGGTACCAGTCCTGAATTGGAAGGTACGGACCCTACTTTTGAACTAGTTACCTCTTACAAGTTTGGAAGTCTAGTGCAGGTGCAGCCAGCCGAAGAGCAACTAATAGCAGAACTAAAAGAGAAAGAAAAAGCGCTTGAGGAAGAGTTGGAAATGTCTAAAGAACTTACGTCAAAAAAAGATAAAAAGGCTATAGAACGCTCGAATAAGAAAAGAGCTAAACAATATAGAGATTCGGTTCGCCAGTCGGGTAAAAATACCGATGTCGCCGCGAAGGAATCTAAAAGAGACCTTAGACGTAAAGCAGACTCTATTAACAGGGCCAATCAGGCCTTGGCCTATCGGGAAATGGTTGCCCAGAAAAGGCAAAAGAGACAAGATTCCATAAACGTTATTAATAAAGCTCGTGAAGAGGCTATTGCCTTGAATGTCCAACGACAACAGGATTCCTTAAACCAGATTGCCAATACTAAGACCGAAGCAGAACGTTTGGCACTAAAGAACGAAGTGGTAATACCAAAAGCGGGCGAACGCTATGAGGAAGTAACTAAACAAGGAAATCTAGAACCAGGCTACTATTTAATCGCCAATGTTTTCGGAACAAAGCGCTATTTTGATGCCTTTATGGGAGATATGAAAAAGAGGGGAATTTCTGCAGGTTCTTTCTACAGGGAGACCAATAAGTATAACTATATTTATCTTGGTCGATACACTTCTATAGACGAAGCAAGAAAGGCTAGAGAATCTAAACTTGACGGTAAGTACCAAGAAAAAACATGGATTTTTAGAGTTACTGGTGAATAGTATTTCCTAACAAGTTTAACTATGGCGATTTCTTTTGTAGCGGCCGATTTTTAAGGAGCCCTAATTACTGGGGAGTGTTGCAACTTCGTTGTAATTGCAATGTGTACCACTGGAATAGTATTAAAAACTCTGTTTTAATTCCTTCGAGTGCCTTATTTTTGTGAGACACTTATTACACTGACCATGAATAAAGTTGAACATTACGCTCAGCTCGTACTAGATACTGTTATTTCCTTCGCCCCAAGGGTATCCGCAGCAATCTTCGTTTTATGGATAGGTTTTAAGCTGCTTAAAAAATTGGACCTTTTATTATCCAATAGCTTAGAGGGACTCCGTATTTCCGATACCATGCGGCCGTTTATCATTTCGTTGTTGGTTCCGGTACTAAAGATTATTTTAGTGTGGATAGCAGCCTCCATTCTTGGCGTACAGCTATCGGGTTTGGTTTCGGTGGTAGCCGCTATGGGTTTTGCGATAGGGTTCTTTCTGAAAGGAGGTTTAGGAAATTTTGCTTCCGGTATTTTAATTATTTATCTAAAACGCTATATGGTCCACAATTGGATTCAGATTGGTGATAAATTTGGAAAGGTAAAGGAAATAGGAATTTTCAATACCCTATTGATAACCCCTAAAAATAGGACACTTATTGTGCCGTATAAAAAAAAAACGGACAGCGTAGAAATCAATTTATATAAAAAGAGTTTGGTTCGGTTGGCGCTGAATGTGTATATACCTTATACCGAAGATTTTCCCAAAGAGCATGAGATGATGACTACAGTGCTAGCCAATACCCCCTTAATACCTAATGATACACCGGCAGAAATAGGAATCAAAAACTTTAATAATCACAATACCATACTGGCAATTCGCGCTTATGTTTTACTTGATAATTATTGGGAAGCTACTTTGAGGCCCATAAGGCTATTAAACAGGTCTTTCATGAAAATAATATGAGCGTGGCGTATTCTGAAGGAATTGAGCTGGGTAGCATCGGGAAATAAGTCCCTACTTAAAAAAATAATCATATGAAAAGTCCAAACTGGAAAACCACGATAGAATTCGAAGATATTACGTATAAGAAGTGCGACGGGGTTGCCCGTATTGCCTTCAACAGGCCCAATGTGCGCAACGCCTTTAGACCGAACACTACTAGCGAACTTATAAAAGCTTTTTTTGATGCCCAAGAGGATACTTCTATTGGTGTGGTATTGTTATCTGGAGAAGGACCATCGACCAAAGACGGAATTTGGTCTTTTTGCAGTGGAGGTGACCAAAAGGCTAGGGGAGAGAAAGGGTATGTTGGCACAGACGGTCAACATCGTTTAAACATATTAGAAGTACAACGGATGATTCGTTTTATGCCAAAAGTAGTTATTGCCGTTGTTCCGGGTTGGGCGGTTGGTGGCGGACATAGTTTGCATGTCGTCTGTGATATGACCTTGGCCAGCAAAGAACATGCTATTTTTAAGCAGACTGATGCCGATGTAGCCAGTTTTGACGGTGGCTACGGATCTGCATATTTGGCAAAAATGGTAGGACAGAAAAAAGCTCGGGAGATTTTCTTTTTGGGTCGAAACTATTCTGCACAGGATGCTTTTGAAATGGGGATGGTGAATGCTGTTGTCCCGCACGATGATTTGGAAGACACCGCTTTTCAATGGGCACAGGAGATCCTGGAGAAATCTCCAACGGCAATCAAAATGCTAAAGTTTTCTATGAATTTAACTGATGACGGTATGGTAGGGCAGCAAGTATTCGCAGGAGAAGCCACTCGTTTAGCCTATATGACCCAGGAAGCTAAAGAAGGTAGAAATGCCTTTCTAGAGAAGCGTAAGCCTGATTTTGGTAAGGATAAATGGTTGCCTTAAGCTTACGTTGAAAAGATGGAAAGTTGATACGATTAATGAGCTTTTAGGGTTGTAGTGCCCGTTTTAGAACAGCAGAATGTAAAACAGAACATAAACGATGAAGGATAGTATTTTAATTAAGAATACAACTATTGTAAACGAAGGAAAAGCATTTGTTGCAGATGTACTATTGGCTAACGGATGTATTCAACAAATCGGGAATATTGATAGTGAACCAAACCACAACATAATAGATGGAACGGGTAAACATCTATTCCCAGGAATCATTGACGGTCAAGTCCACTTTAGAGACCCAGGACTAACGCACAAGGGAGATTTATATACTGAAAGTAAAGCGGCTATTGCAGGCGGAGTTACTTCTTTTATTGATATGCCAAATACAGTTCCCAATATTTTAACCGTTGAAAGCCTAAAGGAAAAGTATGAAATTGCCTCAAAAAAATCCTTGGCCAATTATTCGTTCTTTCTTGGTGTAAACGGAGATAATATTGACGAAGTTGCAAAAATGGACACCAGCCAATTTATAGGCGTTTCTGATGACGGGTTGTATTTTACCAAAAAAGGAAATCTACTTGCGGACAATCCAGAGACAATGGAAAAGCTATTTGCTAATTGTAAATCCATTATTGCCATTCATTCTGAAAAAGAGGAGATAGTAGAAGTCAACGAAGAGGCTTTTAGAGAAAAATATGGTGATGCTATTCCCGCAAAGTTTCATCCAATAATTAGAAGTACGGAAGGCTGTTATGAAGCAACCAAACGAGCTATTGAATTGGCAAAAAAACACGGTGCTAGATTACATATTCTACATTTAACCACGGAAGCTGAAACACACTTATTTCAGAACGATATTCCACTGCAAGAGAAAAAAATAACCACTGAAGTTTCCGTACATCACCTCTGGTTTTCAGACAAAGACTATGAACGTTTAGGGATGCTTATTAAATGGAATCCCGCGATAAAAACCGAATTTGATAAACAAGGCTTGTTAAAGGCACTACTAGATGATAGAATAGATATTATAACCACCGACCACGCACCGCATACTTTAGAAGAAAAACAAAAGCCCTATTTTCAATCGATGTCAGGGGCTCCAATGGTGCAGCACACGCTAAATTGTATGCTGGAGTTTTACAAAAAAGGTCTCATCTCATTGGAAAAAATAGTCGAAAAAATGTGCCACAATCCTGCTATTCTTTATCGGATGACGAAAAGAGGATTTATACGGGAAGGGTATTATGCGGACTTGACCTTGGTGGACTTAAATAGCGATTGGGTCGTTGCTAAAGAGAACCTTCTTTATAAATGCGGTTGGTCACCATTGGAGGGCACAACATTTCAAACAAAAATCGAACAAACATTTGTGAACGGAAATTTGGTCTACGATAATGGGGTTTGGAATGAAGCCATAAGAGGTATGGCATTGGATTTTACGAAAGAAAATGAACATTAAAAGTACCAATCTGTCATGTTCAAAGGTAGAAGCCTAGTAATAGCCACAAAACATGAAAAGGAGAAAGTAATCGCACCACTCTTGGAAAGAGCAATAGGCGTGGTTTGCTTTGTGCAGGAAGGTTTCGATACGGATACTCTTGGCACTTTTACAGGAGAGATTGAAAGAGAACAAGACCCTATATCCACTGCAAGACAAAAATGTTTAACAGCAATGGAACTCAGTAATTGTGATTTAGGAATAGCAAGTGAAGGTTCTTTTGGGGCTCATCCATCAATATTTTTTGCAAGTGCGGATGATGAGTTTTTAATATTCATTGATAAAAAAAACAACCTAGAGATTATTGCTAGAGAACTGAGTATGGAAACCAATTTTAATGGTAAAGAAATTGAAACAGAGAAGGATTTGTTTGCCTTTGCCGAATTAGTAAAATTTCCTTCTCACGCGCTCATACTTCGTAAATCAAAAAATGACAATAGTGGTATAATCAAAGGGATAACCAGTACCATACAATTAAAAAAAGCCTTCCAAATACTGATGGACAAGTCCAATACGGTTTACGCAGAAACCGATATGCGAGCATTGCACAACCCAAGCCGAATGATTGTAATTGAAAATGTGACCAAAAAATTAGTTGATAAGATAAACTCTTGTTGTCCTCAATGCAATGCGCCAGGTTTTGGAGTTACAGCTATAAACAAAGGCTTAGCATGTAGTTTGTGTAGCTCACCCACCAATGCTACTTTGAGTTTTATTTGTAAATGTCAAAAATGTGATTTCAAAAGAGAAGATATGTATCCTCATAATAAAACAACTGAAGATCCAATGTATTGCGACTATTGTAATCCGTAATTATTTTGAAAAGCTGAAATGATAAACCGACAATAGAACGGAAAAAATAATAGTAATTACTAAGAATTCGTAAGGCTGGTAAGGCTTAAGAGTTAACAGTAGTTTACTGTAACTAAAGTAAAAGGCTTCTTAAACTAAAAAGAGTCCAATCCGTGAAGACTAGACTCTTTTACGAGAACACTATATGAAAATGAAATTTTTAATTCATTTTTAATACGCTTTAAAGATAGGGTAGGAGTTCAGTTTTGAGAAAGAATTGTTGTGAACCTAGGGTGTTTTGTGGTGTAGGGGTTAAAGTGCAGCATTTACTTTTAAAAAGTAGGGTCTTATAAGCTTAAACAAAGAATCTGTTAGGATTTAAACAAGTGGCAATTAATAACCAAGCTCTTTCTCCTTTTCGCACTACCATCCAAATCAACATTACTTTCTCATTCTTCTATTTAACCGCTGCACAAATTTCACTCAAAAATTTATTGACATCAAATTCTGGGTCTTCGGCCAAGCCGGTACGAACTACGACCAGGTATTTTGATGGGATTACAAATACATACTGACCTTGAAATCCGTTAGCAGAATACATATCTCTGGGCACATCTGGAAACTTGCCGCCGGAGTTCAACCAGAAATGTGCTCCGTATACCCCATCGGAATGCGCCGTAGGTTTTGTAATGTAATCCACCCAATCTTCTGAAAACAGCCGTTCTCCATTCCACATGCCCTTGTTCAGATATAAAAGACCAAACTTTGCCCAGTCTCTGGTATTGGCCCATCCATAAGAAGACCCTACAAAATTACCATCCATATCCGTCTCTAATAGCATGGAGTGCATCCCTATTTTATCAATCAAATCAGTATATGGAAAATCCAAGTAGTCTTGATGTGTTTGGAATTGATCGCGCAATATACCGGATAACAGATTAGTCGTTCCCGAAGAATAATTCCATATTTCTGTAGGTAGGGCAATCGGTTGTTTCTTGACTTGTGCTAGCGTCATATCGGTATCAAGAAAAAGCATTTGTGTAACATCTGAAATTTTAGTGTAATCCTCTTCCCAAGCCAAGCCGCTCTGCATACGTAATAAATGGTCGAGTGTTATGCCAATTTTAGTCTTTTTCATTCGTATGTCCTCACCAAAGGGCTGGTAGTCCATGGAGATTTTCCCTTGCTGTTCAAAAATGCCATAAAGCGTAGCCAAAACACTTTTGGTCATGGACCATCCTAAAATTGGGGTTTCCTTTGTAAAACCTTTACTATAGTTTTCTGCAATAATTTCATTTTTGTATGCAATGAGTACTGTTCGAGTTTTCTGCGTTTTATAATTGTCAAAAGCGTTAGCCACTGCTTGGTTGACTTGGTCATAATTGATATTATCAAAAACAGTATCTTTTCTACCTGCGTTTCCGAAGGGGAAAGGTCTTTCATTAAGTAATGTACTTCGTTTTGGTTGTAGTAGTTTTTGTGATTTATCGTAGTCATCAGTAATCAATATACAACCTAGTCCCTCTCGGTAAATACTTTCCCTCGGCATAAGTCCATAAACAGAACTAATGACAGAACTACTATTGGCCTCTTCTAAGCTAGCCAGTTTTACGAAAGGCATATCATTGTCCTTTTCCTGAATATCAAGCAATGCTCTGTTGGCAATAAAATGGTTAGAAGCCATGTTTTTAGCAGAATAACCAGAGATGAGATTTAGTTTGGGATAGTTTTTCCAAACTATAAAACCTATGAGCGCTAGTATAATTGGGAGAAGGAACTTTATTTTTTTCAATGTTTTTTAAATTATCATTTTTGTAAATTTAACGAAAATGTAAGCATGTCGAACATTGGATTAATCATTGAGGAACGCAGCAGAGATATTGGGGGTTTTTTGGTAGGTAGATTAATTCCGTTCCGTAAGAAACGTATGATAGGTCCCTTTATATTTATTGATCACATGGGCCCTATGAAATTAGGTCCAAAAACCTACATGGATGTGGACCAACATCCGCACATAGGTCTTTCTACCCTCACGTATATGTTGGAAGGAGAATTGATGCATGAGGATAGTATTGGAACAAAACAGGTGATACAACCAGGGTCTGTAAACTGGATGGTTGCGGGAAAAGGTGTTTCCCATACAGAACGCACTCCCAAGCATCTTAGGAATGGAGCAAGGTTAGCGGCACATGGTTATCAAATTTGGGTAGCGCTACCAAAACACCTAGAAGATATAGATCCTGAATTTCATCATATTGAAGCAAAGGATTTACCCGCTTGGCAAGATGGCGCTGCGAGTTTCACCTTGCTCGCTGGAGAAGGCTTTGGTAGAAAATCTATAGTTCCTGTGCATTCGCCATTATTTATGGTTGAATTAAAAACCAAAGAGCGCTATGTCCTTAATACCCTAGATAACCTAAAAGGAGAAATTGGTATTTGTATTGTTGAAGGGAGCATAGAAGCATGTGGTGAGGTCGTAAAAAAGGGAAATATTTTGGTAAGTAAAGTCTCTGATACGTGCAAGATCATTGTGGAATCCAATACGCATGTATTACTTCTTGGGGGCGAACCGTTTCCAGAAGAACGGTACATCTACTGGAATTTTGTCTCCCACAACAAAGAAAAAATAGAAAAAGCCAAAATGGAGTGGAAAGCGAAAACTTTTCCGATGATGGCAGACGATTCTAGCTACGTAGCCTTGCCCGGACTATAGCTTTTCCCAAGTTCTATTTGGCCCTAATTTAAAACTACCTAAATGTTCAAAATTACATTCATTAGGTGAAATTAAGGATAGGAAAGTACTCTCGTCCTTGGATTGATATAAATGATAGGTCTTGCCTACTATAGGTTCAAAACCAAACTTGGCACTGTATACCAAATTGTTCAACTCAAAATCGTTCATTAAGCGTTTGTACTTTTCCTGTATCGCTTCATATTGCGCTTGAAATTGGTTATTTGCACTGATAATGTTGGTGTTTTTCCAAGAAGTAACATCTGGTGGCGTGATTTTTGGTGCGGCAACACTGCTAGAATAGGGCAGTAGTTTTCCGTTATAGGATTGGGTCTCCTCATCAAAAACAATATAATCTGGTTTTTTCTTTTTTTCCATAGCCTTGCAAAATTAGTCAAAACACATGAATTTTCGAATAGAAAACGATAATAGGGGTGTACGAAACGTTAAAGCAACACGTTTTAAATATTTCCGAAAAAAATGTTTCTTTTAAAGCTCGCAAATATATAAATCAAAAAATTTAAAGGTTGTTATGTAACCTATGACTTATAGTATGCGCAACCCTTTTTTAATCATATTAGCGATTTGTTTATGTTTTTCCTGCAAGCAATACGTTGAACAAGAAGACCCGTATCATTGGATACCCTTAACCGTAATGGCTACTGCGTATAATTCTACCCCAGGACAAACATCCTATGAGCATGCTAAAATTACTGCATGGGGAGACTCCATTAAGCCAGGTGTTAAGTGGATTGCAGTTTCCAGAGACCTTTTAAAAAAAGGGTTGGATTACAATACCTTGGTCAAAATCGATACTTTTAATGGAGTTTACATCGTAAAAGATAAAATGCACCCAAGATGGCGGAATCGCATCGATATTTATATGGATGAAAATATAAAAAAGGCTAGAGTCTGGGGCGGAAGAAAAATAGAAATTACATACGGACTAAGAAAGGACACTTTAAATACAATTGAAAAATGAGAATACTAGTACTGTTTGCGGTTAGTGCTTTGATCCTATCGTCTTGTAAATCGGCCATAAGTATCGTAGATAAACCTATAGTTTTCGATGAAGAACGAAAACTATTAACGTTGGAGTATCTTCAACAGCGCTATGGTCTGAAAGCTGATAGTCCTAAAATAAAACCAAAAATGATTGTCTTGCACTGGACTGTCATTCCAACGCTTCAAAAGTCGTTCGAGGCTTTTGAGAATGCTACGCTGCCCAATTGGAGACCTGATATTAAAACTGTCAGTGGTTTAAATGTCTCTTCTCAATTTATGGTAGATCGTGATGGTACTGTTTATAGACTTTTGCCAGAAACGATTATGGCAAGGCATGTCATTGGTTTAAATCATTGTGCTATTGGCGTGGAGAACGTGGGGGGAGATATTGGGCAGCCCTTAACTAAAGCCCAGTTAAAATCGAATATTTGGTTGGTGCGTTATTTGTCAAACAAATATGATATTGATTATTTGATAGGTCATTATGAATATACGTTGTTCGAAAATCATCCGCTTTGGTTAGAGAAAGATAGTGGCTACCGTACCGTAAAAACAGACCCTGGAGCCGATTTTATGGAAAAGGTAAGAAAAGCAGTCAATGATTTAAATTTTAAACCATTACCAAAATCATAGCATCATCATAAACACAGCTTTCGATAGGATTATATTATTTTTACATCACGCTACAAATCAACTACCACAATGAAATATTTAGCACTCTTTAGTATTTTTTTAATTTCGTTTTTTGGAACAAGTCAGACACAGGATATAACCACCGAGCTATACGATACCTACGAGACCTATAAGGAGGAATCCTTGAATAAAAGGAGAATAAAGCATGCTGAAATTGCTCCTTTGATTACCAAAGCTGACATAAACTCAAAATTTAAGGTCACTAAAGTGGGTAGTTCTATTGCTGGAAAAAGCTTGTCTTTGATTAGTCTGGGCACAGGAGAAACGAGTGTTTTTCTTTGGTCACAGATGCACGGTGATGAGCCTACGGCAACACAGGCTATTTTTGACATATTAAATTTCTTTGATAGTGCTGATTTTAAACAAGAGAAGGAAGCTATATTGGAAAACCTTACGATTCATTTTCTTCCTATGCTAAATCCGGATGGGGCGGAATTATTTAAAAGAAGAAATTTGTTGGGTGTTGATATAAATCGGGATGCCTTGCGTTTGCAATCACCAGAAAGTCGAACATTGAAAAGGGTACGTGATAGCCTAGAGGCCGATTTCGGCTTTAACCTTCACGACCAAAGCACTTACTACAATGCAGAACGAACAGATAAACCTGCTACGATATCCTATTTAGCACCAGCCTATAATTATGAAAAGGACATTAACGAGGTTCGCGCTAACGCCATGAAGATTATCGTTTTTATGAACACTATACTGCAGCAGTATGCACCAGGACAAGTAGGTAGGTATAATGATGATTTTGAACCCAGAGCATTTGGGGATAATATTCAGAAATGGGGAACAAGTACTATTTTAATTGAATCTGGCGGATATTTAAATGATACAGAGAAACAAGAAATCAGAAAACTTAATTATGTATCCATTCTCTCTGCTGTCTACACCATAGCTAAACAAAACTATACTGACATCTCTATTTCTGATTATGAAAAAATACCGGAGAACGATAGAAAGTTGTTTGATTTAAAGATTTTAGGTGCAACATACGAGCTCCTTGGAAACACCTATACCATCGACTTAGGTATTAATCAAATGGAAGTGGATTATGAAGACCATAATAGTTTTTGGTATAGTAGTCGGGTTATAGATCTGGGTGACCTTTCCACCTATTACGGATATGAAACCTTAGATGCCAGTGCTCACACTATTAAGCAGGCTAAAGTATATCCGCAGGTATTGAATGCGATATCAGCAGCGCAAGACCTTAATCCTATAGAAGTATTAAGGAACGGTTATGGCTACCTTAGAGTGGCCAATATTCCAGCTACAGCTTTGAATTCGCCAGTTCCATTTCATATGATAGGAAAAGCCTATAAAGTCCCAGAATTGAGAATTCAACCTGGAGTAAATCCAACCTTTTTTCTAGAGAAAAATGGAGTTTTGGAATATGCGGTAATTAACGGCTTCCTAATCGATTTAAAACAAAAAATACCTATGATACCGAATGCGATGATTTATAGATAAAAATTTTGGTAACCAAATTACAATGTTATTTGAGAACCGTGGCATACTCAGAGAACCAACATAGTAAACAAGGTAACGATGAGGGTAGAAAAGAGTAGTAATACTAAGTTTTTATTAGGTGTTGAAAGCAAACTTAGGGTACTATTTCTGATAATTTCATAGCATATATCCGTTATTTCCAGTTTTTAGAGGTTGTATTATAGTTTTTAATCTACTTACTATAAAGTCTCTGAATCCAAAAGGGCAAAGAATTTGTCCAAATTAGGAAGGATAACAATTTTTGTTCTTGGCCATATTCTCTTGGGAATCGTTTTCAGCCAAAGGCAGTATGGCCTTCTACCATAACCTCCATGTTTGGTTTGGATTTAGTGACTTCAGCCAATTTTCTAAGGATTTTATCCGTTTTGTCACTTATTTATAGTGTACGGTGTTAAACAGTAGTTCATCGGAAATGTTAATCATCACTGCTGTTATCAATACTCCCATCGCCAACATCGCTAAACAGCGAGTCTTTAATTTCTTTTAAGGAGTTTATCTTGGAATTGAACTCTGCAACGCGTGCCTCTACTTTGGCGAGCTTAACTTTCAGTTCTTACTTTGCTACCTGCTCTTGGTTAGTATACTCTTAGTCTGAGACTAATGGTCTTCCAAGGCTACATATTTCTTTTTGGATATACATGAAGCGAAAAGGGCTATAGAAACTATTCATACTACTGTTTTTTTTTATTACCGTTATTTAAGATTTATATAAATGTTCTCAAACCCGTTTACGGAAAAAATCAACGAACCGATGTTTTTAATCTCGTGTGTTTCCTAAAATCCCCCCCTTTTTCAGCTATGAATAATTAGTTTCTAGCCAGTTGGAACGTAAATATTTGGAATAAAAAAAGAGGCCGACAGGCCTCTTTTTTAAATCGTAAGTTTTCTCCTATTCACATCCTCCAGTAAAACCTTTGGCGTTAAATTTCGTTTGTACCGCACCTTCTCTAGTACCCGTTTTTACCTGTATAGCTAGGTTATTCTCCCCACTACCATCCCGTTTTGGGCTGCAATATTCAAATAGGTAAAAACTATTGGCCCTTTCGGATACCTTATCCGAAATATCGTTGAAGGTATCTTCTAATTCTTCCTTATTAGTTGCAAATACAGTGGCTGTCTTACCAATATCAGACAATACTTGCGTATCAATTTCACTACCTAAACCTATACTAAAGAAAGAAATATTTGCATTAGCTTCATTTACTTTCTTCAGCGCTGCCGTCTCCGTGAAGCGAGATGCTTGGTCCGTACCGTCTGTAAAGATGACAACAGCGGCTGCACCAATATTGTCTCTTTCGGTAGTCGATTTTATAAGATCAGAGGCGATATCGGTAACTTTTATCACTGCTCCGTATAAATCGGTGGAGGGGTCTAAACTGATATCATCTGTAATACCTTCTATCGAAGCAATGAGTTCCGCTCTGGACGAAGTAAGCTCGTTTAATAAGTGTAATTTGTCTTCGCCATCAAACCAATAAATAGCCATTTGGTTGGATTCCTGGGCTATTTCTGGCATTACATTAGTTACAAAACTGGCACTTGCTATTTTTAATTCTTCAAGACTGCTTTCCAAAACACTATTACTCAAATCTAAAACCAATAAGGTGCTATTGTTGAATATTTGAGAATTGGGCGATATACGAGCAAAGGACTCAGATGTAGATATCGTATTAAAACAATCATCGTTCCTTCCTTGTTCGTAAATCGTAAACTGATTGGCCGTTAATCCCGCAACAGGATTGCCATTGGTATCGGAAACTTTAAATAAAATGGATACCTTTCCAGGAGCTGTTGTAAATTGGTCTTGTATGGATAGGAACAATTCACCGTCATCTAGACCTAAACAGTCGTCTACAGGCTTTCCCTCTCCAAGACCTTCGCCTAGATTCAAGTTTAAATCAATATCATCATCCGCGTTTCCACAAGAAACAAGAAGGGAAACAAGCAAAAGGGGAGTAAAAGTTCTAAAGAACGATTTCATAATCATATATTTTCTGTTCAATAAAATTAACGCAGTTTCTACTTATAAATTATCGGTAGTTTTATTTATTGTGTTAAAGAATGTTAAAGACAAGAAGCTGATTATGTTGTTTTTTATTTTGAAGTACAGTAAATTAGACCAATTTAATTAAAAACAGTTGAAAAGAACAGTATTATTACTCCCAATGCTTTTTTTGGTCACTTGGTTATCGTCTCAAAAGAAAAATGACCAATTTCAGTTAAATATAAAACAAGCAACCGGGCCAATAACTATAGATGGTGTAGGCGATGATTCTGCTTGGAGCGCTACCGATGTGGCTAAGGACTTTTTTATGGTGCTGCCAATGGATGACGGGCCAGCTGAAAACACTTCTGAAATACGAATGGCCTATGACGACAAGAACATCTATCTACTAGCCAATTTTTACAATGAGCAAAAAGGTAAAAATTTTGTAGAATCCCTCCGAAGAGATTTTGCTTTTGGAAAGAATGACAACTTTTTATTGTTCATGGATCCATTTAATAACCAGACTACGGGTTTTTCATTTGGCAGCAATGCTGCGGGCGCCCAATGGGATGGAACCATGTTCGCTGGTGGAAGAATAGACCTTAATTGGGATACCAAATGGATTTCTGAAGTTACCCAAAATGATGAGAAGTGGGTTTTTGAGATGGCACTGCCGTTCAAATCGATTCGATATGAAGCTGGGGTAACAGAATGGGGAATTAATTTTAGCAGGCTTGATTTAAAATCTAGTGAAAAATCAAGCTGGACCCCAATACCTAGGCAGTTTCCTACCGCATCATTAGCCTACACTGGTACTTTAGTCTGGGATAAACCGCCACCTCCACCCGGAATCAACTATTCCATTATTCCCTATGTATTGAGTAACACGTCGCAAGACTTAGAATATAATGAGAATTCTGAATATGAGGTAAAAGTGGGTGGTGATGTAAAATTCAGCCTTACTTCATCTTTAAATCTTGATTTGACAATAAATCCTGATTTTTCACAAGTGGAGGTTGATAGGCAAGTCACTAATTTAGACCGTTTTGAACTATTTTTTCCTGAGCGGAGACAGTTCTTTTTGGAGAACAGTGATTTATTTGCCAATTTTGGATATGATAATATTCGTCCCTTTTTCTCTCGTAGGATAGGACTTGGGGTGCCCATACAGGCAGGGGCACGTATAAGTGGTAATTTGAACGAAAATTGGCGTGTAGGCCTATTGAACATGCAAACGGCCAGTATAGATGCATCAGGACTCCCAAGCCAGAACTTTGGCGTTCTTTCACTGCAACGAAAGGTGTTTAAACGCTCTAATATTGGTCTGATGTTCGTGAATAAACAGTCCCTCAACTATCCAACCGAAAATGATTCGGTACAAGTACTGTATCCTAAATTCAATAGAAATCTAGGCATAGAATACAATTTGGCGTCATCCAACAACCTTTGGAACGGGAAGGCCTTTTTTTTAAAGTCCTTTGGCCCAGGGCAGAAAGGCAATGGCGTTACACAGGCTGCCAATATAGATTATAATAGTAGAAAATGGAATTGGAGCTTTCAACAGGAATGGGTTGCTGAGGATTATACAGCAGAAGTGGGTTTTGTTCCTCGAACTGGGTATGTTAGTCTTGGCTCCTCCGCAGGTCATATTTTTTTTCCAAAAAAAAGTAAACTGGTAAGCCATGGACCAGTATTGAACCTTAAGTATTTTTTTAATGAATCCTTTAAACAAACGGACCGCACTAATTTTTTAGTATATAATTTCAACTTTATAAACAGGAGTAATTTATTCTTCTTTATTTCGGATGATTACGTGGAACTACTCTCACCTTTTGACCCCACAAGATTAGGTAAACAAGAGCTGGAAACAGGCACGAAGCATCGCTGGAATGCTTTTGGTTGGGAATTTAATTCCAGACCACAGAGCCTTTTTACCTATAATTTTTCGGGCAGGCTGGGTGGTTATTATTTGGACGGTAACCGCACAAGCTTATCCACGGAGTTAGGATATCGATTTCAGCCCTATGTAAGCCTGAGCGCAAATGTGAATTATAATCATATTAATCTACCAGAACCTTGGAATAAATCACAGTTTTGGTTGGTTGGCTCTGAATTGGATATCACATTTACCAATAAAGTATTTTTTTCTAATCTCTTTCAATACAATGAGCAAACGGGGAACCTTAATGTGAATTCTAGATTCCAGTGGCGCTACAGTCCTGCATCCGACCTATTCTTGGTTTATACGAACAACTATTTTATTGAGCCTTATGAAAGTCGCAACTGGGGGCTTACCTTGAAATTCACGTACTGGTTTAATAAGTAAGGATTTTAATTATAAAGTTGAGTTGAAAAAAGAAGACATCAATCAAAAATTAATAACTTGTGAACTATGACGCATGAGTTCAAAAAAGTAATAGAAGGATTTAGAACGAATAAACAAAAAGGAGTTAGGTCTGTACTAGCTACGGTTGTGGCATTGGACGGATCCTCTTACAGGCGACCAGGGGTACGTATGCTTATTTGCGAAAACGGAACCTTAATAGGAGCCGTAAGCGGCGGTTGTGTAGAGAAGGAAGTGGTATTTCAAGCAGCTAGTGTATTTCAAACCAGAGCGCCCAAAATGATGACTTACGATGGGCGTTTTCGATTGGGCTGTGAAGGTATTCTCTTTATTTTATTAGAGCCTTTTAATGTAAAAGAAAGTACGCTGCAAACCTTGCAATATGCGTTTGAAGATAGAATTGATTTTACGATACATTCTCAATACAAAAAGGAGTATGGCGTATTTGAAGGCTTGGGTTCTTATATCAGTATTAACGATTTAAATCTTCCAATACAGGCTGATTTTAAAATTAGTTCCAATATGGAACTTTTTAAGCAAAACATGAATCCGGCATATAAATTGGTGATTATTGGGGGTGAGCATGATGCTGTAAAACTATCCTATTTAGCAATTGGCCTTGGGTGGGAGGTAATTGTTGCAACTGTACCAGAAGAAGATAAAGTTCAGGCTGACTTCCAAGGAATTCACGAACTATGGAATACAGGTCCCGATGCTTTGCCCATAGATCAAATTGATGCTCAGACAGCGGTAGTGCTCATGACCCATAGTTATGTAAAGGATTTAAAATACTTGAAGGTTCTAAAAAATGCAATCCCTATGTATTTTGGATTGTTAGGCCCTACCAAACGACGGGAGAAGTTATTTGGGGAGTATATGGAGCTATATCCCGAAGATGATTTCGAGTTTTTTGATATGATTCATGGTCCGGCCGGACTCAATATAGGTGCTGAAGCTCCTGAGGAAATTGCAGTTGCTATTCTTTCTGAAATACTGGCTGTTATTCGAAATCAGCAACCCATAATGTTACGGGACAAAAAACGAGGAATCCACAATTGAATAGTACAGGAAACATAGCTGTTTTAATTATGGCCGCTGGGGAGTCTTCTCGGATGAAAGGCATCAAGCAGGTTTTACCTTGGAAAGGAAGTACCTTGTTGGGTCATACCCTAAAAACGCTATTAAGAGTTCAGAAAGAACATTTGTTTATGGTCTTGGGTGCAAATTCAGAACTCATCAAGACTGAGTCAGAGCTGGCTTCTAAGCCAGTAACGCTCATTAAAAATGAACGTTGGCAAAACGGACTTGGGAGCAGTATATCCTTTGGAGTTGATTATGTGTTAAAACAGCAACATCGATTCGATGGTATATTAATATGTTTGGCAGACCAGCCTTTGCTAACTAGCGCATATTATACAGAAATGTTAGAACTGTTTAAAATGGGCAACGTGCCTGTTGTAGCGACTAAATACCAAAATAAATCGGGTGTTCCTGCGATTTTCAGTAGAGAACTAGCGAGAGAATTAATACATTTAAAGCAAGATTACGGAGCACGATACCTCATGTCTAAATATAAAGATAAAATGATAGTTTTGGATGCCGGCGAACAGATTGTAGATATTGACACTCCGGAAACATATACCGCACTATACCAAAAGCATAACAAGAACTAAAAATGAATAAAAACATCTGTTTAAAAAATAGTATCCTTACTGCCATAACTCTAATTTTAGTACTACCATCATTAGGGGCACAAGAGATGAGTTTTGAGAAGTATAATCCTAGGTCAACATTAGTGGTACCTAGCCAAGAGATTACTAGTGCGAAGTTCAGGTTTATAGATATACATAGCCATCAAAGGGATATGTCTGTTGAAAAACTAACAACCCTACTCAAAGACATGGAGGCTCTGAACGAAGGCATCATGGTAAACCTAAGTGGTGGCTCAGGGGCCAGTCTGAAAGAAAAGGTCGATAATATAGAAAAAAGCTTCTCTAATCGTTTTGCGGTTTTTGCAAACGTAGATTTTGAAGGTGTAGGCACCGATGATTGGAGCGTTAAAGCGGCAGTGCAATTGGAACAAGATTTCAAAAATGGAGCAAAGGGACTCAAAATATTCAAAAGTCTTGGACTACGCTATAAAGATATAAATGGAAATAGGGTCGCCATTGATGACAAACGCTTAGATCCGGTCTGGGCAAAATGCGGAGAACTAGGCATTCCTGTACTTATTCATGCCGCCGACCCTAAGTCTTTCTGGGACAACATGGATAGCGACAATGAACGATGGTTGGAGTTGAAAACGCATTCTAGAAGGAAAAGGTCAGCTACCAATCCTGCACCCTGGGAGCAAATCATACAAGAACAGCACAATGTGTTCAAAAAGCATCCAAAAACCAATTTCATTAATGCGCATATGGGTTGGTATGCTAATAATCTAGGGAAGCTTGGCGAGCTTATGGATGAAATGCCTAATATGTATGTGGGAATCGCCGCTGTTATAGCGGAATTAGGACGTCAGCCACAAAATGCCAGAGCATTTTTTATAAAATACCAAGACCGAATTCTATTTGGTAAGGATAGCTGGAAACCTGCCGAATTTCCGACTTATTTTAGAGTGTTGGAAAGCAACGATGAGTACTTTCCATATTACAAAAAGTACCACGCATTTTGGTCTATGTACGGCTTAAACCTAGCGGACGAAGTACTGAAGAAAGTATACTATAAAAACGCACTTCAATTAGTACCAGGGCTTGATGCTTCGCTTTTTGAGTAGGCAACTTATTTACCTCTGGTATTGGTAGGTCTCTTAGCTAAAAATTGTTCCACATCCTGAAAAATACCACAGGAGATTTCCGGTTTTATTAGAGACCGGGTCTTTTTTCTTTTCGTCAATGCCGCTATTTCTTGATTTAGGAATTGCATATGCTAAATTTAAGGGTATAACGTACTATATTTAAGCATGTTGTATATCACTTTTGAAATTAGTTTACTTTTTATGTGACTTTTTACTGACTAGCGACACCTATTTGTAAAACTAAAGCATCCGATGGCGAGTGAGACCGAATTTACAAAGTTGATAAAAGAGCATCAAGGACTACTCATAAAGGTAGCCTCCGTATATACGAATACCCCTTTGGATAGCGAAGACCTCTTTCAGGAAATTGTATATCAGCTGTGGCGGGGTTTTGATTCTTTTAGAGGGGAATCTAAGGTTACAACTTGGATTTACCGTGTAGGTAAAAACTGCCATTAGCTATCTAAAAAAAGTCAAAAAAACCTTTACTAGCTCCTTTATTAGAAGTTTCTGTAATACGAGCGGATAAAGAGGATAACATGTATGAAGAACGTTTGACACTGTTACATACCTACATTTAAACTTTGAATACTTTAGAAAAGGGACTAATGCTTCTAGTATTAGAAGGGAAAAGTTATGGCGAAATAGCAGAGATAACGGGATTATCAGCTTCTAACGTAGGGACTAGAATCTCCCGCATTAAAAAAAATAAAAGATACTATTATAAAAACCTAGGATTATGGAACTGGAAGAACTGCAACTAGCTTGGACCCAGATGGGCAAGGAACTAGAGACACAAAAGAAACTCACGAATAACATGATCATGGAGATGACACGTATCAGGTATAAAAACAAGTTTAAAAAAATTAGTAATTACGAAAAGGCTGGGACGGTTGTATGTTTTGGGGTAGCTCTCCTTATTTTAATTAAGTTCAACAAATTGGATATGTGGTACCTTCAGGCATCTGGTATACTTTGTTTAGGTTTCCTAATTATAATGCCATATTAGTACTTTCTGCTATAAAACAAATTCAAGATTTCGATATTTTTAAGGGAAAATATAAGGATAACTTAGTGAGTTGTACAAAGTCAAAAACTCGATTATTGCGCCTACAGCAGATGAGTATTGCACTATCATTTATAATGATGTTTTTAATTATTCCAACAACTACTAAAATTTTTGATGATAAAGATGTGTTCTTAATACCTTTAAAAGCATCGCAATGGATAGGTTTTTTGATAGTCATTGTAGCGGCGTTGTTTTTCTCTAGATAGGGCTATAGAAGTTATCAGAAGATTACGGATGCTGCGGCTTTACTTTTAGAGGATCTAAAATAGGACTTTTCTATTCAGTCAATTTTTTCTGAATATAGTTCAAAATCAGCATCCAGTTCATTTTTAATAGGAGGGAAGCTGTGGGAACATTATCATCGGCAATAGCGGAAATGATGGCTTCATGCTGGTTATTCGACTTATTATAGAATGAATCGTTTGACATAAATGCGCGCTCGTAAAAGAAAACTCTTGTTTTTAAGTTATGAAGTAATTGAAGCGCCAACTCGTTCTCAAAACCTTGGGTTAGTAATCTGTGGAACTCCATATCAGCCTGTATTCTAGCAATAGCGTTTGTCGAATTTTCAAATACTTCTTGTTGTTTTTTTAAATTGATGATATCTGTTTCGTTGAACTCCCTATTTTCAATAGCCATAACTTCTAAGCTGGCCACGAGGTCGTATAAATCTTCCGCTTCCTTAACGTCTAATTCTGCAATAATAAAACCTCGGTTGGGTACCGCTTTTACAATACGTGCTTGCTGTAGTTGCGCTAAAGCTTCCCGTATAGGCGTAACGCTGAGGTTCAAGGCTCTGGACAGTGCCGCTAGGTTTATTGTTTTTCCGAGGTCTAGCGTACCTTTTGTCATTTCTTTTAGGAGGTAATTGCGCACTTGATCCCGCAAATTTATTTTTTTAACCATGACGTAAAGGTAGTAAATCGTATACGATTTACTACCTACTACGGGTTGCAACTATATATTCCTAAAGAACTAAGCAAGATGTTTCATTAATCGATTGATATTTTACAGATTCAGGGAATCTTTCAGCAATTATTAGATCCCAATCCAATACATGTATCATAATGTTCGTGTTTTGATTGTCGATGAATTGATTGATGATATGCAGCCTAGTGGACGCGTTGTTAAATTTAAACCCACTGGACCCTTTTACTATTTCTAAATGAGTAAAAGAAGTAACCTCTTCTGGAATCACTTGTTGAGTGCCTGTTAAACGTTCTCATGACCTTCGTTTTTAAATGATTTATATTGTTATTATTTATGTTTAAAAGACGCGGTAGTAGTTTTTTTGGTAAAGCACTAGCTATGAAAAGGTGCTTTATTAAGCAATAAGTTCAGAGTATATATTACAGGTATAAAAACAAATAACTTGAAATCAATTAGTTATGGTAATTTTTTAAATTGATTATTACAGATATTTTTTCTTAAAATATAAAGATTTAGCACATGAAATTTCAGTTTATTAATCAAAAAATTAGGATAGCTTTCATAAAAGAGTTGCGCAACTTAAATCAGTTTATAGGTTATAAAACAGCTTAAAAATTGGATACACGTACCAATACCAACTCATTATACCTCAAAATCCAAATACATAATGTATCTTTGTTACCGTTAAAAAGGGATGCAGAATATTCTCGCAATGACCTTAAAGATTACCAAATAGTATATACGCAACTAATTATTTGTCATTATCTACAAGTCACCAGTTTACTTCGTTTTCTCTTATAATAAAGGATATTTAAAAATTTAAAATTACGAATGGCAAAATCGCAACAAACATTTAACAAAACAGAAAAAGAAAAGAAGCGTTTAAAGAAGCGTGAAGAAAAGAGGAAGAAAATGCTAGCCAGAAAGGCGGATGCAAAAGAAAACGGAACTCCTGGGATTCCTATGGCCTATGTTGATTTCAACGGAAACCTTGTGGATACACCACCAGATCCAGCTATGAAAGTAGAGATAGAAGCAGAGGATATTGTTTTGGGTATTCCTAAGAAAGAAGAGGGAGATGTAGAGGAGTTTGATCCAGTAAGAAGTGGTAAAGTATCTTTTTTTGATTCTTCAAAAGGATTTGGTTTTATTATCGATTCAGAAAATAATGAAAAATATTTCGTTCACGTAAGTGGACTTATTGACGAGGTTTTTGAAAACGACAAAGTTTCTTACGAGTTAGAAAGAGGAATGAAGGGTATGAATGCCGTTCGTGTAAAGAAAATTGCTTAGATTTTACTCGTAAACACAACATAGTATTATGGCCAAACGAAATACTCTTCTTATCGTATTGGCCTTTTTTGCGATTTATGTTATCTGGGGAGCCACCTATTTATTGAATAAAATAGCGGTTAGCGAGTTGCCAGCTTTTATGCTTGCAGGTACTCGCTTTGTTGTTGCTGGCTTATTGATATTCTTAATCTCAAAACTGTCTGGTCGTTCCCTAAAGATTTCTAAAAAACAGTTTATAAACACTGTTCTTGCCGGTTTTCTGTTCCTTACATTCGGAAACGGAGTGGTGGTCTGGGCACTCAAGTATGTAGACAGCGGGTTTGCAGCATTGGAAATCTCTGCACAGCCTTTGGTGGTACTACTACTAATGCTTATTCTTCAAGGCAAGAAAATTAAGCCTATGTCTTTGGTTGGTGTAGGTTTGGGTGTTATAGGTATTTACTTGCTGGTAAGTCAGCAACAAATCATCAACAAAGAAGGAGCCGTGCTAGGCATGGTACTTATTTTTGCTTGCATGCTAAGTTGGGCCTATGGAAGTTTGTTTGTAAGTAAGGCCGATTTGCCTTCCAATTACTTTGTAAATACAGGCTACCAAATGGTAACAGGTGGGATACTACTTTTTATAATCAGTCTTATCTTAGGAGAACAGTGGATTTCTCCATTAGAGTGGAGCACACCAGTGCAATGGTCTATGTTTCTATTAGTCATTTTTGGTAGTATTGTAGCCTTTACCTCCTTTAACTATTTATTGCGCGTCGTTTCTCCAGAGAAGGTAGCAACCTCATCCTATGTGAACCCTATAATTGCGATGCTCTTGGGCTGGTATTTTCTGGAGGAACAAATTACGACACAGTCGGCCATAGCAGCTATCGTATTACTTACAGGAGTTTATTTTATTAATACGAAAAAGAAACTGACCTTGTTTTCTAGGTTTTCTTCATCAAGAACTAAATTTTAAATCAAAACGTCCGTAACAGGCAACACAACTCCTTCGGGCATATCGTCTAGGGTAATTGTGCCCACACGAATACGAACCAGTCTTACAGTTGGAAAACCCACCGCTGCTGTCATTTTACGTACCTGTCTGAACTTGCCTTCTGTCAGAATGATTTTTATCCAAGAAGTTGGTCTATGGGCACCTATGCGTAGTTTTTGGTTTGGAGATGGTAGGAACGTAGGTGTATCAATTTTTTTTACCAAACAGGGCTTTGTGCTATAGGTACTTCCAAATATACCTATGGAAACCCCTTGCTGTAATTGTAGTATCCCTTTTTGCGTTATAATGCCGTCTAGTTGAGCAATATATTCCTTTTCTATTCCGCTACTGTTAACCCTATTACTAAGCTCGCCATCTGTAGTCAATAACAACAATCCCTCCGATTTTTCGTCTAAGCGACCTATAGGCATAGTGCCATTTGGAAAGTCGAAGAACTCTGACATGAAACGCTTTTTACGCAATTGGCGCTCCTCCCCAGACGTAAATTGACTCAATACACCAAAGGGTTTGTAGATTTTATAATGGGTATGTTTCTTTTTCATCGCTTACCTTGTAAAGGTAGTGAAGCATTTTGGTTGTTACTTTCAGTCATGCATTTCACATGGAAGATATATAAGGATGGTTTTCAGAGCACCTAAAGTACTTTGATTAGTCGTCAATTGAGACTAATCAGTGTTCCTTTTATTATCAATATAAAGTAAATAGGCGCACCTCAAATACTAAATATAATCTAGTTCCGTAAGGATAAACTAAAACTGAAGCTATGATTTCATTTAAGTCAATGTTTATCCTCGCCCTAATGTGTCCTTTTATGCATTTTGCACAAGTGGAGGTGAAATGGAATACAGAAGTACCGACCAATATTTTTTGGCAAGAGGTTACGGCTTTGGGAAACCTTATGGTAAGCTCAAGAGGGGGTCTGATTGGATTGGATGCGGAGACTGGTAAGATTGTTTGGAGTAAGCGAGCTCATGGAATCTAGATAGAGCCGATTTTAAAGAAAACTTCCTAACAGCCCATTTTTCACTGTTACATGCAAAAACACCCTGCATCCTATAGCTTAGTTTAGCGGGCAAGAAGTTTTTAATTCTTCGAATGCAGGATTTAAGGAGATAGCGAGCTACTTTCTATTCTATAATTCAAATACAATTCTTGTCGCTTGTACCGGCTGGTGCGAAGAACCATTATTGGTATGAGCAAAAATGTCTTATGGCAACCTATCTTGGTCTTTGGAAGAAAAATTTGGAAGTATTATTAATGTAAATGAACTTGATAATCAAGAGCTACTTATTGTAACCTTATTCAATAACTACAAATTGAATAATGACAGGGGCGCTATTATTTGGAAAAATACGAATTCCAAGTAAAATGCCCAATTGGATAATCTTACTGGATTAGGTGCTTTACTAAAGGAAGCTGCGGAAAGCATGGCTCAAGAAATGGACTTTCAACTTCGTTATTATGAACGGGAAGCCAGTGAAGGGTTTTATTTGGGAACGCAAAGGGAGGGACAAACAGGAGTGACTACAACGACCGAAAAACCAAAAATAAAATACACAAGCCAGTATAATGCTTACAACACCAATGATGGCAGTTTAATTTGGAACACCCCACTAGAAGTTAAAGGTGCCTTGAGCCACGTTAGTTTTTTGGATAAAGGACTGCTTGTTTTACCTGACGACGGTAACCGCACTAAAATAAACGTATTTAATTACCAAACAAAAGAAGGCCTTTACGGTAAGAAAGGTCGTGGTATTAAAATTAAAGGAGGAATATATGGTTACTTGGATTCCGGCGATGGTTTTCTGTTAGTTTCAAGAACAGATAATAATGATTTTTTGAATTTCCTAGACCCTAGTATAGGGGCTATAACATAGACGGCGGTCTGTTAGTGGTAGAAACGGGTGCTTCCCGTCTTTCCCGTATCGACTTGGCTGCAGGGGAAGTGACCGTAATCATGGAGGGTCTCGAACTTAGCGGGCCTCGATTGGAAGCGGCTCCTCCAACGTGGTTGTTCCATGGTGTAACTATTGATTCATCCGGAGATATTTATATTTCTGGTGGCGGAGCAAACGTTAGTTACAAAATAACGAAAGAATAAGTTCAGTTAAGTCTTTGAATAAGGGGCACCAATCCTAAGCGTCTTAGCCTCTTGTTCAGTAATAAAAATTCTTTCACTGTTAAGAGCTTTGGAAGAGTTCTTAGTTTTTCTTTGGGCAGACTCCTAAAAAAGGGCCTGAAACTGATGTAGGGATTAAAGCATCGCCCTGTAAAAACATTCCGATGCAGGGTCTATTAAATTATATAAACACGTACATAAAAAAGAGACTATCTAAAAGAATTTATATAGCCTCTTTTTTAAAGAAATTTTTAGTTTTTTTAAATTAGCTGGTAAATAGGGTGTGTTTTAGTCAAGAACATAAGGAGTGTGGTATTTGCTAAACACACCCCATTTTTACCCAATTAATTTACTATCCAATCAAAATTATACCTTAAGTAATTTATTACTCGGCTTCTACAGAAAGAATATCTGCTTGCTCCAAGTCTTCGTCCATGTCATTAGTAACCGGCACAGAATCCTTTAGGGCTGTAAATTTCTGCACACGTTCCATTTCGTCTTCATCCCCAGAAAAATAGGGAAATACATCCATAATAGGAGATTCTGAGATGGCAGGTATGGTATATTCTCCCAGCGTATCTTTCATTACACCGTTCGTATTATCGTAGGCTTCCTTAACATCATTGGCCTGTACTAATAAATATAAATTTGTTTTACGCTCTTTACCACTTTCCTCATCAAAAGCGATTAAGGACACCCTAGATTTAAACCATCTGTCAGAATTTTCGAAGGGATGTATTTCAGCGTAATTGGCTACTTTAATATTTGTAATTTTAATTTCATCACTATCGCTTAAATAAGCAGACATCTCTTGGGTAATTCTACTTTCGGCCTCGGTATAGGAAATGGCATCTACTAAAAAAGGTTCTGTCTTTACCTTTGCCACGCCAGACGCTTCATCAATTTTTCTATATTTCACCTTACATTCATACCACGTTGCACTCATAACTATCTATTTTTAAGATGCCAAATATAAGGGTTGACGATAGGGTAAAAAGTCAAACATGAGAATAGATATTCACAATTTTACGACGATATTTATATTTCTTTTAGCATGAGGGAGTTAGGTTTTCTGTTGGAGTTCATTTGTATTTTAGGTGGCTTCATTTATAATACATAAGAAGATGTTATACTACCCAAAGTTAGGAGGGAGGCCTTTAGTTTTATAGCTATCTTAAAGGGGTTAATAAGCCATTTATACTGAGCCATGAAATAAGATAAAACGGTACTATTAAAAATTAACACGTAAATTTTACTGTTTTAAAGATTTGGACATACCTTTAAATGAAGCTATACCGGCTAATTTTTAATCATAAATCTGTACTTCGTAAGATGAAAACATATCCCAGTATATTCAATGATGTAATTGGTCCAGTTATGCGAGGGCCCTCTAGCTCACATTGTGCAGCTTCTTTACGCATCGGCAGGATGTGTCTCGACTTAATGGATAGAGACATTGAAGAAGTCTATATTGAGTTTGACCCCAACGGTTCTTTGGCCACGACTCACAAAGGTCAAGGGTCAGATATGGGTTTGTTTGGAGGCTTTATGGGATGGGAAGCAGATGAGGAACGACTACCAAATTATTTACAAGCTATTGATGAAGCTGGAATTAAAATTAAAATCGATATTCATCCTATTGGTGCCACACACCCCAATACCTATAAGCTCACGCTAAAGAATGCTAAAGAAACCCGAGAGGTAACCGCCATTTCTACTGGGGGAGGCATGATAGAAGTTATTGAAATCGATGGGGCAGCCGTTTCTATGGCAGGCGATTATTTTCAAACCTTAGTTTATTGCAAATCACCCAATACTATTGTTAGCCATATCGGACAAGCTTTTGTTTGTGATGAGATTGTATTGCGCAGCGGAAGGTCTACCTTCATTGAAATAAAATCCAATCAATTTATTACAGCCGAATTAGAGGCGTCGCTACTAGAAATGGAAGAGGTGCTTTTTATTAAGAAAATAAAACCCGTACTGCCAATAATGGCACGTAAGAATATCAAAGTTCCTTTTATTACGTGCAATGAAATGCTTGACTATAATACCGACAAGCATCTTGAATTATGGGAGTTGGCTGTCGCCTATGAAAGTATGCGCGGCAATATTTCAAAGGAGCTTGTTTTTGAACATATGCGTTCCATTTTAAAAATAATGCGAAATGCCATTGAGTTAGGGTTGCAAGGAACGAAGTATGCCGATCGTATTCTAGGTCCACAGTCCTTAACTTTTCAGGAACGGATGGATGGGAAAAAATTAGTAGAAGGGGATGCACTGAACCAAGTAATTCTATACACCTCCGCCATGATGGAAGTCAAAAGTTCTATGGGCGTTATTGTTGCGGCACCTACCGCAGGGTCTTGTGGAGCATTGCCAGGTGCAATTATTGGTATCGGTAAAACATTGGAGCTTACAGAAGACGACATGGTAAAAGCAATGCTAGCTGCTGGAATTATCGGCGTTTTTATTGCTGCGCATGCCACTTTTGCCGCCGAAGTTGGGGGATGTATGGCCGAATGCGGATCCGGTTCGGGCATGGCAGCTGCAGGTATTGTTTCCTTAAAAAAAGGAACTTTAGATCAATCGCTTTCGGCAGCTTCGATGGCCTTGCAATCATGCTTGGGCATGATTTGCGATATGATTGCCGATCGGGTCGAAGCACCCTGTCTAAATAGAAATGTGATGGCGGCGACCAATGCAATTTCCTCTGCAAATATGGCCTTATCTGACTACAATCATTTGATTCCTTTAGACGAGGTTGTTGAAACTATGAAACGCGTAGGTGATGCCTTGCCAAATGAGCTTTGTTGTACTGGCTTAGGAGGTCTTGCTATTACTAAAACGGCAAAGGAAATCGAAGCAAAATTAGCCAATGGGGAACGTAGCAGTAATAAGACTTTTTTTAAGGTATGCTAATGCGGATTCACGCGCTTTTTAACACCCATATAAACCATCTATGATTATAACACTGTGGATTGCATTAGCAGGACTGGCCATTTGGTTTGCCATTGTGTTAAGTAAAGACTTTTTTGACCATAGAAATAAATTGGAGGAGAGTAGTTGGCTAAAAACTTCGATTATTGGTTTTGTAGTTAATTTTTTTGATGTTCTTGGCATTGGTGCATTTGCACCTCAAACAGCCCTTCTTAAGTTCACAAAGCAAACAACAGACAAGTACATTCCCGGAACCATGAACGTGGCGAATACGCTTCCGGTGTTATTTCAGGCATTGATTTTTATCACTATTATCGAAGTAGAACCAATGACCTTGGTACTGATGTTCCTATCGGCCGCCTTGGGTGCAGTTTTTGGTGCAGGAGTAGTTGCAAAAATGTCGGAAAAAAAGATACGTTTGGTGATGGGTTTTGCGCTATTGATTACAGCATTTTTTATGTTGGCTACTAGCATGGAATGGATACAAGGGGGGGGAGAAGCTATTGGACTCACAGGTGTAAAATTAGCCATTGCAGTAATTGCTAATTTTGGATTGGGCGCCTTAATGACAGGTGGTATTGGATTATACGCACCCTGTATGGCACTGGTATTTGCCTTGGGTATGTCGCCCGAGGTCGCTTTTCCAATTATGATGGGGTCTTGCGCTTTTTTGATGCCCCCAGCTTCGGTGCGGTTTATCCGTGAAAAAGCCTATAATAGAAAAGCGGCAGTTGCCATGGCAATACCGGGAATTGTAGCGGTGGGCCTTGCCGCTTTTGTGGTTAAGTCCTTGCCCTTAGATATACTTCGATGGGTGGTAATCGTTGTGATTCTATACACGTCGGGAGTGATGCTGCATGCTGGATTTACCAAAAAATAATCTTTCTGTAAGCAGTTGCCGCCCTATCCTTTTTTAAAATCGGACTCCATAAGCACCAAGAAATTTGGGTCAAGCACTAGCTTTTCAGGTATAAAGTCAACAGAAAAACGAATAGTATTTGATTTCTTATCTAGGTGTATTTTTTTAATAAGCTGCTGTTCTTTTTGTGACCCAAATACACCTACCTCTAGGGGCATTTTGAATACACTACCATCGGTCTGTACTTGATCAAGAACTATTGTGACTTCTTTCTTCTTCGAATCAAAACGCCATGTGCCCTTATATTTCAAAGTACCTGGCTGGTATAGCCATTGTTGAAAAAAAGGTTTAAGATCTAAACCGGAGACTTCTTCCATTTCTCTGCGAAAGTCATCCGTCGTAGCATTTACATCTTTGTATTTCTTGTAATACGATTTAATTCCTTTCCAGAAAACTTCAGTACCTATCATTCCGCGTAACATGTGTAGTATCCAACTCCCTTTTTGATAGGTTTGTATAGAAACTACTTTTGACATATCCGTAAGATTATCGTGGACAATGCGATACTTCGGATTTTTTAAATAAAAATCATCCACTGTTTTCTTACTTTTAATGAGGCCCGCCACAAAGGCCTCCTTTCCATAGTGATGCTCTATGAAGAGTAATGTAAAATAGGTAGCGAAACCTTCACTCAACCATACATCGTTCCAATCGTATTCTGTCACAGAATTTCCAAACCATTGATGGGCTACTTCATGGATGACCACATTACGCCAGCGTTCATTTCTATCACCTACAACGGAGTTTTCGCTGTAAAGAATGGCAGAAGCAGCTTCCATACCGCCACTTACACTGTTGGACTGAATATTGGCTAATTTCTCATAGGAAAAAGGTCCAATACGGTCGCTATAAAATTCTAAGGCACTTTTCGTTGGAACGGCAAAATCATAAAACCCAGCATTCCTATCTTGTGGATACACCCATGTTTCAATTGATTTTCCATCAAATTCATCCACATATTGTACGGCAAACTCGGCAACACCCAATACATATAGCCAAGTCGCTATGGGAACCGATTGCCTCCAGTGTGTAAGCCGCTCGCCATTCGGTAAATTGGTTTCCTCGACTTTTAAACCATTGGAAACAACCTGGTAGTGGTCGGGCGCAGTAACTATAAATTCGCATGTGGCCTTGTCATAAGGATGATCAATAGTAGCCAACCAGTTCCTACCTTTATTAGGCCAATTATCACTAAAAAAAGTACGATCGCCATATTTATTATTTGCAATCTTAAGGCCTATATCCGGTACACCTTTGTACATCACCGTGTAGCTACTTCGTTGTTCTAAAGTGGATGGTGTTGAGAGCTGAATAGTCAACACATCATTCTCATGGGTGTAGGCTAAGTTTTTTCCGTTTGAAATAACTTTGCTAACGACCATACCCCTATTTTCCTTTTTTTCCGAAGCCTTGATTAAATCAAGCCGCAAAAGCGTTTCACCGGCTGCCAAGTAGCGTATGTCAATAGTTTCCACGCAACTAATTTCATCGGTAGTATCCGATACTTTTATATTAAACCTGTAGTTTACGGCATCTATATTTGGGTTTTTTGGGTAACTATCCGAAGATGGAAGTGCCATCAAGCTATACACTGGTAAAACAAGTAGAATTAGTAAAAGACGGATTTGCATACGGTAGTGATTTATGGTGTACTTCATATTCAGTTTTTAGTTTTTGAACGGTAGTTCGGTAGGTGGATGAAATTCTATTAGTCCCTTTTCTTTGATAGTCTTTTCAATAGCTTCTATCGAAGAAGGAACAAAGGCACTTAAATTTTCAACCCCATCTTCAGTCACTAAGGCCATATCTTCAATTCGGATGTACAAACGCTCCTCGGGTATCCATATCATGGGATCTATGGTAAATACCATGCCCGCTCTCAAAGGAACGCGGTGTACGATACCCACATCATGAACCGCCATACCCACGGGGTGTTGAAAATGACCCCTGAATTTCACCCCTTCCTGTACCGCTTTTAAGTAGTGTGGTTTGGTAAATGTTTTTCCCTTTAAATACTGTTTCATATCGGCAGCAGCAAAATCCAGTACTTCATCTGAGGTTATACCAGGTTTTACATACTTAAAAAGGGCATCTCTGTAGGCTTCAATATACGAATAGAGCGCTGTTTGAGATTTGTCGAATTTTCCGTTAACAGGCCATATTCGGGTAACATCACTGGTGTAATACCGATAATCTGGCGCATAGTCCATCAAGACTAAATCACCGGTATTTAAGACATCCGTTTTATGAAAATAGTGACCCATATAGGCGTTAGTGCCTCCTCCTATAATAGAAGCATAGCCGTCGCCTCTGGCTCCATTTAAGTGGAAAACGTATTTGGCTGCAGCATCAAGCTGATATTCGTAAACACCTGGTGCGGTAGAACGCATAGCTTCCATGATGCCCAACCCAGCAATTTGCGTGGCTTTTCGTATTAATACGATTTCTTCTTTACTTTTAATCAAACGCATCTCATCTAATATGGGAGAAAGGTCACGAATTTCGAATTGAGGGAATTGCGAGTTTATTTTATTCACAAATAGGGACTCTTTCGTAACACTGGCATCCCATGGATCTGCCGCGGCACGTGCCTGACCATATAAAAGCTCGTCTCGACTATCGTTTCCCGTTTCAGCCGGACTTAAAGGGGTATATAAAAAGGGGGCGTTCGCTTTGATCAAACCGGTCCGGAGTAAATCGGACGATAAGAACTCATATCCTTTCACTTTATCAACCCCGGTTAGTATTTTTACCAGCGCTTCATCTTCAGCAGATAATATTTTTCCTTGCCCGTTTTCTCTTCCTTCATCTCGGTGCGGGAGGTACAAAACCGTCTGTTTGTTTTTTCCGTTCAACAGAAGATAGGCATGATCGCTCTCTAATCCGGTAAGGTAGTAGAAGGTATTCGATTGACGAAAAACACTAAATCCAGCCCTTCCGCCAGTCCCTTGAATAAGTGCTATTGCATTGTTTCCTATTGCGTCAAGTAGATTCGTTCGTCTCTCTGTAAAATTTTCAACTGAGAAATTTGTCTGGTAATGATGGTTGTCTTGAGAAAACACAGGTGAGACGGAAAAAAAGAACAAGAACAGCACAAATATTCGGACAGTATTTATCATTGTAATAGGTGTTTTAATTGTAAACTGGTTTTAATAAAAATTTGATGGTTTACTAATATACTACAAAATGATTTTTTAAATACGGCGGGATAAGAAGAATAAAGTAGTTATAAAAACCTTAGAAAGAATCAATAGCCAAGTGTAAATAATCTTTTAATAGTATGTCTGCTATATGTTTTTAATAAAACGAATGCCTACCTAAGATTGCAATGGAAGCTTCCGGAATAAATTTTTGTTCCTATAATAGCAATGTATTTATTCAAATGTGTGGCGTTGCTCTTCTGTTGAAGATGCCCCTAGTAATTGGTTAAATGTACTTATACTATCAAAATTTTGGGTAATTGCTCCAGAGATTGCAATTCCAGAAATACCTGTTTCTAGTAGTGCAGTAACATCTTCTTCGGTTATGCCTCCAACACCAATAATTGGTATTTTGGTATTTAAGGCTTCTAGTATTACTGTATAACCGTTTAAACCTAGAACCGGAGGCATATGACCTTTGCTTGTTGTAACCCTAAATGGGCCTAAACTTATATAATCGACTTCTTTAATTAGTAAGGTTTCGCAATCTTGTATCGTATTTGCAGTACCCCCGATGGTTTGCCAGGAGTATAGCTGTTTTCTGGCTGCAATAGGGCAGGAGTCCGTTGTCTCTAAATGTACTCCATCTGCTTTAATCTCTTTCGCTATTTTGTAATGTTCGTTAATGATTAATCTGGTTTGATAGTGAGAAGTGATTTCTCTAGCCTCCTTAGCTACCTTGAAAAATTTCTTTTCTGAAACATTTTTTAAACGGAATTGAACTAATTCTATTCCAGAAGTACATGCTTTTTGAATGTTCTCCAGATGCTCTTTAGGTGAGCTTCCTTGTGATATGTAATGTAGCTTTGGTATAATCATGTCTTCGTTTTTGGATATATTTTTGTTAGCGGCGTCTTTCAAGTTTTGCGCTACTAAAACGGTACTGTTTAAAGTTTAAGATAAAAGATAAGCGTTTATTTTAATTAAAAATCACCTATACCTACGGATAAATATAAGCACTTGTTTATGGCTTCTTGAACCAAGGGTTTATCAAGTAATTCATGCCAAAATCAGACGAATCAATAAAGGTATTGATTAAGGCATTTAATACTTCAGTAAAATTATAATAAATGTATTTGAGATAAGGTAAATTGGTAAATGATTTAATACTCCTACTACAATCCTAATATCGAGTATAGCCATTATCAGATTCTTATTTCAGTATAAATCTAAAAAAGATGCTTGTGGTTTACTTAGTTCTTTTAATTCTAATGGTAATCCTACGGTTTGTAATAACCGTTCTTGGGCCTATGGTTAGCGTAATTTCATTGCATGTCTTCTGGTCGCAGACAAAAGAAGTACGTGTAATACTGGCACGGTACATAAAACCATTTTTATTGGGATGTACAGAAAGCAACGTAAGTAAGCTAGTTAATGCACCTGCGTATTCACTGCCATTACTAATATCCGTAAAGTTGGCACCACCACCGGTACTTTCTTGCCATTGGTATTGGTTGGCACCAGTCGCTTTAACACCAAATGTAGCATTAGCACCACTAATTTTTTTTTGGATAAGAGGTTGTATGGTTATTATAGGTGCTGCACCAAGCTCCTTAAAATCATAAACACTATTTGCATCTAAATCTGCCGGTGATGTATAGCCTCCTTGTCCTGTTACGAGACCATTTAGATCAACTACTACGGGTGAATTTCCTAAAATTTGATCGCTGTTAGGATCAGTAAAACTGGCTTCAAGGGTAGCTGGGCAGCCGTCGCTATCGCTATCTAAATTATACTTATCTGCAATAGTGCTTGTATTACATAGGGCCTCTCCAAAAACTTGAAATTCGGCTATATTAATAGCATTCCCACCATTGGAAGGGTTTGGTCCTGACCTTCACAGTCTAACATATCTTCCACTAACAACAGTTGGAATCACCACATTAGCTAACCCCGTTGCATCCCCAATTTGGTAACTAAAACTGGCGTTATTTAGAGCATCGCTAAGATTTGTAGACGTGGGAAAAGCTGTTGTTGAAACCATAATGTAAGCTTCGTTTAAACTGTTTGAGCAGCAATCAATTCGATTCCAAACTTGAATTTTGTTTATTATTTTGGTTTCTCCTAAATCTGTATCCTCTCGAAGTATCAAAGTAATTTTTAGAAATTATTAATTTTTAATAATAGATAATTATTTTCCGATTGAAGTGGAGAAAATTCATTTTATTCTAATAGATGTAATCTGAATTGAGCCATTATAAAGCAACAGATAATGGACTCATTAACCACCTTTTAGAACAACAGATGTAGTATGAAAGGCAATCTCTCTAGAATCGGAATCAATAGGATACTAATTTTATTTTAATGAAGCATTCTTAAATTTTAGCAGCTATTCTACTGGCCTGATTTATAGCACGTTTTGCATCCAATTCCGCGGCAACATCTGCACCACCAACTACGTGTACTTTTATACCTTTTTCTTCTAATGGCACTACTAGTGCTGCAAATGGGACTTGGCCCGCACAAATAATGACGTTATCTACTGCGAGTACTTTTGCTTCTCCATTCTGAGTATAATGCAATCCTTCATCATCTATTTTAGTATACTGTACTTCGTTAATAAACTGTACTTTTTTCTTTTTCAATGTAGAACGATGAATCCAACCAGTAGTCTTTCCGAGGTTACCACCAAACTTACCCTTGCTACGCTTGAACATAAAAATTTCTCTAGGTGATGGATGATCTTCTGCGGTTACCCCTTCAATTCCGCTTCTAGCGGTCATTGTTTTGTCAATTCCCCATTCCTTTAACCAGGCATCAATATTCAATGATGTGCTTTCTCCTTCTTGTGCTAAGTATTCTGATACATCAAAACCAATCCCACCTGCACCAATAACCGCCACACGTTTACCCACTGGTTTTTTTAACTTTAAAACATCAATATAGTTTAGTACTTTAGGATTTTCAATACCTACAATCTTTAGGATTCTGGGTTTGATTCCCGTCGCCACTATAATCTCGTCAAAATCGCCATTTTCTAAATCTTCTGCAGTTACCCGCGTATTTAACTTTACAGTTACCTTATGGAGTTCTATCTGCCTGTTAAAATAACGAATGGTTTCGAAGAACTCTTCCTTGCCTGGTATTTGCTTGGCCATATTAAACTGTCCGCCTATTTCTGTATCGGCATCAAAAAGTGTAACATCATGTCCTCGTTGTGCTGCAATGGTTGACGCGGCTAAACCTGCGGGACCTGCACCTACAACTGCAATTTTTTTCTTTTCTTGCGTAGGAAGATAATTGAGTTCTGTTTCATGGCATGCTCTTGGATTTACCAAGCAACTAGCTACTTTTTGTTTAAAAACGTGGTCTAAACACGCCTGGTTACAACCAATGCAGGTATTTATTTCGTCCGTTTTATTTGCTGCGGCTTTATTTACCCATTCTGCATCGGCCAAAAAAGGTCGGGCCATCGAGACCATATCCGCGTGACCTTCTGCTAATACCCTTTCAGCAGTTTCTGGCATATTTATCCTATTGGACGTCACTAAGGGAATCGAAAGTTCTTCTTTCATTTTTTTTGTAACCCATGTAAATGCAGCTCTTGGAACCGATGTTGCAATGGTGGGTATGCGTGCCTCGTGCCAACCAATTCCTGTATTTATGATAGTGGCACCTACTTTCTCAATTTCTTTACCTAGCGCTACTACCTCTTCCCAAGTGCTTCCTTTTTCTACTAAATCCAACATGGATAAACGATAGATTATAATAAACTCCCTACCAACTGCTTCACGCGTTTGCTTTACGAGTTCAATCGGTAAACGCATTCTGTTTTCATAGCTTCCACCATAATTATCAGTGCGCTTATTGGTTCTTTCGGTGATAAATTGATTAATTAAGTAGCCCTCTGAACCCATAATTTCTACCCCATCATAACCTGCTATTTTTGCCAGTTTTGCAGAATTTACAAAATCACGAACCGTACGCTGAATACCAGATTGTTTAAGTTTAAAAGGTTTAAAGGGTGAAATTGGAGATTTTATGGTCGATGGTGCAACCGCGAAAGGATGATATCCATAACGGCCCGCGTGTAGAATTTGCATACATATTTTACCACCTGCTTCATGTACCGCATCTGTAATAACTTTATGATGTTTTGCATGCTTTTTTGTGCTCATTCGTGCCGAAAAAGGTGCTGTCCAACCTTGAACGTTAGGTGCAATTCCGCCAGAAACAATTAAACCAACGCCACCTTTAGCACGTTCTGCATAATAGCTAGCTATTTTTTCTAAGCCATTTTTTTCTTCCTCTAACCCTGTATGCATCGAACCCATTAGGATTCGATTTTTAAGGATGGTAAACCCTAAGTCTAATGGTTCAAAAATATGGGGATACTTGGTCATTTTTTTAAGTTTTAAAAGAGGGAGTTTACTATGCATGCATAACAGTGGGTAAGGTACGTTTTTTTTAGGATGAAAAAAGGCAATAACGTGATAGCGTTATAGCGTTATAGCGTTATAGCTTCCCAATGTCCATACCTTAAAGTTTTATGAGCTTTTGTCACTTTTAGCTTGTTGGCGTACTCGCTAATTTGCTTTCTTCCGTACGGCTTAGTTACGACGTTGGACACCATGAATGTGTTCCTTATTTATCAAGAAAAAAATAGACTTGTAGTACTAAACAATTTGTAATTATTGCAACTAAAATTTCGTTCAATGTCTTACAGTATGTGCGGTAATTTTGTTAAAAGGGGGTGAGCTAAATAAAAAATAGGGGATAAGATTTCATGGTCAAAACCCCTGCTTATAATTCGTTTTATTAATTGAAACTAGCGTTGTCTTCTCCCAACTCAGTGATCTACTTCTTATAGCGTTTTTTACACCCTACTTCCGCAATATTTAGTTCTTGTTTACTACTGTTTACACGACCTTCTATACTTTTCATTTGGTCATTATTATTATTATCGAAAGAATTTAATGATGCAGCAACTTCTAGAGTTTTACCGACTTCTACTGCGTCACCGTGTAGCAATTGTAGTTTTTTAATGGCTTTTGAAAAGTATTTACCAAGGGTCCGTTATATGTAGTTCTTGCTTTTTCAATGGCACTGTTTAAGGTTTTTTTACTGGCTTCGTTACTTAGGCTTTTGGCTTGGGTCTCCATAGTATTAAAGAGGTTAAAGCCATGCTCTTTTAGATTTTCAGATTCCTTGTTCAATTTTTCTACGCGCTTGTTTACTTTTTCCCAATCGCCAGAGATTTTTACAGATTTCTTATCTTCATTTTTGTATTCTTTAACGTAGTTTTAAACGCGTTTAAGGCTTCGCGCCCTTTAGCTACGTTCTTGTTTGTCGTTTATTTTCTTTTTAAATGCGGATACGGCAGCTTTAAATTTATCTTCTAAACGAATAAGGTATTCGGGACTTTTGTCTTTCCACTAGGAAACGAATAATAGGGAAACTAGGGTAAGCGTTGCAATTCTTTTTAACAAGGTTATCGTCTTTTATAGTACTGAAAAAATAACCATTTACTCGGTTTGAAACATATTTTAGTTGATTTGCTACGCTTTGTATAGCTTACTGCTACCATTCACTGTACTCTTCTATTTCTACCAAGGTCAGGGCGTACAAAGGGTAATGCGTAGCCTCTTGTTAAAACTTTAGCTCATTAACTCACCTGCTTTTCTGGACTATAGTTGCTATTTCGTTTAGGAGCATACGAGTGATGCAGTTTTACGGTGAGATGGGACGTAATATCTAAATTTTCAAAAGAACTACCGCGCATTTCTACATTGGAAATGGTCGCGTTTGATATCAATTCATCTATAGTCGCATTGGTTAAGTCTAGGCCAATGAGCTCAACTCCACTTAAATTGTAGTAAAGCCCATAATTGCGTTTTGTATCATAAATTATCCATGGTTGACCAGTATAATGAGAACGAAAGTGTTTAGAGAGTAAGGGCAGTACATCAAAATCGGGTGCTATCTTAGCAAAAAAAACAGCGTCTCTTGTGATTTGAAAATCCACTGTAGTTTCCATAAGCCGCTTTTCCCTTCCCACTTTATGTGCAAGTTGATTGATTTGAAGAATACAATCACTTGAAAAACTAGCGTCGCTATTTTCATTGCTATTCATCAATTTTCTAATATAGCTATAGAGTAGGGGTTCTATCTCTGGCTGCTCGCTTAAAAAGGCAAAATAAATATTCTTGATTCCCGTATTATTACGGTTTCTAATACCGTTCCAAACACGTTTTGCTTTTTCTATGTTCGTGAAAATTGTTTCGGTTTCGGTAAACAATCCTTTTTGTGTGTGACCAATAGGCTGTATATCCGCATGGGCCAATTTATGTTCAAAAGCAATAAAAACAGCTGTCAAAAAACCATTAAAACTTCCGTCATAAATGAAGATTTTCGATTTATATTCCATATCCTTCTGCACTGGTCCCTCTATCGTTTCCATAGTTTTATATATTTAAAAATAAAATAATAGGACTCTTTTCTTTAGGCTGATAGCATTCTTTTTAACCCTACTTTTCCACACCACATAATGATATCCAGTACTTAAAACTACATTTCTACTTTTTTCTAAGAAATCATAATGTTCCGGTTTGTGAATTGTGTCCATGGGTTTGCTTTTAGTTAGATTTTATTTCAATTCGTAATAATTACTTAATTTGTAAACCAAACCATTGATTATGGTCTATATTCCAAATTTATGGAAATATTCCGAATTATGGAAATATTCCAATTAATATTATGGAAATAATCCATAATGTGTATCTTTGAGTATGGAAAACGAGTTGACTTTAAAAAGATTTACGGATATCAGAAGGGATTTAGGTCATACCCAGGCCGAATTTGCTAAACTTTTGGGTGTCTCCAATACTACAGCTGATATAGAAAGAGGGCGAACTAAACTTTCGGGTAAGGTAGTATCGGAACTTTTAAAGCAATTTAAAATCAATCCACTTTGGTTATTCGGAGAAAGCGATCAACAACATTTGGAAACTTCCAACACCAGTGTTATTCCAAAAGTTGTTACCGTAGATGCAGCGCAGAATGATAATATGGTTCTCGTAAACGCAAAAGCAGCTGCAGGATATCCACAAAACATAGCCGATACCAGTTGGTACCAACAATTACCTGCATTTGATTTGCCTATACCCGAATTTAGGAACGCAACGTACAGAGGCTTTCAGGTAGAGGGTGATAGTATGTTGCCTAATTTGCATCCAGGAGAATGGGTTTTGGCAAGGGCAATTGAACACATAGATCATGTGAGTGCCAACAAGATGTATGTTGTGGTATTGTTAGATTCTATTATGGTAAAGAAAATTGAGAAACGTCCTAATTCCAATAACATTAGCTTGGTTTCCTTGAACGAAACGTATCCACCTTATGACATCAAACCCTATCAGATTCAGGAAATATGGGAGGTAAGCAGTAAAATAACCTTTAATGTTGATGCCACGACGGATACGGGATTGTTAAGACAGCTTCAAGAATCTATGGATGAGCTGAAAAATCAGTTACAACATGTGAAAAAGGCATAGTAGTGCTAGTCTAGTTTTTTAACATATAAACCACTGGATTTCATGTTAAACCCTAGGCTTTTATACAGCGCTATAGCTGCTGTTCTGTGATGGCTACTAAATAGCAGTACATCGTTCAGTTTTCTTACCTTGGCTTCTTTTAAAAGTAATTCCATTAGTTTTCTTCCAATACCTTTACCTCGGTGCTGTTCAGAAACTACCACATCTTCGATTATTCCCTTGTAACCTGATACTACCTTGTAATTTGCCATCATAGCGATACCGATTACTATATTTTTTTCAAAACAAGCTGCAATATCTATATTTTCTGATACCTCTAAAATAGTACTAAGTTGTAATTGTTTTAATTGTGCATTCAGTTGGAGATAAAGTTCCGATAGCTGTTCCTGTAGCTCTTCTGTTATATCTTCCTGTCCTAATAGTTTTATTTCCATTGCTTTATTTTATAGCTTAAAAGTATTGTTTTTCTGAATTCCAAACCTACCTTTCTAACCGGTAATGCCGTATATTTAATTTTACTAATAAATAAATACTAAATGCGGAAGACCCTCACCCTAATTATATGTTTGGTAAGTTTTGTAACGCAAAGTCAAGTTAGTAGAGATACTCTGCTGGTTGCCTATACGCCAGCAGCTCCTTTTATAGTAGAGGATGGACTAAAATTGCAAGGGTTAAACGTATGGTTGTGGCGGCAAGTAGCAGAAGATTTAGAACTAGAATATAAACTGGTGCCAATGGATTTTTCCAGGATGTTAGATTCCTTACGTACGGGAGGAATAGATTTAAGCATTAATCCATTAACGATTACCAGTGACCGCAGTAGGGAAATGGAGTTCACACATTCCTTTTTTGCATCTAATGCTACAGCCGTAGTTGCAGAGGTTTCTTCTCTGAAGAAGTTCATGGACTTTTTAAAAGGATTTTTTAATTTAAATTTTTTGAGGGGGCTATTTGTACTAGTATTAATCATTTTTGTTTTTGGTTTATTAGGTTGGTTGTTGGAACGTAGCGCTAACCCTGAGATTTTTCGCTATGGCCCTAGGGGTATATGGGATGGGGTTTGGTGGTCTGCTGTAACCCTAACAACCGTAGGGTATGGCGATAAAGCACCTAAAACAAAACTTGGCAAAATTTCAGCACTTATGTTGATGTTCGGAGGCTTACTTTTTATATCAGGTTTGACGGCAAGTATCGCTTCAAGTTTAACGGTGAACCAACTCACCAATAACCCTGAAGGTTTTAATGCGTTTAAGGAGCGACAGGTAGGTACAGTGTCAAATTCGGGAACACGAACTTTCTTAGCAGAACACTTTTTTAAAAACGTAAAAACATATGATGTTGCCAGCAACGGGCTTCAAGGGTTAAAAAAAGGAGAAATTGAAGCTTTTCTGTATGATGCACCTATTTTAAAATACCAAATTCAAAAAGATTCTAGTTTTAATAGTTTAGAATTACTTCCGTTAAAATTCGATGTTCAATTTTACGCTTTTGCGTTACCAAAAACCCATACCGCTTTGGAACAGTTGATATCGCAACGTATTTTGGATATTAAAGAAACTAAAGAATGGGAAATAGTGCTAAACGAGTTTGGCTTATCGGAGTTTTAAAATTATAAGTATTCGGTCTGTTTTCAAAGGTTTTAATCAAATTTAAAACTGTGTTTCCCTTACTAATTTGGTAGGATTAGAAAAGAGCAAAACCACTAAAGCTCATTATCTCTTACGGTTATACCCTTGTATATCTCCCATTATCAAATTAATGGGTCCCATTTCATGAGATTTAGGTAAAAACACCCCACTTTCCATAACGGCCCAATCGTCCCAAGTGGCCTCTAAACCACCAATAGGTATGATATTTACCCACATTTTAAAACTTTTTGGAAAACCGCTGGGTTGCAACATCCAAAGATAAGAATCGCCAGGTGTACTACCGCCTTTGGTATAGGTTACTAAAAGTCCGTCCGTACCGTCAGGCAGAGGAACAATACTCCGGGTTACTCCAGAATCAAAGACCTTGTAAGGTGCAACAAGCCAAAACGAATCGTTGTTGAAATAATCCACCGCTTTTTCTATAATCGCTTCACTTTCTATATCCATGAGGCGCTCTCCATTTTTAAACGCCAAACTAGACTCAGGGGCAATTAAATCTAAATTAACAAGATACTCGCCCCATGAAACAGCTACGTTGCGCTTCTCCTTATCCCATTTGTACTGGTGGGCACCACCTTGGAAGGACCATTCCAAAAATCGCGTTTGCTTGAATTTATCGTAATTAAGGGTGGAAAGCATCTTTTGTGCCAAGGCATCTGCATCGGTGCCGGGCCTGCCTTCTGGTAACTTTTCGTTGTAAATTGCATAAATAGTAATAAACGCAACAAGTACTAGTGCAACGAGTATCCCCAGTATTTTAAGTATTTTTCGTACCATTTTTATTCTATTTTTTGAAAATCAAATATATCAGATAGGTAAACTTTTTGTTTACGTCGATTTATTAGCTGAATTTGAAACT